>CAYLYQ010000061.1:0-8357 GCA_964388105.1 uncultured Acidimicrobiaceae bacterium
GCTGCTGAAACTGATGCTGACCGAGCTGTCGTCGCCACAGCCGATGCCGTAGTCGCGTCAAACGCGTTGCTCGGCAACGGCGGCGAAAAGAGAACGAGAGAAAACGCGACGACGGCAGTCCGGGCTGCTCGGCGAGTCACGTGGGGATTCTATCTCATCTTGAGTCGCTCGACGATCTCGGCTTCCTCGCCCTGTCCCGAAGGCCGGTACACGACAGGCGTGTCGGGGTCTAGTGGAGCGTTAGCGCAAGGGGAGCGGAAGGCTGCTCACATGGCGGCAGAAGAACAGTTCCGAGACTCTGTAGTGATCGAGAGGATGTCTCCCGCCCTTGTTAGCCCTTCGACGACTCCCACTCGGTGAGGCCCTCGTCGATGAGGTCGAGCGCCCAGTCCAGTTCCTCCATCGTCGTGACGAGGGGCGGGATGAATCGGATCACGTTGCGGTCGGGACCGCAGGGGATGAACACGAGGTCGTTCTTGAGGGCGTGTGCCTGGACCGCTTCGAGGGCCTTGGCGTCCGGCGTCCGGGTCTCCCGGTCCTCGACCAACTCGACGCCGATCATCAGCCCGATGCCACGGACGTCGCCGATGGTCGGGTGACGCTCCGACATCTCCTCGAACGACTTGAAGGCCCGCTCGGAGAGCTCCCGAGCGTGGGGGAGCAGGTCGCCCATCGTGTCCATCACCGCCACGGCAGCGGCGGTGGCCACCGGGTTCCCGCCGTAGGTCGTCCCGTGGGCGCCGACGGGCCATCCGTCGATGACGTCACGCGACGAGCCGTAAGCCGAGAGGGGCAGGCCATTGGCAATGCCCTTGCCCAGGGCGATGATGTCCGGCTCGGCGTCGTAGTGGTCGGCGGCGAACCACTCGGCGGTCCGCCCGAAACCGGTCTGCACCTCGTCGAACACCACCATGATCCCGTGCTCATCGGCAAGGGCGCGGATCTCGTCCATGAACCGGGCCGGTGCGGGGTAGTACCCGCCTTCGCCCTGCACGAGCTCGATGAGGAAGCAGGCAATGTTCTTCGGCGTCACCACGTGCTTGAACATCAGCTTCAGCTCGAGGAGGCAGTGGTCGACCGCCTGGTCGACGGTCATGCCCCATCGATACGGGTGTGGGAACGGAGCGATGAAGGTCGAGGGCAGCACCGGGTGGTAACCGTCCCGGTACTTGGCGTTGGATGTGGTGTACGACACCGACCCCATCGTGCGCCCATGGAAGGCGCCCCGGAATGCGATGACCCCCTGACGGCCCGTGTGATACCTGGCCAGCTTCACGGCCGCCTCGACGGCCTCGGCCCCGGAGTTGGCGAAGGCGAACTTCTGGATTCCGGGCGGCGTGATCTCCCGCAGCCGCTCGGCAGCCTCGACCAGGGAGTCGTAACGCCAGATGGCGCCGGAGTGGACGAACTTGCCCAACTGCTCTCGGGCGGCCGCGACGACGGCGGGATGGTTGTGCCCGAGGTTGGTGACTGCCGTGCCGCAGGCGAAGTCCGCCCAGCGCCGCCCGTCGACGTCGGTGACCCATAGGCCTTCGGCACTCTCTGCGTGGATGGTGGTGTCGAAGGCGATTACGGGGGCGATGACGTCGTCGTGACGCTTTACGAGGTCGGACATGGGGCCAACTCTATCCCAGGCCACAGGCCCTGCCAGCCGGCGGGCACTACCTTCCGGGCCATGACCTCGGTCCGGTCCAGTCGGGTGCTCGTCGAAGGGGAACTGCGCCCGGCGACCCTGCGGATCGAGGAGGGCAGGTTCGTCGAGATCGGCGTCGGAGTGGCCGATCAGGACTTCGGTGACCTCGTGATCAGGCCCTGTTTGGTCTACCCCCCCTACAACTTAACCCCCCCGGGCCGGGCCTCTTGGGTGGGTTTGGGGACGGCCACCGTTGCCGCGGGCGCGGGCGCCACGACCACGATCGTGGACATGCCCCTCAACTCGATACCGCCAACCGTCGACCTGCACGCCCTCGAGACGAAGCGGCGGGCCGCGTCCGGATCCATCTCGTGCGATGTCGCCTTCTGGGGCGGATTCACGGGTGACACCGCGGCGCTGGCCGAACTGGCCGCCGCCGGGGTGTGCGGATTCAAAGCCTTCCTCTGTGAGTCGGGGGTGGACGAGTACCCGATGGTCGACCTGGCCCTGTTAGGGAGGGCAATGGCGGCCACCGGTCCTCTCGGCCTTCCGGTGCTGGTTCACGCCGAAGATCCGGACCACCTGCGAGCCGTGGAGGGAGACCCGGCCTTGTACTCCAACTACCTGGCATCACGGCCGGTCGAGGCCGAGGTCGAGGCCGTCGCCTCGGTCCTGGGCCTGGTGGCTGCCACGGGGGCTCCGGCCCATGTCCTCCACGTCTCGTCCGGAGAGGCCGCCCGTGCTATTGGCGCTGGCCCCGAGGGCCTCACCGGCGAGACCTGCCCCCACTACCTCACCTTTGCCGCCGAGGACATCCCTCCGGGAGCGACCAGTCTCAAGTGCGCCCCGCCGATTCGAGAACGTGCCCAGCGCGAGGCGCTGTGGGAGTCGCTGCGCAGCGGTGACATCGACATCGTGGTCTCCGACCACTCGCCGTCTCCGGAGAGCATGAAGACCGCGGACTTCGCCACCTCCTGGGGCGGCATCTCGTCGCTGCAGATCCGGCTCCCAGCCACCTGGACCGGCGCCGCGGAGCGTGGGTTTGGTCTCGAGGAAGCAGCCCACTGGCTGACCGCCGCTCCCGCCCACCTGGCCGGCCTCGACGACCGGAAGGGATCGGTTCGGGTCGGGGCCGACGCCGACCTGGTCGTCTGGGACCCGGATGCGTACTTTCGGGTCGACGCCGCTTCGCTCGGACACCGCCACCCCCTCTGCGCCTACGAAGGGATGACCCTCCGCGGGGTGGTCACCGTCACTTTCCTCAGGGGAGAACAGGTCTATTCGAGAGGCAGCCTCACCACGGGGCGTGGCAGGATGCTGGCTCGATGATGGACCTTCTCTCCGCCGGCGTCGGTGGGCGTGTCGTCGACTGCAACGACGAGTTCTTCGCGGAAGCGGTCAACCTGCTCAAGGAGGAGCCCCCGTTCTGGGATGCCGACCGTTTCACCGACCACGGCAAGTGGATGGATGGATGGGAGACCCGCCGGCGCCGCGAGCCCGGCCACGACTGGTGCTCCCTCGCATTGGGCATCCCTGGCCTCGTCCGTCGCGTGACGGTCGACACCTCCCACTTCACCGGCAACTACCCGGAGGCCTTCTCGCTGGAGGCGTGCGGAGTCGACACCGACGACCGTCTCGATGACGCCGTGTGGCAGGAGGTGATCCCGAGGACGCTGCTCCAGGGTGACTCGGTGGCCGTGTTCGAGACAGGGTTCCCATGGCGCGTCACGCACCTCCGTCTCAACATCTTCCCCGACGGCGGTGTGGCCCGTCTCCGTGTGGAGGGCACACCGGTGCCGGGCATCACAGCCGTCTGCCCCGACGGGCCCACCGACCTTGCCTCCGCCATCGTCGGCGGTGAGGCCGCCGGTGCCTCCAACGCCCACTACTCGCACCCTTCGAACATGTTGAAGCCGATCGACTCCCGCGGGATGTGGGATGGGTGGGAGACCAAGCGTCGCCGCGGGCCCGGGCACGACTGGGCCACCTTTCGACTGGGCCTGCCCGGGATGGTGGAGTCGGTCGTGGTCGACACCAGCCACTTCAAGGGAAACGCGCCGGGCTGGGTCTCCCTCGACCTCTCCGAAGACGGTGTCGTCTGGTCGTCGGTGGTCGATCATGCCGACGTCCGGCCACACGAGCACAACAACGTGGCGCTGGCAGTGCCGGCTCATGCCTCGATGGTCCGGCTCAACATCCACCCCGACGGGGGCGTGGCCCGCTTGCGGGTGTTGGGCCGTGCCGACGCCGACGCCGCAGGCCGCCTCCGCATGGCGTACGCGGACGCCTTGTTCCCCGACGCGGCCCGCAGGTTCTTCCACACCGCCTGTGGCGCGAGAAGGTGGGTCGACGCGATGGTCTCCGGGAGGCCGTATGGGGCGGTCGAGGGCCTCTTCGACGCCGCCGATCAAGTCTTCGACCATCTGTCCGAGGCCGACTGGCTGGAAGCATTCGCCGCCCACCCGCGCATCGGGGAGAAGGGCGATCCGGTGGCCTCCAGAGAACAGGCGGGAACGAGCTCTGCCAGCCGCGAGATCATCCGCCGGCTGGCCGAGGTGAACCGGGAGTACGAGGAGCGGTTCGGGTTCATATACATCGTCTTCGCCACTGGCAAGACGGCGGAGGAGATGCTGGCCATCGCCGAGAAGCGGCTCACCAACGATCGAGAAGAGGAGGTCGCCACCGCGGCCGCCGAGCAGCGAAAGATCACGATGAGGAGGCTGCGCCGAATGACATGTCAGGAGACCGGATGAGCACCGTGAGCACTCACGTCCTCGACCTCGAGACGGGCCATCCCGCCTCTGGAATGGTCGTGAGACTGTCGGTCTGGACCGAGGACGGCTGGCACACGGTCGCCGAGTCGGTCACCGACTCCAATGGAAGGGTGACGTCGTTCCCCGAGGTGGGCACCGGCCGCCACCGCCTCTCCTTCGAGACGGGCGAAGCAGGCAACCAGTTCTTCCCCTACGTCCCGATCCCGTTCGTCGTCGACGACCCTCAGGGGCACTATCACGTGCCGCTGCTGTTGAGCCCCTACGGCTACAGCACCTATCGGGGGAGTTGACATGCCTCTGGGAGCGAACAGTTGGGGCAAGTCACGGGTACGGGTCTCCAAAGTCATCCGTGGCGAACTCGGCGACGACATCCTCGACCTCAGCGTCGACATCCAGCTCACCGCCTCCGACGTCGACGTCGCCCACACCGAGGGCGACAACCGCGGGGTGCTCCCCACCGACACCATGCGCAACACGGTGTATGCCACGGCTCACACCCGGCTCGACCACGACCTGGAGGGCTTTGCCACGGTGCTCTGTGACCGCTTCCTCGAAAGGGAGGCCGTCACCCGGGCCGAGGTCACGATCACGGCGAACCGGTGGGACCGGGAGTCCCCCAACGGTTTCCTCGGCGGTTCGTCAGAGAAGCGGATCGCCCGGGTCGTCCGGGGCTCGGAGGAGGGCCTGTCGGCCGGCATCGAGGGCCTGGTGGTGCTGAAGACCGGCGGCTCGGCGTTCTCGGGATTCCCCCGCGACGAGTACACGGTGCTCCCTGACGCCGATGACCGGATCCTGGCGACGTCCGTGACGGCCCACTGGGACTACTCGGCCAAGCCGGCCGACACCTCGGCGACCTGGGGTCTCGTCCGCCGGGCCATGGTCGACTCCTTCTTCTCCGAGTGGTCGGCCTCGGTGCAGCACCAGGGCTACCTGATGGGCGAGGCGGTCCTTGCCGCCGTGGGTGAGGTGGAGCGGATCGCCTTCCAGCTCCCCAATCAGCACCACCTGCCCTTCGATGTCACCCGCTTCGGCGTAGAGGACACCGGAACGGTCTTCTACCCCGTCCCGGAGCCGTACGGCGACATCCGTCTCACCGTGGAGAGGTGAGCCGGATGCTCGCAGTCGAGGCCCAGAGTCTGCGCAGAGAGTTCAAGGGCCGAAAGCGCGGCGACACGGTGGTCGCCCTCGACGATGTCGACTTGGCCGTGGACGCAGGAGAGATTCACGGTCTGCTCGGGCCGAACGGTGCCGGCAAGACCACCCTGATCAAGATCCTGGCCACCGTCCTGATCCCAACCTCCGGACATGCGAGGGTGCTGGGCCATGACGTGGTCTCCGAAACCAAAGAAGTCCGGTCACTCATCGGGTTGGTGTTCGGTGGTGATCGCGGGCTCTACACGCGGCTCACGGCCCGACAGAACCTCGATTACTGGGCCGCCCTCTACGGGATCCCGGCTCACGAGACACCCGGAAGGGTCAACGAGCTGCTGGCCAGAGTCGGTCTGGACGCCCGCGCCGACGATCGTGTCGAGACCTACTCACGCGGCATGCGGCAGCGCCTCCATCTCGCCCGCGGGATGGTCGGCGACCCCGAGGTCCTGTTCCTCGACGAGCCCACCGTCGGGCTCGACCCGGTGGCGGCCATGGCTTTCCGCGACCTGGTGCGTGAGCTCCGCAGCCAGGGGAAGACGATCTTCCTGGCCACCCACGACATGGTCGAAGCCGAGAGCGTCTGCGACCGAGTGACGCTCATCGACGGAGGCCGGATCCTCGCCACCGAGAGCCCGCGGACACTGGGCCGGTGGATCTCGGCCTACGAGTGGGTGGAAGCGGCGGGGGTCCCGGACCAGCTGGTGGCTCAACTGGCGTCGATGGACGGCGTCGCTACGGCGGACTCGCAAGAGGATGGTTGGGTTCGCTTCCAGCCCGACCAGGACGGTGTGACGCAGGCCATCCTGCAGGCTCTGGTGGCCGCCGGCGTGTCCTCGGTGCGGACTGGTTACCCCTCGCTCGAGGAGGTGTACCTCCGAACAATCGGGAACCGGGGTATGGACCTGTGACCGCGATGACCCGGGCGTTTCGGATGCAGCTGGAGTTGGCCTTGCGGACCCCCAACTACTGGATGGCTCTGGTCACCGGAGTGCCCCAGACGATCATCTTCCTGTCCGTCGTCGACTCGTTCGACCGCCCTGACCTGATGGTCAACGCCCTTCTGGCGCCGATCCTGATCTCGATGTGGGGCGTCTCGCTCTGGACTGGAGGGTCGGTGATGAGGGACGACCGTTGGCAGGGCCGCATCGAACTGCATCTCGCCACCCCGGCCAGCTACGGGCTGGTGGTCACGGCTCGAGTGGCCGCCGTGATCGCTCTGTCGACGGCCGCTGTGCCCCTCACCCTCGCCACGGCCGCTCTCACCTATGGAGTCGAGATCCGCATCGCCCATCCGTGGTTGCTGGCCGCGGCCTTCGTGGTGACGGCGGCTGCCGTGGTCGGAACCGGGATCATCTTCTCCAGCATGACTCTGATCAGCCGGGCGGCCCTCACCTTCCAGAGTGCGGCCTCATATCCGTTCCTCCTCCTCGGAGGCGTGTTCGTGCCCCTCGACCTGATGCCGGCGTGGGCGCAGCCGATAGGCCGGATCGTTTTCCTGTCGTGGAGCTCGGACCTCATCCGCGACGCCGTCTCCAGCCCAGTGGTTGCGGATCCGTGGCTCCGACTGGCAGTGATCGCGGCGTTGGGGGCCGCCGGGATGGCCCTGGGTCAGTGGCTGGTTCGAGTGATCATCGACCGAGTCAGGGTGTCGGGAGAGTTGGCGTCCATATGACAGGAGCGACCTTCCGAGTCGCCGCCAAAGCCTCCCGGGTGGGATTCGAAGACGTGCGCGCCTCCTACACCTGGCGGTCGTGGCTGTTCGGATGGGTCGCCCGTCTGGTGGCCCAGGTCCTCTTCTTCGCCACGATGGGTCTGCTCGTGGGCGGGCCCGAGTTCATCCTCTTTGCGTTCGTCGGCAACGTCTGCGCCATGGCAGCCCTCATGCCGCAAGGAGCGGGCCCGGACACCGCATGGGAGCGCGGTCTCGGCACTCTGCCCCTGCTGGTTGCCGCTCCCCGGTCGATGCTCCCCGTGTTCGCCGGGCGATCGGCCTTCGCCATAGTCCAGGGCGTCGTCGAGGGGTCGCTCGTGTTCGCTCTCCTGGCGCCCTTCGTCGGGTTCGAAGGGCACTGGTGGTGGCTGCCGCTGGGTTTGCTGGCTCTCGGCCTCGGCTCCTACGGGTTGGGGATCTTCCTCGCCTCGATTTCCATCCGGCGGCCGCGGATCGGGAACATCCTCTTCAACCTCGTCTTCTACACGCTGGTCGCCCTGGCCGGGGTCAACGTCCCGACGAGCGTCTTCCCCCAAGCCGTGCAGCGAGTCGTCCAATGGCTGCCGATGCACCACGGGATTCTGGGTGTGCGCTCCTTGCTCGCCGACGGTTGGAACCGCTACGGGCTTGGCCAGCTGGGTATCGAAGTCGCGATCGGCGTCGGCTGGTTCCTGATGGCCATGGCCGGGTTTGCGGTGTTCGCCGAGGGCGGCCGTCGCGACGGCTCGATCTCCCTCGAGGAGTAACCCGCTTCACGCCCCCATTCGCCCTTGACCGCGGCAGACTCATCCATATACTGAACCATATGGTTCAGTATGCCGGTGCCACTCTCGACGCTGCCTTCGCCGCACTGGCCGACCCCACGCGCCGGGGCGTCCTCGAGGCGCTCGGACGGGCAGACGCTTCCATCACCGATCTGGCCGAGAACTTTCAGATGACCCTGACCGGCATGAGGAAACATGTCGGTGTCTTGGAGCAGGCCGGACTCGTCACCACCGAGAAGGTCGGGCGTGTGCGGACCTGTTCGCTCGGTGCCGGCCGACTGGAGGAGGCCGCGGCGTGGATAGAGGGGTACCACGAACTCTGG
>CAYLYQ010000061.1:8457-10870 GCA_964388105.1 uncultured Acidimicrobiaceae bacterium
CGAACCTTCGACGCACCGGCGCGACTCGTGTTCGAGGCGTGGACCCAGCCCGAATTGCTCAAGCAGTGGTGGGTGCCCGAGTCGCTGGGCATGACCCTGCTTTCCGTCGACGCGGACGTCCGCCCCGGGGGCAAGTATCGCTTTGTCTTCGAATACGAGGGCTCGACCATGGACTTCTTCGGGAAGTACCTCGAAGTGGTCCCAGCTTCTCGCCTTTCCTGGACCAATGATGAAGGCGGTGAAGAGGGTTCGGTGACCACCGTGACCTTCGAGGAAACAAGTGGCACGACCCTGCTGGTCATGACCGAGACCTATCCCTCCAAGGAAGCTCTTGAAGCTGCCGGCACGGGCGCGGCGGATGCGACGCACGAAACGTTCGCGCAACTGGACGAGCTCCTCGTCTCGTTGACCGCGAGTCAGTGACCGTGTCGATCGGTGCCGCTGGCGTGGCGCCGCCGTGTCAACCCTTCCGGCCCTCCATGATGGCGAGGAACGATCGCGTCTCCAGCTCGTCGAGGGTGAGCCCTGTGCGCCGGGTGGCCTCTTCCGCGCTGATGGCGCCGCAGTTGACCGCCCGCAGGAAGTAGTTGAGCAATCCCTGGCCGGTGGCGGCGTCGTCGAACACGTCGCCCACCAGGGTGGCCTTGGCCGCCGACTCGACGAAGTTGCTGAGCCGGGTTCCCGCCTGGTCGAGCCCCTCGAGGAAGAAAGCGAACACTGCGGCGTACCGGCTGGGCAGCTGGGCCGGGTGGAGGTCCCATCCCTGGTAGTAGCCGTGGATCAGCGAATGCCTCACGTGCCCATAGTGCAGCCGGAGCGCGTCGTGCACCGAGGCACGGTTCTCCCGCTGCTCCTCGTCGGTCAGGTCCTCCCCCCGGTGGATCGGCACCGGCATGACGTTGGTGGCACCGTCTGAGATCCACACCCCGGTCCCGGCCAGACTGACCTGGAGGTTGTGCTTGGCGAAGTCGCAGGAGAGGTGGTCCATGGACTGGTAGGCGGCGGTGATGCTCATCGAAGCCGTGTAGTCGTAGGTTCCGAAATGAGCGCCGGACACCCTGCCTCCGGCGGCGTCGACGTACCTCCGCAGTCCCGAGGCACCGTCGTGGTCGATCACCATCTGGGGCGTCTCCACCATGAGCTCGAGAGGAATCCGCTCGATCCGCAGGCTCCTCTCCAGTTCGGTCATCGCCTCGGAGAAGACCGCCACCTGGTCGACGTGCTGGATCTTGGGAAGGGTGACGCGGAAGCCCTCCGGGACCTTGCCAGCCTCCTCGACGAGGGTGGTCACGAACAGATCGAGGGTGCGAAGCGACCGCCGGTGCAGCTCTCCCGAGAGTGACTTCACCCGGATGCCGAGGAACGGCGGCAGCGTCCCCTCCTCCATGCCCTTGGCCACCTCGGCCGCCGTTAACCGGGCGTGGCCGTCCTCCTCGTCGTCGGGTCGGTTGCCGTACCCGTCTTCAAAGTCGATGCGGAAGTCCTCGACCGGCTCTCGCTCCAGCTTGGCCGCAACCAGGGGATGAACCTGGGCGGCGAGAGCGGGGTCCATGCCCACCGCCTCGACGAGGTCTTCGGGTCCGGGGAGCCAGGTGCTCATCGAGGTTCGCGCCAGCTCCCCGAGGCGGGCCGCGGTATCGGCCTTGAAGAGCTGGGCGCCGCCGTAGACGGTGTGCACCGGCTGGCGGTCGGGGCGCTCCCCGGGATACGAGGAGGCGATCTCGGTCGCCACCCGGCTCAAGCGGGAGCTCCACGTGCCCATTGACTGGTCGCTCAGGGTCATGGGGCGACTCTAGGAGGCCGGTACCGTTCCCGGCCATGACGTCGCTCCTCCTTCGCAACGCTGCCGTCGTGGTGACGATGGCCGGCGACGAGATCCCCGACGGAGGGGTCTACGCCGAGGACGGCTGGATCGTCTCGGTCGGGGCGTCCGCCGAACTGCCGGGCTCGGCAGACGAGGTCGTCGACCTCTCCGGGCACCTACTGATGCCCGGTCTGATCAACACCCATCACCACCTGTATCAGACACTGACCCGGGTCTACCCGCCGGGCCAGGACGAAGGGCTGTTCGGGTGGCTCCGGGCGCTCTACCCCGTGTGGGCTCGCATGACCCCCGACCATGTGCGCGTGGCCACCCGTCTCGGCCTGGTCGAGCTGGCCCTGTCCGGCGCCACCACGGTCTTCGACCACCAGTACCTGTGGCCCAACGGATCGTCGATCGCCGACCAGTTCGCCGGTGCCGAAGGTTTGCCGATGCGCTTCGAGGCGTCCCGCGGCTCGATGAGCCTCGGAGAGTCGTCGGGCGGCCTGCCTCCCGACTCGGTGGTGGAAGACGAGGAGTCGATCCTGGCTGCGTCCCAGGAGGCCGTCGAACGGTTCCACGACCCGGCACGCGGCGCGATGCGACGGGTGG
>CAYLYQ010000062.1:0-10471 GCA_964388105.1 uncultured Acidimicrobiaceae bacterium
CTAGAGCTGGCCGGAGTCGGCGGCCGTCACCTCGTCGAGGTACCCCGGTCGGTCGTACCGGTCCAGCGTGAAGGCATCGGCGTATTCCGGCAGCGCACTTCCGGACACGTGTGCCGCCAGCAGGTCCGCCGCCCCCGCCGCCACCATGACCCCGAAACCGCTAAAGCCGCACAGGAGGTGCAAGCCCTCCGGGCCGGCGGGGCCGATCAGCGGCCGGTTCTCGACGGTTTTGGTGTAGTAGCCGCCGTCGACGGCGGCCTCGGGCAGGTGGTCCCGATAAGCAGCCACCCCGGGGATCATCGTGGCCAGCCCCCGGATCACCGCTTCGGGATAGAGCGGATCGTCGGCGATGGGCCACACCGGTTCGTCGTACAGGGTTCGGTGGTACTCCCAGAGAGCCAGGAACCAGGACGACCCCTCGCCGCCTTCGGGCCGCCCATGACAGAAGATCGGCATCTCGCCGAGGAGGTCTTCGCGACCCACCTCGGCCAGGCCCTCACGTTCCTCCTGGGACCAGTCGATCCACTGGGGATCGGACCAGATGAGCATCGGCGCGTCTCGGGGGATCGCTCGGAGGTGGTCCCGGAAGGCGACCTTGAGGTGCAGCTCGGAGCGCAACGGGAGATCGACACCCGCAAGGCGGGCCACGCCGCTGCTCATCGGCCCGGCCGCCACGACCACCACTGGCGTCTCGATGCGGGCTCCTCCCGCCAGTCTCACGCCAGTGACGCGGTCACCCGCGAGGTCGATGGCCACCACCGAGTCGACGACGCGGGCAAGTCCCCGAGCCTGGGCACTGTCGAGCATCCACGCCCCCAATTGCTGGGCACTGAACCAGCCAGCCCGACGGACATGGACTGCGCCGGCCGCGCTGGGCGTCAGATACGGGAAGCGGCGCAGCAACTCGGTGGAGTCGAGGATGTCGACGCCGTCGGGATGGTCCCGGTAAGGCGCCGGTCCTGGGTGGCGGCGCACCGGCCCGGCATCGAAGGACGATGTGATCTCGGCCTGAGTCGCCATGGCGTCGAGCCGGTCGGGATCGGCGGTGACGAAGAGGTATCCGCGGCGGCTGAGCCCGAACGCACCCCCGGACACGGACGACATCTCCTCGAGAAGATCGATGGAACGGTTCATGAGGCCGACCATGGGGCGATTGGGCCACCAGTTCCGATAACACTCGGTGGACTTGTCGGACGTCAGGGTGAGCGGTGGACGCGGGTCGACGATGACCACGTCACCCACGCCATGGCGCACCGCTAGGTGGTAGGCGGCGGAGACACCGGCGATGCCGGCGCCGACGACGACTGCGCTGACCCTGGTCAACTCAGCTGCCGAGGAATTCCCGGACCCGTGCGGCAACTCCCTCGGGCGTGAAGCCGAGTTGCTCGGCGATCACGGTGTCCGGGGCCGAGGCGCCGAACTGGTCGATCCCGATCATCAGCCCGTCGTTGCCGACGATTCGCTCCCAGCCGAATGTGGAGGCGGCTTCGATAGACACCCGCGGGCTGGTCCCCAGGACCTCCGCGCGGTACTCCGCCGGCTGGTCGAAGAACAGTTCCCAGCAGGGAAGCGAGACGACCTTGGCCGAGATGCCGTCGCTCTCGAGGAGCTCTGCGGCCCCTACCGCCACCCAGACCTCCGAGCCCGTTGCCACCAGGGTGACGTCCTCGCCTTCCCGGACCACATACCCCCCTCCCGCGACGCCGCCCGGATCCACTCCGAGTGACGGGACGTTCTGGCGGGTGAGCACGATCGCGACCGGCCCGTCGCTGCGGTTGAGTGCCAATTCCCATGCCTGGGCGACCTCACTGGTGTCGGCAGGCCGGATCACCCAGAGGCCGGGCATGGCTCGCAGCGAAGCCAGCTGCTCGATCGGCTGATGGGTGGGCCCGTCCTCCCCCAGGAACACTGAGTCGTGGGTCCAGACCCAGATCGAGGGGGCCGCCATCAGTGCGGAGAGCCTCACTGCGGGCCGCATGTAGTCGCTGAAGACGAAGAAGGTGGCGCCGTAGGGCTTGAGGCCGCCATGGACCGCCATCCCGTTCACCACGGCCCCCATGGCGTGTTCCCTGACGCCGAAGGGGATGTCCCGAGCGGCAGGATCGTCGGATGAGAACAGCCGGCCCGGCTCGATGACGGTCTTGGTCGACTCGGCCAGGTCGGCCGACCCGCCGATGAACCCAGGAACGGATGAGGCGATCTCGGCGAAGAGGGCACCGGAGGACGCCCGGGTGGCCATCGGCTTGGAGTCGTTCCTCGGGATGGCGAGCCGCACGGTGCCTGGCTCGTGGAGCTCGCGCCAGAGTGTGGCCTTCTTCTCCGATGCGTCTCGAAGCCGATCGGTCCAGGCGGCGCGGGCCTCCCGGCCCCGATCCATGGCCTGGTTGAAGAAGTCGTACACCGCGGGGTCGATGGAGAAGTCGGCGTCCGGGTCGAACCCCATGGCCTCCTTGGCTCCCCTGATCTCGTCGGCCCCGAGCGGACTGCCGTGTGACTTGGATGTGCCCTCCAGATTCGGGGCGCCCTTGGCGATGCGAGTGCGGCAGATGATCAGTGAGGGCCGATCCTCTTCGCCGCGCGCCTCTTCGATGGCCGACGCGATCGCCTCACGGTCGTGACCGTCGACGGTGACGGTGTGCCATCCGAAGGAGCCGAACCGTGCCGGCACGTCATCGGTGAAGGTGATGTCGGTCGACCCGTCGATGGAGATCTCGTTGTCGTCGTAGAAGTAGACGAGGCGGCCCAGCCCGAAGTGGCCGGCGATCGAAGCCGCCTCCGAGCTGATCCCCTCCATCAGGTCGCCGTCGGAGACGAATCCGTAGGTCCGGTGGTCGACCAGCTCGGCCCCGAGCCTCGCCCGCAGGTGGGCTTCGGCGACCGCCATGCCGACACCGGTGCCGAAGCCCTGACCCAGAGGCCCGGTCGTCATCTCGATCCCGAGGCGCTGGTCGATCTCGGGGTGACCGGCCGTGTGGCTTCCCCACTGGCGGAACGATTTGATGTCGTCGAGCGTGAGCGGGAAGCCGGCCAGATGGAGAAGCGAGTAGAGCAGCATCGAACCGTGCCCGTTGGAGAGAACGAACCGGTCGCGGTCGGGCCAATCGGGGGCGTCGGGGTCGACGACGAGGTAACGGCCCCACAGTGTCACTGCGATGTCAGCCATTCCCATGGGCATCCCCGGGTGCCCGCTGTTGGCCTTCTGGACGGCGTCCATGGCCAGGCCTTTGATCGTGTTTACGGCGAGCTGTTCCAACCCGCTTCGTTCGGTGCTGTCGATGACCATCGCACCCGAGGGTACCCACGACGAAGGTCGCTGACCCGTTGACAGGCCGATGTCAGACGGGGCGGCAGAGGAGGCAGGGCTTGAAGCCCGCCTGCTCGGCCTCGGCCACGCTCCGAAGATCGACGATGTTCGTGGCCTTGGAGCGCCGGATCGCCCGGCATGTCGGGTTGCAGAAGATGCCGGTGCTCGTGTTGGCCCGGAAGCGCACGCCCGTGGCCGCGAGCTCCTCGAGCCACTCCGCTCCCGCACCCTCGTGGTCGAGGAGCGCCACCTTGTTGTCCGGGCCGCCGAGCGAGTAGTTGCCGACGTGGCCGTCGGATCGGACGACGCGGTGACAGGGGATCATCAGGGGGAGCGGGTTGCGGGCCACAGCCGAACCCGCCGCCCGCACCGCGCCGGGCCGATGAGCCTCCTTGGCCAGCCATGAGTACGAACGGACCTCCCCCTTCGGGATGGATGCGGTCACTCGAAGGACGCGCTCCTGGAACGGGGTGGTGTTCCGCAGGTCGACTGGAACTTTCCCGGGCGTGCCGGCCTCGATGGCGCCGGGCACGAGACGCCCCCACGCCTTCGGCGCTTCGGCGCGGATCAGGCGTCGGCCGGTTCGTTCGGAGAAGCGCCCGGCGAAGTCGGTGTCGGCCAGGTCCACTCCGGAGACGCCGCGGGGGTTGAAGGTGACCACGACCGTGCCCAGGGGCGACTCGTAGAAGTCGTACCCGTCGGCAAGGCCGGTCCCGAGGGCCACGCCCTCGCTCAGTCGGTCGGGGAGCTCGCCGACGAGAGCCGCGAGATCTTGCTCAATGGACATGGTTCTCGGCCTCCATGATCGTGCGCAGCCGGTTGAGGCCGCGATGAATGTCGGTCTTGACGGTTCCGGCGGGGCGCCCGGTCGCTTCGACGATCTCCTCGATGCCCAGGCCGGCAACGTGACGCAGGACGACGGCTGTGCGTTGGGGCGCAGGGAGTGAAGCCAACCTCCGGTCCCACGCGGCTCCGTCCAACGGTTCGGGGTCCTCGACCCCGCGCGGTTCCTCCCACTCGACGAGAGTGGGGCGACGGGACTTCGACCTGAGGTGATTCCGCCCCAGATTGAGGGCGATCGTCCACAGCCAGGGCTCGATGCGGAGGGCCCTGATCCGCTCCTTGTCGTACGCGCAGAGGGCCCGGTAGGCCCGGATCATCGTCTCCTGGGCGAGGTCCTCCGCTTCGTGGTGGTTCCCGGACATGCGCCGCAGGCCCCAGTAGAGGCGGCGGCCCATGGTCTCCACCACCTGCGGAAAAGCGACGTCGATGTCGGCGGCGAGAGCGGCGGTGAGGTCGTCCGTCATGAGGAGGTCGTCCATCGGGTGGTAGAACCCCAGGAGAGGTCCGGCGGTTGCACCGGGATAGTCTGGTCGGCATGGACTCCTTGGGCGTCGAGTCGACACTCTCTGCTGCGGAGAACCGTGTGGCGAATGGCGAGTCGCTGGCCGGAACAGGGTTCCGGCGCGTCGTGGCTGCGGCCAAGAAGGACCCCGAAATCGCACTCCGGTATGGGAAACGAATCGCCCGAATCGACGACACCGCATTCCGTCGCTGGGCCCTGCTGGTCGTCCCCATCGTCCCCGGCACCATCATCGCCCTGGCGGTCACCGCGGCGGGCGTGTTCCTCGTCGGCTGGGCCTACACCCTTGTCGACGACGGGCGGGACTCGATGGCGGTGCTTTCCTTCTTCGCCGGGCTGGGCGTCCTGTTGGGGACGACACACGGCCTGGGACATCTGGCGGTGGGCCGGCTCCTCGGCATCAGGTTCAGCGCGTGGTATCTCCCGGGGCTCACCCGACCGCAGCCGGGGGTCAAGATCGATTACGACAGCTACCTGAGATCGATCCCGAGCCGGCGCGCGTGGATGCACGCCGCAGGGGCGATCACCACGAAGCTGGTCCCGTTCGCGCTGATCGGGGCGGCTCGTGTGGCCGGTTTGGCGGACTGGGTGACCTGGGCCCTCGTCGGCCTGGGCCTGGCCATGATCGCCACCGATGTCCTCTGGTCCACCAAGAGCTCGGACTGGGCGCGGTTCCGGCGCGAGCTCGCCTAGTAGCGGTCGAGCCCGCCGTCGGTGGGGAGGGGGATCGACCCATCGGCCGCATGCATCGACTCGTGTGAGGCCACCATCGCCTCGAACTCGATGTGGTCGAGAGCCTCGGTGACGTCGACCGACACCAGGTGGCGCGTGATCGGCCCGTCGGCCCGGTCGAACTCCCGGGCCCGCCGGATGATGGCGGCAGCCGCGTCGTCGATGCGACGGTGCTGGGCCAGATGGTCCTCCCACGAGTGGCAGACGAACAGCTCGGTGATGCGGTTCGGGTCGGACACGTTTCGCATCAGGCTCCACCTGTAGGCGCCGGTGGTGAGGCGCACCACGCGGAGCTGTCGCATGATCCTGAGGAAGTCGGGCAGATCGGCGTCGTCGACCTGCCAGGTGCTCAAGACGATGACAGGTCCCTCATCGAAATGCGCCGTCTCCACTTGCCCTTCGAGATGGGGGTTGAGCGCGCTGGCCATGGTGAACTCGGGCGCCTCGATGTCTTCGACGCGGGGGATGCGGAAGCGAGGCGTGGCGAGGCCGAGGGCGAGCGATCCGACGGAGAAGCTGACCAAAGCCGTGCGGGTCCCCACCTGGTCGGCGACCACGCCGGCGAGGATCGAGCCCACGGGGGTGACACCGCTGAACGCGAGGTTGTAGAGGGAGAGGGCGCGGCCTTTGATCCAGTCCGGTGCGAGCAGCTGCGCGGTCGTGTTCATCGTCGCCAGGGTGAGCAGCCAGAACACCCCGCAAGCGACCATGGCCAGCCCCGCGAGCAACAGGTTGGGAGCGAGACCGAGAAGGATCCCGGAGACCCCGAACAGGAATATCCCGTAGGGGACCACGTGGCGGTCGGTGCGCTTGGCGATCCGGGACCGCACCACCACGCCGATCAGCGCTCCCACGCCCATGGCGCCCAACAGCACGCCGTACGTGCTCGCGCTCCCTCCCAAGGCCGTGGTGTGCCCAGGCAGGGATGCCTGGACCACCGCCGAGGTGACGGCGAACAGTGCAGCCAGAGCCAGCAAGTTGCGGAACGTGGCTGTGTACCGCGCGTATCGGATGCCGGTGGTGGTGGCGTTCAACACCGACGACGTCTCGCGCTCGCGCGGTCCCAGTGTCGGAGCCACGAACAGGACCACGGCGATCATCGCCAGGTAGGTGACCGCGTTGATCCCGAACCCGAGCGCTGCGCCGTAGGCCGCGACGAGGGCGCCACCGAGAGCAGGCCCGACTGCCCGGGCGGCGTTGAACGCGGCCGACTGGAGGGCGACGGCCGAGGCGATCATCCCCCGTGGCACCAGATCGGGAAGCAACGCCTGGGAGGCGGGCAAATTGAGTGCGCCGCCCATGCCGAGCATGAGGCCGAGCAGCAAGAGCAGGCCCGGTGTGATCCTGCCGAAATGGGTGAGCACGGCCATCCCGAGAGCGGAGGCGCCCATGATCGACTGGGCGAGCACCATGATCTTCGCCCGGTCGAACATGTCGGCCAGGGCCCCAGCCGTCAAGGAGAAGAACAGCAGGGGAAGCGTGGATGAGGCCACCATCAACCCGACCCAGGTGTTCGACCCGGTCAGCTCGAGCATCAGCCACGAGCCCGCCACCGATTGGATGAAGGTCCCGGTGGCTGAGAAGACCGTCGCCGACCACATGGCTCGGAAGCGGGGGATGCGAAGCGGCGCGGTCATGGACTCCGCCCGATGGTATCGCTGCGCCATCCGCAGAATCGCACTGCCCCGGGAACGGCCTAGTTTGGGGTCGTGGACCGTGATGTGGCCTACTTCGTGCACGAACGCGGCGGCCCCGGCGTCCTGCTGCTCCACTCGTTCTGGGGTCTCACCTCGTCGGTCAAAGGCCTCGCCGATCGGCTCGCCGAATCGGGGTTCACCGTGCTCGCTCCCGACATGAACTTCGGAGAGTTGCCCGCCACCGAGCAGGAGGCGGTGGCCCATCTCGGGGCCGCCAGCCCCGACCGGCTGGCTCGCCTGGTGCTCACGGCCGCCGGCCTGGTGCACGAGCGGTCCGACGGCGGTCCCATCGGGGTCATTGGCTTTGGCATGGGCGGCTCGCTGGGGCTGTGGGCCTCGGTGCGCGCACCGAAGGTCATCGGGGCCGCAGTCTCCTTCTACGGCACCCAGCAGATCGACTTCGCCGGCTCGAAATCGTCCTACCTGATCCACCTCGCCGAGGACGACCCGTACGTCACCGATGACGAGGCGGTGTTCATGGAGGCGACGATGGGGCTGGAGTCACTGCCGGTGGAGGTGGTGCGTTACGCGGGGACGCGGCACGGCTTCTCCGAGCCCGACGGAGAGAGCTTCGATCCGGAGGCGTTCGAAGCTGCATGGGAGCGAACGGTCTCGTTCCTCCGTCGGCACCTGGGCTAGATCTCGGTGAACTCGTCTCCCGAGCGCACCGTGCCCTCGCGGAGCACCCGGGCATAGACGCGCGACTCGCCCGGATAGCGGCTCTGCAGCATCCGGGTGAAGTCGCCGTCGATGAACCACTCGGCGTTCGTTGCGCATGGCGAGGTGTACTTGGTGATCTCGAGCTCGACATCGTCTCCGACGCGGTAACGCTTGCCGGGCTCGACGGAGGCCCAGTCGACGCCCACGATGGTGAGGTTCTCGCCGGCATGTCCCGGCGCCATGTCGTGCCCTTCCGCACGCATCCCCTCGATCACCTCCAACGAGAAGAGGCAAACGGCGCGCTCCGGTCCTCCGTGATGCTTCCTGTCGGTGTGGTCGTCACCCCTGACGCCCAGGACGGTGATCTCGGCGGACTCGACCGGGAGCTTGGGCACACCGCCGGGGGAGATGCTGATCTGGTGGACGCGGGCGACCGTTCTCACCAGGCCGGTCCTTGGAGGTCGATCACCCCGTCGATTGGGCCTGGGCCGACGAGGTCCCGCGTCATCACACGGTTGAAGGTGAACTCGACAGGCTCCCCGTGCTGGAGGGTGATCAGCGTGCCGTCGAAGAGCTGCCATTCCATGCGCGCGTAGTAATCGATCAACTCGTCTTGGCACACCAGGAGGCCGAAATCGGCTCGCCCCTCCTCGAGCAGCCACTCGGTCGCCTTCTCCATCCCGAGCGCCGCCAAGCCCATCCCCCTCGAGTCGGGATGCGTCTTGACGCCGCCGATCCCCCCGATGACCACCGGGTCACCGTCATGTAGGCCCTCCCGCAGGAGGACGCCGACATACGAGACCAGCCAGCCGGCGGAGTCGACCACCCGGACTCCCAACTCGGGACGGGACCACTCCAGGGCCGCACCGGGCCATTCGGCGGCTTCCTCGGGCGGGTAGACCGCCTCCGTGAGGAGATGGAGCTGGCGTGTCTGCTCATCGGTCCACCTCGAAACGGGCCCGATCGATGCGGTCGCCCCCTGTTCGGTCACTGCTCTGACATCTCGGCGATGTCGGCTTCGAGGATCTCGCGGTCCTCGTCGTCGGCTATCTCTGGGATCAACGCCCGCGCCGCTTGCAGGTGCTCGTCGAAGGTGTCGAGGTCGTCGACCTCGGCTGCCGCCCGGGCGATCGCCTCGTGGGCGAATCCGGTGACGAAGGCGTCGAGGCCGTGCTCGCGGCAGACCTCGAGCGACCGCTCGCCGAACCGGAGCGCGAGGTCGGAGTAGCCGAGGACCGCGGCCACCCGTGATACCTGCCAGTCGGCGATGGCGAGGTTGCGGGGCTCTCCCACCTGATACCAGTGGAACCGCTGGGCGAAAGCCGACGACAGCATCTCTTCCTCTTCCGACCTGGTGAGGTCTGACCTGTCGAGGAGTTCCCACGTGTGGTTGAAGGCTTCCGGCGCCAGAGCTCGGTGCATCTCGCTGAAGTCCTTGTGCTCGGCCGTCATGTGGGTCCTCCGATCGTGTCGCCGTAAGGTTGACCGCAACGTCAAGGACGATACGGCAACTGCATGTCAGACCACGTCGATATCAACGTCGAAAGCGAGACGGTCCGCGTCTCCAGCCCCGATCGCGTCGTCTTTCCCGACCGGGGTTGGACCAAGCTCGATGTGGTCAATCACTTCATGACGGTGTTGCCCGGGGCGTTCCGGGCCGTGCGGGACCGCCCAACGATGATGAAGCGATATCTCCAGGGCGTGGGAGCCGACCCGGTCTACCAGAAGCGGGCGAAGCCGGGAGACCCGTTCGACACCGTCCAGATCAGGTTCCCGTCCCAGAGGCCGGGCCGGATGAACGTGCCCAGGGTCTCTGCGGACGTCATCCGATTCGTCCAGCTCGGGTGCCTCGACTTTCACCCCTGGCCGGTGCGCGCCGACGACACCGACCACCCCGACGAGCTGCGCCTGGATTTCGATCCGACCCCGGGGGTGGGCTTCGCCGACGTGAAGCGGGCCGCCGTGGCTGCCGGTGACCTGCTGTCGGAGGTCGGGCTCGTGGGCTGGCCGAAGACCTCGGGAAGCAGGGGGATTCACGTCTACGTCCGCATAGAACCGCTCTGGGACTTCTTCCAGACCCGGCGTGCGGTGCTTGCCTTCGCCCGGGAGCTGGAGCGACGAATGGATGGCCTGGTCACCACCAGCTGGTGGAAGGAGGAGCGGCGCGGGGTCTTCGTGGACTTCAACCAGAACGCCCGGGACAAGACCGTCTCGGCGGCCTACGGCGTGCGACCCACCGGGTTCATCTCCACGCCGCTCCGCTGGGACGAGTTGGCCGCTGTCGAGATCGAGGACTTTCCGATGGACCGCTTCCCCGAGAGGTGGGCCGAGGTCGGCGACCTCACCGAGGGCATCGACGAGTCGGCAGGGAGGATCGACACCCTCATGGAATGGGTGATCCGCGACGAGGAGAACGGGATCGCGGATGCACCGTGGCCCCCTCATTACCCGAAGATGCCCGGGGAGCCGCCGCGTGTCCAGCCGTCGAAGCAACGCCGCGCCGACGACGAGTATTAGCTGGATGTCTCCCCCAGTTACGAGGGTTCAGGATGTCTCCCCCACTCGTGGGGGAGTGGCCCGAAGGGCCGAGGGGGTGCGTTCTTCGCCCGCGCAAGGCCTCTACGACTTTGGAACCGGCCCCCTACCCCCGGCCTCCTTCGTCGGCCGGCGGTACCTTCCCCCACTCCTTCGTCGTGGGGGACTAATTGTGCTGTC
>CAYLYQ010000063.1:0-10187 GCA_964388105.1 uncultured Acidimicrobiaceae bacterium
GGACCGTCCGCAGCTACTCGCAGGCGTTGCCCAGGTCGAGCCCTCCCGGAGCTCCCGAGGTCGGGTCGGCGAGGAGGGCCTGAGCGTCGGCGTAGATGCGGTCGGTGTCGTAGAACGAGCGCCCCTCCACCACCTCGGTCACATAGGCGCGATCGATGGAGAGCACCCCGATCCGGTCGGTGCTCAGCTTGGGCAGGAAGTCGATGAAGTCGACGAGTCGGTCGCGGGGAATGTCCGTGTCGAGGTGATCCTTCAACACCTCGGCGATGGCGCCATACCGGGCGAGCAGTTCGATCGGGCTCGACTGGCTGAGGACTGCTCCGAGCACGCAACGCTGCCGGTTCATGCGCGCGTAGTCATCGGCGTGGCGGCGGATCCGGGCATAGGCGAGCGCGTGGTGGCCGTCGAGGTGCTGGAAGCCCGGCTCGATCACCACGTGCTCGATGGTGACCCCGTCCTCGTGGGGGTAAGTCTCGTCCACCACCCTGGCGGGCACGTCGATCGTGACACCGCCCAGGGCGTCCACGACTCCGACGAACCCCTGGAGCGAGACCATGGCGTAGTAGTGGATGTCGAGCCCGACCAGGCTGCCCAACACGGCCTTGATGGCACGCGGTCCCGGCTCACCCTCCCCCGGGTACTGCTCGGGATGCAGGTTGGCCTCGTACCAGA
This sequence comes from uncultured Acidimicrobiaceae bacterium, assembly GCA_964388105.1. Classification (GTDB taxonomy): domain Bacteria; phylum Actinomycetota; class Acidimicrobiia; order Spongiisociales; family ZC4RG35; genus ZC4RG35. The sequence goes on from CAYLYQ010000063.1 coordinate 673, forward strand.
GGTCGTTGAGGAGCTTGGGGAAACAGTCGCACTCGTCCTGCGGCCCGACGCCCTCCGGCAGCGGCACCCGATACATGTTGCGGGGCAGGGAGATCATGGCGGCGTCGCCGGTCTCGGGGTCGATGCTGACGATGATCATCGTGTCGGTGCGGATCCCGGTTCGGTCCGGCCCGACATCACTCCCGATGAGCAGGACGTTGAGGCGATCGAGACCGTCCCAGATCGCGGGGCCCGCCGCGGTCGTGACCGTCTGCCCAGGCACCGTCGAGCCCGTCGTCACCGGCACGGTGGTCGGCGTCGACGGACCCGGGTCGTCGAAGACCGCAGCGAGGAACGAGTACTGGACGACGGTGTAGTAGCCGAGCACCACATGAGGCACCAGCAACACCAGCGCGAGGGCCATGAGCGCAAGGCGGGCAATGGCCGGCGAGCGACTCCGGCCACTGACGAGACCATGGGCGTCGTAGGCCGCCCAGACGCGGAAGGTGAGGAGGACCAGGTTCCCGAACATGATGAGCGCCAGCCAGTCGAGAGACAGCCACGCCTTGGCGATCCCGGTCTGAAAGAAGATGGCGATGATCGCCATGAGTGCGATCAGTCCGAGATCGATCGCAACCAGCACCCGCCCCTTGGTGTTCTCCCCGGCGTAGATGTGGCCCAGCCCCGGCACCAGAGCAGAAAGGAGGGCTGCCATCCATGAGTTCCTCGCCGGCTGCACCATCCGAGTCTATGGACGGGCTGGAGAAACCCCAGGTTGCTAGATTCTCCCCGCCACCCATGACTGAGCGCACTGTCCAAGGCGGAATCGTCGCCGACCAGCTGTGCAAAGAGTTCGGCAATGTCACGGCGCTCGACCACGTTTCCATCGACTTCGGCCACGGCGCCACTGCCCTGTTGGGGCGCAACGGCGCAGGCAAGACGACCCTGATCAACCTGGCGTCCGGGGTCCTCTTCCCCACCAGCGGCACCGTGGCGGTGGGGGGACATCCCGCCGGCAGCCCCGAGGCCGTCGCCCTGGTCGCTCGCCAGATGGACCTCCCCACGACTGCAGGATTCTTGAAGGAGAAGCGTCTCCGCCAGATATTCAGCCTCGACCAGGCCGAAGCCGACCGCCTTCATGGCCTCCTCACCGACTTCGCGGTGCCGAGCCGCGCCTTGGGCAAGCTGTCGACCGGCAACCAGCTGAAGTTCGCCCTGGCGCTCGCCTTTGCGAGGAACCGGCCCTTCCTCCTGCTCGACGAGCCCACCGCCGGCCTCGATATCTTCGGCGTGGAGATCCTGACGCGCCTGATCAGGGAGCGAACCACGGCGGGGCTCTCCACCGTGGTCGCCACCCATCAACCGACCCTGACGCCGGACCTGTTCGACCGGGCCGTGGTCATCGATCAGGGCCGGCTGCTCCACGACGGGGACCTGGGGAGCCTGCTCGCCTTGGCGCCCGACGAGGGCGAGCCGGACACGACCCGCCTCGCCCTGGCCATGGCCAGGCTGATCATGGGGCCGGGGACATGACGAGCATCCGCGGGCTGCTCAACGCCATTTCCCCCGCCGGCCTGCTGGTGCCGATCGTCCTCTCGTCGCTCCTGATCTCACAGTCGATGACGGGCCTCACCCAGGAAGTCGATCAGGCTCGCTGCGTCGTCACGGACTGGACCGAAGCGATCGAAGTCTTCGAAGGCGGGGGCGTGGACTTCAACGGCAGGTGCGTGAGCACCAGCATCGGAATGCCTGGCGAGGACATCAGCTGGGTCCGGGATGCCCTCGCGCAGGCGGAGCGGGACTACGAGGCCGCTGTCGAGCGACTGGTCGATGACCCATGGAAGCGAGCCGCCAACTCCGTGGGCGGTGCGGCACTGGTCTTCTTCGCCTTGTTCCTCGGCGGAATGGCTGCAGGCTCGCCCATGGGTTCGGCCGTCGCGGCATGGGGCCTGTCCAACGGTTGGACCCGACGCTCATGGGCGCGGTCCACCCTGACTCTCACCACACTGGGAACCCTTGCCGCCTACCTGCTCGGCCTGCTGGTCGCCGTGGTCCTCATCTACATCCGAATCAGGGGGGCCGGCGTCGACGCGGGTCTCACCGCGCCCACGATGGCGGCGCTGAATCCCGTTCCCGGCCTGTTCTACTTCGGGATGCTCGGCGTGATGGTGGGAGCCATCGTCGGGCGGGGCGAGATCGCCGGGATGGTGGCGGTGGTTGTCGCCATCGCCGACTTCATGGGGTCCGCCCGGTTCGAGTTGTCGCCGTTCTTCCCGACCTCGTGGCACCAGACTGCCCTGGGAGCCGAGCCCTCACCGATCTCGATTCCGACGGCTCTCGGGCTTGCCGCGGCAGCGGCCGTCGCGATGGCTGCGCTCGCCTTCTGGTACATGACCAGGCGTCGGGACGTCCCCGACCGCTAGGCCGGGGTGACCTCCAGGTCGACCTTCTCGTTGTAGAAGCAGACTCGACCGGCGATCTGCTCGGCTGCCGGAAGGGGATCTTCATAGGCCCACACCACGTCGGCGTGCTCGGCGCCATCGACGTTGACCGTCCAGTAGCTGGCGAGGCCCTTCCATCCGCACCGGGTGTGGGTCTCGGTCGGCGTCAGCAGATCGAACCTGACGTCGGACTTGGGCAGGTAGTACCGGGGAAGGAGCTGGCCTTCCTGCAGGAGGATGGCGTCGGTGGAATCGGCCACGGTGACCCCGTCGATGGAGACGGTGATGCGCCCGTCGAACTCTGTGAAGGTGTTCATGGGTATGACCGTACCGTCGGGGTGTCAGTACACGACCAGCGTGTCGAACGGTGTCGACAGCGCCTGGCTGCGGGATGCCCAGTACTCCCCGAACCGGTGCCCGAAAGCATCCGGGTGGTCGGCGTAGACACGACGGCCGAGGATCTCCGCCGCCAGGCGAAGCTCGGCTCGGCGCTGGGTGGCGAGGGCGAACAGCACAGACCTCTCCCGCGGGTTGGCGCAGAGGTCGGGCCGGACCCGCAGCAAGGTGAGCAGGTCGGCGAAGTCGTGATCCTCTCCCAGCAGCCCTCCGAGTGTGTCGAGTGTCATCGCCACGCCCACCAGGACCTCGGGCCACAGTGGCATGAGGAACTCGAGCTGGTATCGCAGCGCCTTGACACGCCTGCGCCAGTCGTGGAAGTTGTCGTCGGAGGGGCGGGTGTAGGCCTTGACCATGCGACTGCGACCTTCCCGGTAGGTCGTTCTCATGCCCGGCTGCAGGGCGGCGTAAGAGTCTCTGATCGCCCGGCCGTACACATCCGTGCCCGTGTCGGTCGGCCAGGCCAGGTAACGCTGGTGGGCCCGCTCCAGGTTGCTGACCACCTGGCCAACCAGATGGGGGTCTTCCATCGTCTTCAGGGTCAGGATGTCGCGACGGCGCTCCAGGCCACGAATGGTCTCGTCGAAGGTGCCGGGGGCGAGGAACTCCCCGTAGATGTCGCGGATCAGCACCGCCACCTCGGTCACGGCCACGGCAGATCGGACTTCGGAGAGCATCCGGCCCGTGTCCCGGAGGAACTGGTCCTCGTATCCGTACACCTTCTCGCCCAGATCGCCCCGGACCGCGGCGAGGATCGCCCGCACCCGCTTGATCGACTTCCGAGCCACGTGCACCGCGTTGTGGAAGTGCTCCTCGGGGGCGAAGAACCCAGCCGCGGCCCGCTCGAACTCCTCGAGGGCGACTCGCTTCACCCCGACGCCGAGCGGCTCGGATCGGCCCAATTGGTGGCGGGGATCTACTGCAAACGGGGCCGTGCCGATGCCCGAAGTGGTGGCCGGGAGGGTCACGCGGCCAGCGTAACCTCAGGCGTCTTGAGATCTGCGGGTCTTCTCCCCTATCGAGTCGCCGACGGCCTCGAGGTCCTCCTGGGCCATCCCGGCGGGCCCTACTTCGCCCGCTCCGACCTTGGTGTGTGGTCGGTGATCAAGGGCGAGATGGCGGACGGTGAAGAGCCCCATGCCGCAGCAGCCCGCGAGTTCACCGAGGAGACGGGCTGGCCCGCGCCGCCCGCACCGTGGATCGACCTCGGGGAGACGCGGCTGAAGTCACGGAAGGTCGTGGTCGCGTTCGCGGTCGAGCACGACTACGACCCTCAGACCCTCGACCCGGGCACATTCCTCCTGTGGGGCAGGGAGTTCCCCGAGCTCGACCGGGTGGGCTGGTTCGACCCCGACGAGGCGCGGCTGCGTCTCAACCCCGCCCAGGCGGTCTTCATCGATCGTCTATGCGCACACCTGGAGTTGAATAGAGACAGGAAGGAGTGACATGGATTCCAAAGCACCGACCAACGAAGCCGAGTGGCGAGAGCGCCTGACCCCGGAGCAGTACCACACGCTGCGGGAGGGCGGCACGGAACGAGCGTTCACCGGCAAGTACTGGGACTCGAAAGTCAAGGGGACCTACCGCTGCGCCGGGTGCGGGGCGGAGCTGTTCTCTTCGGACACCAAGTTCGAGTCGGGGTCCGGCTGGCCCAGCTTCTACCAGCCGCTCGATCCGGACATGATCGACGAGCACAGTGACCGGTCTTTCGGGATGGTGCGCACCGAGATCCGCTGCTCCAACTGCGGCGGCCACCTCGGGCACGTGTTCGACGACGGCCCCAACCCCACCGGGCTCCGTTACTGCGTCAACTCGTCGTCGCTCGAGCTCGAGCCGAAGGCCGACTGACCGCGGAACTGGTCCATCGCGGCGACTAGCTCGTCGCGCATCGGGATCTCGAGGCCGGCGAGCGGCACCATGCCCTGGATCAGGCCATCGGCTCCCTGACGCACTGCCACACCGGCACCCGCCAGCCACTCGATCACCCGCCTGTTCCCCGGCGTGACATCCGCGTGGAACTGCTCCACGCCGTCGGCGAGCGCCACCGCGGCCAGAGCGCAGAACAGGGCGGTCCCTACGCCGGTGCCCTGGTGGGCATCGACGACGGTGATCGCCAGATCGGCCGACCCCTCCTCGCCGACGATGTAACGCCCGACTCCGGCGCCCTCGTCTGCCACGACTGCCGCCCACACCACGTGGCGGCGCTGGTCGACGTTGGTCAGGTAGTCGAGTTCCTGGCCACTCAGCGTCTCGATTCCCTGTCCGAACCGTGCGAAGCGGCTCGCTTCGGACAGCTCGGCCAGGCCCCTGGCGAGGTAGCCCCGGTCTTCGTGGGACAGCGGGGCCAGGATCACCGTGCCCCCGGACGCAAGCGGGAACTCGACCCGGGGCCTGTCGGCGGGGATATCGACGTGCACGCCCCGATTGTCCTACATCCGGTGTGCCTCGGCTGGGCACGTGCCCCCGGTTAAGTTCTGACCATGACCAGACAGAGGCTGGCCACGGTGACCTCGGACTTCGGCTCCGGCCGGCGGGAGTCCCATGACGCCAGCCCCTTTTACGCGCGATTCGCCCCGCCGGTGATCTCCAACGACGACACGATCCACCCCCACGCCATCCGGGACGCGATCTTCTGCGGCGACGCCAGGGAGGCCACCCAGTCCCAGGTCGCCGACGGGTCGGTGGCCCTCGTGGTCACCTCGCCGCCCTACTTCGCGGGCAAGGAATACGAGGCCGACCTGGGCAGCGACGGCATCCCCGGCAGCTACCTCGAGTATCTCGACATGCTGCGCGACGTGCTTGCCGTGTGCCGCGACAAGCTCGAGCCGGGAGGGAGGCTGGCGGTGAACGTCGCCAACCTGGGCCGCAAGCCGTACCGCTCGCTGTCGGCCGACGTCATCGGGATCGCTCAGAACGAGCTGGGGATGCTCATGCGCGGCGAGATCATCTGGATCAAGGCCCGTGGCGCCGGCGGGAGTTGCGCGTGGGGCAGCTACAGGTCCGCCCAGAACCCCGTCCTCAGAGACGTCTCCGAGCGGATCGTCGTGTTCTCGAAGGGCCGGTTCGACCGCGCTCGCAAACCACGCCAGCGTGAGTCCGAGGGCCTGCCGCACGAGTCCACCATCCCGGCCGAGGAGTTCCTCGAAGCGACCCTGGACGTGTGGGAGATCGCTCCGGCCAGCGCCACCAGGATCGGCCATCCGGCTCCCTTCCCGGTCGCCCTGCCGCGGAGGCTGATCGAGCTCTACACCTACCGAGGCGACCTCGTGTTCGACCCTTTCATGGGCTCGGGGAGCACCGCCGTGGCAGCAGTGGAGACCGATCGGCACTATGTCGGATTCGACACCAACCCGGAGTACGTCGAGTTGGCCGCCCGGCGAGTCGAGGAGGCGCGCCAATGAGGGTCCTCATGGTCTGTGCCGGGAACATCTGCCGCTCCCCCGCCGCGGAGGCCGCGGTCAGGATCCAAGCCATGGAGGCCGGGATCGAGCTGACGGTGGATTCGGCGGGAACCGGTTCGTGGCACATCGGCGACCCCCCTCACCATCAGATGGTGGCCGCCGGCGAACGGCAGGGCCTGGAGATCGGAGGCCGGGCCCGTCGGTTCGGCGAGTCCGACTTCGACCGGTTCGACGTCATCCTCGCCATGGACCGGACCAATCTGCGCGACATCATCGCTTTGGCCCCCTCCCTCGAGGCACGAGCCAAGGTGCGGCTCTTTCGCACCTATGACCCGGACTCGGAGGAGGACGAAGTCCCCGATCCGTATGGGGGCCCGGACTCGGGTTATGACAGGACCGTGACGATCGTCACCCGTGCCGCGCGCGGCTTCATCGATTCGCTGGCGTCGCTTGCGGGCGTCAAGAGCGATTGAGCCTGCGGTTGCCGTCGAGCATGAAGTCGACGACGAAGGCGACGGGATCGTCCGATGACACCACGTCCCGGTAGGCCAGGCTGGCGCCGTTGAAGGCCCGGTCGTTCCAGTACCGGTCCCGGCGATCGATCTCGCCCCACGCCGACACGTAGAAATAGGGCTCGTCGTGGGCGTGGTCGCCAGGCGAGACCCCGAAGCTGGCCTTGCCGCCCGACGCCGCGTCGCCTGCCTCGGTGGCGAGGTCGAAGTGCTCGGGCCAGATCCAGACCTCGGTGATCCCTCCCGGCACCCGCTCGGCGAAGGCATCGATCACCTGGGCGCCGAAGCCGAACAGGTCACCGATGAAGCGGGACGCCGCCGCCTCGAGCCTGACCTCCTCCTCAGGGGGCCAGGGCGGCAACTCGTCGCCGAAGCCCTCGAACCACTCCACCTCGTAGGGCTCACCGAAGAAGCGGGCGGCCTCGCCGATGGAGCTCATGGTCACTGTCGCGATCTGGTCGGTTCCCTCGTCGACCAGGAGATCCCCATCGACGCGCAGGACCCGGCCTCCCAGGTCGGGTGTCCCGAAGCCTTCGTGGGTCGGGACGAGGCCCATCCTCCCCGTCCGCCGATAGCGGGCCGGCGCGAACACGAAGTAGGCCAACTGATGCAGGGCATCTCGGGTGTCGACGAGCGAAGGTGGTATTGGGGGGAGGTTCATGGCTGAGGCGGCACGGTAGGGGCGGGAGTCGCTGCTTGCCGTCGTTTCTACCCGGACCCGTCTACGGTTCAACCGCTATGTCGAGATGGACCGAAGGCGTTCTGGCCCTGGTGATCGTCCTTGGATTCGGCCTGGCCATGCAGCTCTTCGTCGGCGACACCCCCGGAACGGGCACGACGGTCCCGGGAACGGAGGACCCGACGGAGCCCGACCCGGCGGCAGCTGCCCGCGGACAGGCCGTCATGGACTCGGTGGGTTGCTTCCTCTGCCACACCGTCGACGGGACCCAGGGGAGCGGACCGACCTTCAAGGGGCTGGCCGGGGCGAGCAGGCCGCTCGAATCGGGCGAATTCGTCACTGCCGATGACGCCTACCTGATCAACTCGATCATCGACCCGGGCTCGCAGATCGTCCAAGGCTTCCCCAACCTGATGCCGGCGGACTTCGAAGAGACGCTCACCGCCGAGCAGATCGACGACATCATCGCCTATATCAAGTCTCTGGCCTCGTAACAGGATTGGTCCCCCACTTGTGGGCCACGAAGTGGGACGAATCCTGGCCAAATATGACACAAGGTCACTCAAGTTGTAGTATTGGGCTTCACTCAAGATCGTCCACAAGGAGTCATGAAAATGGCCAGAGCCGTCGGAATCGACCTCGGAACCACCAACAGCGTCATCGCCGTCCTCGAAGGCGGCGACCCCACCATCATCCCCAACTCGGAGGGTGGTCGCACCACGCCGTCCATAGTCTCCTTCAAGGACGGCGAAGTCCTCGTCGGTGAGGTAGCCAAGCGCCAGGCGATCACCAATCCCGACCACACCATTCGCTCGGTCAAGCGTCACATGGGCACCGATTGGGCGATCAACGTCGACGGCAGGGACTACACGTCCCAGGAGATCTCGGCCCGCATCCTGATGAAGCTGAAGCGGGACGCCGAGGCGTACATCGGCGACACGGTGACGGATGCCGTCATCACGGTTCCCGCCTACTTCAACGACGCCCAGCGCCAGGCGACCAAGGAGGCCGGGCAGATCGCTGGCCTCAACGTGCTGCGCATCATCAACGAGCCGACGGCCGCCTCGCTGGCCTACGGCCTGGAGAAGGAGGACGACCAGACGATCCTCGTCTTCGACCTCGGAGGCGGCACCTTCGACGTGTCCGTCCTCGAGATCGGCGACGGCGTGTTCGAGGTCAAGGCCACTTCGGGTGACACCCAACTCGGTGGAGACGACTGGGACGAGGCCGTCATGGACTGGCTCGTCACCGGGTTCAAGAACGATCACGGCGTCGACCTCAGTAACGACCGCATGGCCATGCAGCGCCTCAAGGAAGCCGCAGAGAAGGCCAAGATCGAGCTGTCCACGGTCTCCGAGACCGAGATCAACCTGCCCTTCATCACGGCCACCTCGGCCGGCCCCCTCCATCTCCAGGTGAAGCTGAGCCGGTCCGAGTTCCAGAAGCTCACCGAGGATCTCCTCGAGCGCACCCGCCAGCCCTTCCAGCAGGCGATCAAGGACGCCGGGATCGCCGTCTCCGCCATCGACCACGTCGTGCTCGTCGGCGGGTCTACGCGCATGCCCGCGGTACAGGAACTGGTCAAGGAACTGACCGGCAAGGACCCACACAAGGGCGTCAACCCGGACGAAGTGGTCGCCGCCGGCGCCGCCATCCAGGCCGGTGTCCTCAAGGGCGACGTCAAGGACATCCTCCTGCTCGACGTCACGCCGCTGACTCTCGGCATCGAGACCAAGGGCGGGGTCATGACCAAGATGATCGAGCGGAACACGACTATCCCGACCAAGCGGTCCGAGATCTTCACGACCGCGGAGAACAACCAGTCCGAGGTCGAGATCGTCGTCCTTCAGGGCGAGCGCGCCATGGCCGCCGACAACCTGAGCCTGGGCCGCTTCCGGCTCACCGGCATCCCACCGGCGCCCATGGGCATTCCGCAGATCGAGGTCACCTTCGACATCGATGCCAATGGCATCGTCCACGTCTACGCCAAGGACCTCGCCACCAACAAGGAACAGAAGATGACCATCACCGGCGGCACGGCGCTGTCCCGTGACAAGATCGACGACATGATCAAGGACGCGGAGGCCTACGCGGAGGAGGACGCCCG
>CAYLYQ010000064.1:0-8046 GCA_964388105.1 uncultured Acidimicrobiaceae bacterium
CCGCTCGACTCCGAGCGGTTGCCACGATCGCCGCCACGGTCACGGTCACGACTGCCACGGTCACGATCCCGTCCACCGCGATCGCCTCCACGGCCACCGCGGTCACGGTCACGGCCACCGCGGTCGCCGCGGTCGCCGCGGTCGTCACGGTCCCGCCGGGGCGGAGCCGACTCCGGGTCCGGCAGGGTGGCGCCGGGGAGGGCTTCCACCAGCTCCAGGCTCACCTTGCCGCGGTCGATCTCACGGACGCGCACCTTGAGCACATCACCGTCGTTGAGGTAGTCCTCGACACGATCCACCCGCTTCGACCCGTCGAGACGGGAGATGTGAAGGAGTCCATCGCGGCCGGGCAGGAGGTTGACGAAGGCGCCGAACTTGGTGATCGAGACCACCTTGCCCTCGTACTCCTGGCCCACCTCGACCTCAGGCGGGAAGGCGATCTGCATGACCCTCTCCTTGGCGGCGGCCAGAGCCGAACCGTCGTTGGAGGCGATGCGGACGATGCCCTTGCCGTCGGCTTCCTCGATCTCGATGGCGGCACCGGTGGTCTCCTCGAGCTCGCGGATGACCGCGCCCTTGGGACCGATGACCTCGCCGATCTTGTCCTTCGGGATCTCGATGGCTTCGATGCGGGGCGCCCACTGGTTCATCTCCTCACGCGGAGCGGGGATGACCGCGTTCATCGCGTCGAGGATCTTGAGTCGGGCGTCCTTGGCCTGGTCGAGAGCGCCCTTGAGCACCTCGGACGGCAGACCCTGGATCTTGGTGTCGAGCTGAAGGGCGGTGATCACACCGGCGGTCCCCGCCACCTTGAAGTCCATGTCGCCGAGGGCGTCCTCGGCTCCAAGGATGTCGGTGAGGGTGACGAACTTGCCGTCGTCGGCGATCAGGCCCATGGCGATGCCCGCCACCGAATCGGAGATCGGGACACCAGCGTCCATCAGTGACAGGCTCGAGGCGCACACTGACGCCATCGAGGTCGACCCGTTGGAGGACAGCACCTCGGACACCAGGCGAAGGGCGTACGGGAAGTCCTCCTCGGTCGGGATGACCGGGAGCAGCGCCTTCTCCGCGAGTGCTCCGTGACCGATCTCCCGGCGCTTCGGGCCGCGCATGAAGCCGGCCTCACCGGTGGAGAACGGCGGGAAGTTGTAGTGGTGCATGTACCGCTTCGAGTCCTCGATGTCGAGGGTGTCGAGCATCTGCTCCATCTTCATCATCCCGAGGGTGGCCACGTTGAGCACCTGGGTCTCGCCTCTCTGGAAGAGACCGGAACCGTGGGTGCGCTCGATGAGATTGACCTCGACGGTGAGCGGCCGGATGTCCGTGGGGCCGCGGCCGTCGAAACGGATGCCCTGCTCGATCACCCGCTTGCGGGCGGCCTTCTTGAAGACCGACTTGAAGGCCCGCTTGGCCTCGGTGAGGGCGGCGGTGTCGTCTTCGGCGATGCCGAGCTCGGCGATGGTGGCAGCAAGCGCCTCCGCCTCTGCCTCGTTCCGCTCCTGCTTGCCGGCGATGGCCAGCACCTGGTCGATCCTCGACGCGGCGATCGCCTCGACACGCTGGTACAGCTCGTCGGAGTAGTCGATGGCGGGAGTCCACTCGAAAGTCTTGGCCTCCGCCTGCGACGCCAGCTGCATCTGCAGATCGATGAGCTGTGCGATGTACTGCTTCGACTCCTCGAGGCCCTCGGCAACGGCGTCCTCGTCGGACGGCCGGTCGCCTGCGGCGATGAGCCGGAGACCGTCCTCGGTGGAACCGGCCTCGACCATGATGATGTCGATCTCGCCGGCCGGATTGCGGCGACCCGCAACCACGAGCTCGAAGACCGACTCGTCGAGGTCGGCCTCGGTCGGGAACGGGATCCACTCACCCTTCTTCAGGCCGAGCCTGACGCCGGCGATCGGCCCCTCGAACGGGATGCCGCTGACCATCAGGGCCGCGGACGCACCGTTGAGGGCGACCACGTCGAACGGGTTCTCCTGGTCGACTGCCAGCGAGGTGACCACGATGTGGGTCTCGTAGCGGTAGCCGTCGGCGAACAGCGGCCGGAGAGGCCGGTCGATGAGACGGCAGGTGAGGATGGCCTGCTCCGATGGGCGTCCCTCCCTGCGGAAGAACGACCCGGGGATCTTGCCCACCGAGTACATGCGCTCTTCGAAGTCGACGGTGAGGGGGAAGAAATCGATCCCCTCCCGCATTGATTTGTTGGCCGTGGCGGTCACCAGCATGGTGGTCCCGCCGAGCTTGGCGGTTACTGCGCCGTCGGCCTGTCCGGCGAGCTTGCCGGTGGCGAAGGTGAATTCCTTCCCACCGATGTCGCCTCGAACCGAAATTTCGGGCACGAGTGCTCCTTTTCGTTGGGAGCCCTGCCCGTTGGCAGTGGTCATGCCTCCGTGAAGGCATCGCCACTGTCAACCGACTTGGCTCCGTGTCTTTGGGGGGCGTTCTGCCCCTCTTACGTCACGAGGAGGGCCGTGGCGCCCCTCGTGAATCCTTTTGTCAGCGCCGGAGGCCCAACTTGGCGATCAGCGCACGGTACCGCTCCACGTCCTCGCGGCGGAGGTAGTCGAGGAGGCGGCGACGCTTGCCGACCATCAACAGCAGGCCGCGCCGGCTGTGGTGGTCGTGCTTGTGGTCGCGCAGATGCTCGGTCAGGTGGTTGATGCGCTCGGTGAGCAGCGCCACCTGCACCTCGGGGGAGCCGGTATCGCTGTCATGGGTGCCGTACTCGGCAACGATTTCAGATGTGGCTTTCATATGCGCGTTGAGTCTCTGGGTCCAACAGGGGGATTGGAGGGAATGGTACCACCTCCGTCGCTCCTACCGTCATTCCCCAGCAGTTGCCGGGTCCGGTCGACATCGACGTCCATCTGGGCGACCAGCTCGTCGACCGAGTCGAAGCGGGCCTCCGGACGCAGCCAATCGGCGAACTCGACTCCGATCGTCTCGCCGTACAGATCGCCATCGAAGTCGAGGATGAATGCCTCGACGAGACGATGGCCCTCGCCGAAGGTGGGGCGGACGCCCACGTTGATCGCGGCCGGTAGACGCGAGCCGCCCACCACGGCATATCCGGCGTAGACCCCGTCGGCGGGGATGACCTTTCGGGCCGGAGGCTCGAGGTTGGCCGTGGGGAACCCGAGCTCACGCCCGCGTCTGTCCCCCGGAACCACCGTTCCGGTGATCCGGAACAAGGAGCCGAGCGCGTCGGCGGCATCGGCGACTCTCCCCTCCGCCACCAGGTTCCGAATCCGAGTCGAGGACAGCACGCCGTCGCCCGCTTGGAGAAGCGGTACGACCACGGTGTCGAACCCGAGGTCGGCTCCCATCCTCTCCAGGAGGGCCGCGTCCCCGGCTCGGTCGTGCCCGAACCGGTAGTCCGACCCGACGACGACCTGGGCGGCGTGGAGCCGATCGACGAGGACCTCGGTGACGAACTCCTCCGGGGCGAGGTGGCGGATGTCAGCCAGGTCGAGCACGCCAACCTGACGGATGCCCTGGTCGGCGAACAGCTCGATCCGCTCGGCGACGGTCGTGAGCAGACGGGGATGGGTTCCAGGGACCAGGACCTCGACGGGGTGGGGCTCGAAGGTGAGCACCGTGGTGAGGAGGGACTGGTCGAGGAGGGCGAGCAGGCTGCGATGGCCGAAGTGGACCCCGTCGAACACGCCGCAGGTGACCGCGGTGGGGGCCGAAGCCTCGGGCCAGTCGGCGGGGGCTCCGTCCAAGCGGATCATCGGGGCATCACCACCACCGGGGTCGCCCGGTCACCGGTGCGCCGGTACACGGCGAGCATGTCGCCGCCGTCATCGTGGATCCGGTAGACCTCGCCTTCGGGCACGGAGGTGGCCGGCTCGCCGAGCAGTGTCATCCCGTGGCGAACACCCTCGGCAGCTTCGGAGCCGACAGTGACCGCGGGCAGGTCGGCAATCGCCTCGTCGATGTCGAGCAGGTGGTCTTCCCAACTGTCGAGATCGTCGACTCCCAGCGCCCGGTCGACCGTCATCGACCCGATCCGGGTCCGGCGCAGGGAGGTGAGGTGGGCGTTGCCCCCCAACGCCTGCGCCATGTCGTCGGCGAGAGTGCGGACATAGGTCCCCGAACTGCAGACGACGCGGAACTCCGCCTCCGGATAGGGGCCGGGCCCGACCGAGATGATCTCGAGCTCGTAGATCGTCACCGGACGGGGGGCTCGCTCCACCGTCTTGCCCTCGCGGGCCAGGTCGTAGAGACGGCGTCCCTCGTGCTTGAGGGCCGAAACCATCGGCGGCACCTGCATGATCTCCCCGGTGAACCTCTCGGCGACCGCCGCCAGCTCGGCGGGCGTGAAGGACATCTCCTCACGGGTCAACACCGCGCCGTCGGCGTCGAGGCTGTCGGTGGCCACTCCGAACTGGGCGGTGGCCACGTACTCCTTGGGCTGATCCTGGACGAAGCGGATGAGGCGGGTGGCGGGCCCGATGCCGACGGCGAGGACGCCGGTGGCCATCGGGTCGAGCGTGCCGGCATGGCCGACCTTCTTGATCCCGGTGGCGCGCCGGACCCGGGTGACGACGTCGTTGGAGGTCATGCCGCTCGGCTTGTCGACCACCAGGAAGCCTCGGGTCACTGGCGGTAATCCCCCACCATCGCCACGACTCTCGTCACCACGTCGGCTGGGTTCTCCCCCTCGATGGTGGCGCCGGCGGCGAGACGGTGGCCGCCACCGCCCATGGCCCGGGCGAGTGCGCCGACGTCGGTGCGGTCACGGGAGCGGAGCGACAGCTTCACCCGGCCGTCACGGAAGTACTTGGCGAGCACCGCGACATCGGCTTCCTCGGCCAGGCGCAGGAGGTCGACCAGGTTGTCGATGTCGCCCCAGTCGATGCCGGCCTCGTCGAGGTCGTCCTCGGTGATGATCGTGGAGACGACCTCCTCCTCGATGTGGATCTGGGCGCGGTCCAAGGCGACGCCGGCGGCCTTGAGATAGCCGAAAGGAGCCTTCTCGTACACGTTCTGGGTGATCCTCGAAGGGACGGCCCCGGCCTCCAGGAGCTCGGCGGCGATCCGCATCGTCTCGGGCGAGGTCGCCTGATACTGGAACCGGCCGGTGTCGGTGATGATCGCGGCGAGCAGGCACTCGGCGATGTCGGGCTCGACGGGCCAGCCGAGGTCCTTCAAGAGGAGGTAGACCATCTGGCCGGTGGCGGCCGCCGACATGTCGACCCAAGGCACGTCGCCGAAGGCTTCGGCGATCGGGTGGTGATCGACCACGACCAGGGTCCCTGCCCGAACGGCACTCGAGCCCAACTCGGCGAGGCGGTCGGCGGAGCCGGCGTCGAACATCACCATCACTTCAGGCTTCTCGGGGAAGTCGGCGGGCGGGACGAGCAGGTCCATGCCGGGGAGGAACCGGAGTGACGACGACACCTCGAACGGCGTCCCGAAGCTCGCCACCACCTCCTTGCCTTGACGCTGTGCGGCCAGTCCGAGGGCGAGCATGGAACCGAGGGCGTCGCCATCGGGACCGACGTGGCAGGCAAGCGCCAGCTTGGAAGCGCCAGAGATCACCTCGGCGGCCTTCCGCCTCATGTCGTTCACTCTTCCTCCAGACCTCTCAGCAGCTGCTCGATGCGGGCCCCGCCCACGACTCCGGGGTCCATCTCGAAGCGAAGATCCGGCGTGTACTTCATGCGCACCTGCCGCCCCAGAGACCCGCGGAGTCTCGGCGCGGCCTTGTTGAGAGCGGCGACGACTTCGTCACGCTGGGTCTCGGAGAGCACGTCGACGTAGACAACCGAGTGGCGAAGGTCTGGGGTGGTGTCGACACCGGTCACGGTGACCATCTCGAAGCGGTCGTCGGCCAGGCGCTCGATCTCGATGGCCAGCACCTCATGGATGATGGAGTTGACCCGCAGCATCCGCTCGTTCACTCCGGCTCCTCCAACTCGGTGACCGCCACCCGGACCACCTCGACCTCGAGGCGGGAGTCAAGGTAGTGACGAATCCTGTTCATCTGCATATCGAGCGACGCCGCATCCGGAGAGACCACTCCGATGCCGATCTCCGCTCGCTGCCACGAGTCGTGGCGGCCCACTTCGGCAACGCTATAAGAGCCGAGACGGCGCAGGCCTTCGATGACGGGCCGAAGCACGGCGCGTTTGGCCTTGAGCGACTGCGGGGCGGGCAGGAACAGCTCGACCTTGACGGCCGCGGCCCGCATCAGGTTCGAGCCACCTCGCGGATCTCGAACACCTCGATGTGGTCGCCTTCCTTGACGTCGTTGTAGCCCTCGAGGCCGATACCGCACTCGTAGCCGGCGACGACCTCACGGACGTCGTCTTTGAACCTGCGCAGCGACCCGATCTGCCCGGTGTGGATGACCACGCCGTCGCGCAGGAGCCGAGCCCGGGCGCCACGCTGCACCAGACCTTCGAGCACGTAACAGCCGGCAATGGCGCCGATGCGGGGAACCTTGAACACCGCGCGCACTTCGGCGGTGCCGAGCACCTGCTCGTGCTGTTCGGGGGCGAGCTGGCCGACCAGGAGGAGCTCGAGCTCGTCGAGGAGCTCGTAGATGATGCCGTAGGTCCGGATCTCGACGCCGGCCTCCTCGGCCGCCTTGCGGGCCTTGGGCTCGGGGCGCACGTTGAACCCGACGATCACGGCCTCGGTGACCTCGGCCAGGGTGATGTCGTTCTCGTTGATCCCGCCGACCCCGGTGTGAACGACCTGGATGCGGCCGCCCTCACGCTCGATCTTGGCGATCGAGTCGCGCAGGGCCTCGATCGACCCCTGGGCGTCGGCCTTGACGATCACGTTGAGGGTGGCGTCTTCCGAGCGAAGCTGCTCGAGAAGGCCCTGGAGACGGTCGCGGGCGTTGGGCGACACGTGAGCTTCGAGGCGGAGGGCCTCCTGGCGCTCGGTGGCGATCCGGCGCGCCTCCTTGTCCCCCTCGACGACCTCGAAGAAGTCGCCGGCGGACGGGACCTCGTCCCACCCCATGATCTGCACCGGCGTGGAAGGGCCGGCCTCCTTGATGGTTTCGCCCTGGTCGTCGATCAAGGCCCGCGCCCTCCCGGCGATCGGGCCGGCGACGAATGCATCTCCCTGGCGGAGGGTGCCCCGTTGGACGATGACCGAAGCGACGGGCCCTCGGCCCCGCTCCAACTGGGCCTCCACGACCACGCCGGAGGCGGGTGCCTTGGGGTTGGCCCGATAGTCCTCGAGCTGGGCGACCAGGTCGATGACCTCGAGGAGGTCGTCGACACCCAGACCCGTGAGGGCGGAGACCTCGACACTGGGGACGTCGCCACCGAGTTCCTCGGTGATGACCTCGTGGTTGGTGAGCTCGGTGCGGACCCGCATCGGGTCGGCGCCCGGAACATCGATCTTGTTGATGGCGACGATGAGCTTGACCCCCGCGGCACGGGAGTGGGAGATGGCCTCGACGGTCTGGGGCATGACCCCGTCGTTGGCGGCGACCACGAGGATGACGATGTCGGTCAGGTTGGCGCCGCGGGCCCGGAGGGCGGTGAAGGCGGCGTGGCCGGGGGTGTCGACGAACGTGATGCGACGGCCACCGACTTCCACCTGATAGGCGCCGATGTGCTGGGTGATGCCGCCCTGCTCGCCGGCGACCACGTTGGTCTTGCGGATGGTGTCGAGAAGGGTGGTCTTGCCGTGGTCGACGTGGCCCATGATGGTGACGACCGGCGGGCGGGGAACGAGGTCTTCTTCCGCATCGTCGAATGTCGGCTGTTCGGCGACAGCGGGAGCAGCCGGGGGCTCCTCTACTTCGATGATGTAGCCGAACGACTCGGCGACCTCGTCGATGAGCTGGGCGGGCATGGTCTGGCCGGCGCCGGCGGGAACACCACGGTTGAGGAGGGCCTTGACGACCTCTCCCACGCTCTGGCCCACCGCGTCGGCGAACTCGGCGACACTGGCACCGCTCGGCAGGGAGGCGATCTGGATGTCGGCCGCGGGCTCGGAGACGGCCTCCGGCTCGGGCTCCGCGGCGGGAGCGGCCTCCGGCTCGGGCTCCGCGGCGGGAGCGGCCTC
>CAYLYQ010000064.1:8146-10184 GCA_964388105.1 uncultured Acidimicrobiaceae bacterium
CGGGCTCCGCGGCGGGAGCGGCCTCCGGCTCGGGCTCCGCGGCGGGAGCGGCCTCCGGCTCGGGCTCCGCGGCGGGAGCGGCCTCGGGCTCCGCCTCTGCGACCGGAGCCTCGTCGCCGGCGAAGGCGAGGCGCAGCAGCTCCTCGTGCTCGGCGCTCAGACCGGACGACGCCGTCTTGATGTCAAGGGACAACTCCTCGGCGTGGGCCATGACCTCCTTGGAATCGACGCCCAACTCACGGGCCAGTTCGTAAACCCTCATTCAGCAATCACTCACTCTCGTCACTTGCGTCTACAACCTGGTCCTCGTCGTCACCGGCCTGCTCCGCGGTCTCGTCCTCGACGACCTCGATCTCGACGGCGGCCGGCTCTTCGACAGAGGGGGTCTCCTCGGGCATGGTGCCCTCGGCAACCATCTCCTCAGCCGCACCCTCTTCGGTGGCGGGGGGCTCGGGGGTCTCCTCGGCTTCGGCCGGTTCGACACCCTCCTGGTCGGAGCGGATGTCGACCTTGTAGCCGGTGAGGCGGGCAGCGAGGCGGGCGTTCTGACCCTCCTTGCCGATGGCGAGGGACAACTGGTGCTCGGAGACGACGACTTCGGCGATCTTCTCCTCGTGGTTGACCTTGACCTCTTTCACCTTGGCCGGGCCGAGGGCCTCGGCGATGAACTGGGCGACATCCTCACGCCACTGCACCACGTCGACCTTCTCACCGCGCAGCTCGTTGACCACCTGGCGGACCCGCGACCCGCGGGCACCCACGCACGCGCCCTTGGGGTCGACGTTGGGGTCGTTGGAGATGACAGCGATCTTGGTGCGGTGGCCGGGCTCCCGGGCAATGGAGGCGATCTCCACGGTGCCGTCGGTGAGCTCCGGGACCTCCAGCTCGAGAAGGCGGCGAACCAGGTCGGGGTGGCTGCGGGAGACGACGATCTGGGCGCCCTTGGTGTCGTTGCGGACCTCGAGGATGAGGGCCTTGACCCGGTTGCCTCGTTCCAGGCGCTCGAAGGGGATGCGCTCGGAGCCGGGCAGGTACGCCTCGGCGTCACCGAGATCGAGGATCACCGAGCGGTGATCGACCTGCTGGACGATGCCGGTGACCAGATCGCCTTCCCGGCCCTCGTACATTTCGAAGACCTGCTCGCGCTTGGCCTCACGGAGGCGGAACTGCATCACCTGCTTGAACGACTGGGCGGCGATGCGCCCGAACGCCTCGCCTTCGGGGGTGTCCTCCCACTCGTCGGTGACGTTGCCTTCTTCGTCCAGCTCCTGGGCGTAGACGATGACCTCGCCCGACTCGGGATCGATGGTGACCCGGGCCTCCTCGGCGGCGCCAGGGCTGCGCTTGTACGCGGCGACCAGGGCGTTGGCGAACGCGTCGAGGATGGTGTCTACCTCCACTCCGCGCTCACGGGCGAGCCCTTCGATCGCCTCCATCATCATGTCGAGCTTCATTTGTCACTCCTTGCGTGGCCCGGCTTGGGCGCCTTCTCCAACCGGAACACGGTCCGGGCTGATACGACGTCGGAATAGGGAACGGTGACCTCGGTGTCGTCGACGACCACGGTGAACCGGTCTTCGTCGGCGGAAGCCAGGGTGCCGCGCACGGTCTCGCTCTGATCGTCACGGGTGAACTTCACGGCCACCTCGCGTCCCACGGACTTCCGATACTGGGCGGGCCGCTTCAACTTGCGCTCCAACCCGGGTGAGGAGACCTCGAGCTGGTACGACCCTTCGAGATCAGACTCGGCGTCGAGGAGGCGCGAGATGCCGTGCGAAACGTCGGCGAGGCGGTCGACATCCACGTTCTCACCGTCGACGAAGACACGCAGAACACGGCCACGGCCGAGGCCGGTGATCTCGAGGTCATCGAGCTCCAGCCTCTCCGCAGCCAGGTAGGGCTCGATGAGGCCCCAAAGCTGCTCTGTCTGCATCATGCTCACTCCACAAAAAACTAGGCGGGTGCCGAAGCGCCCACCTGACCGAAAGCGTCCCGTTGTCAGACGTGATTATAAGCCGGTCGACGATTCTCCGGTCCG
>CAYLYQ010000065.1:0-1697 GCA_964388105.1 uncultured Acidimicrobiaceae bacterium
TCAGCCACTCCCTGCAGAGCGTCGCCGACTTCTGTGACCGCGTCATGTGGCTGGAGAAGGGGCGGGTGAAGCAAATAGGCCCTGCCGAGGAAGTGGTTGACGCCTACCGGCAAGAGACAACGGCAAATCACTAGGGTCGCCACATGGAACCAGCCGAGGTCCAGGCGCTGCTTCTCGATGTGCAGAAATATGCCGCTGAACACGGCGGGAAGATCTACGCGCCCGTCGATCACCCCGCATTCGCAGGAATCCCCTATCACCACGGGCCGGAACGCTTTGAGCCCATAGCCCTGTACATGCCGAGCGGTGTTTTCACGGCCTTGGACATTGGTACTCACTGGGGATACTTCGCGCACCGTCTGGAAGGCCTCGGGTTGCGTGTGACCGCCGCGGAGCATCTGCCTGCCTATCTCGACTTCCTGTATCGCATTCGCTCTCTGTATGGCGACACCTTCGAAATCTTTCCAGAGTCGATCTTCGAAATGCCCCGCCCCGTACGTTTTGATGTGATCCTGGGGCTAAACATCTTTCATCACT
This sequence comes from uncultured Acidimicrobiaceae bacterium, assembly GCA_964388105.1. GTDB lineage: Bacteria > Actinomycetota > Acidimicrobiia > Spongiisociales > ZC4RG35 > ZC4RG35. Next base: position 538 of record CAYLYQ010000065.1, read on the forward strand.
TCTTGAAGACCGAGCAGGCCTTTGATCAGTTCACCGAGTTCCTGAATCAGATCGAGTGCCAGGCGTTGTTCTTCCAAGGCCACAACACCGCCGAAGGCCAGATGAAGAACTCCTACCGCAACTTCGAGCCCGACGAGTTCTGCCGGTTCCTCGTTGCGCAGGTCCCCACCCTGACCGACTACCGAGAGATAGCCCGGTTCGGAAGCAGGCCGATGTTCCTACTCACTTGATGAACCCTGGTCTCACACTCGTGCATGGGCTTCCGGGAGTGGGCAAGTCGAGCATGCTCAGGTCTCTTGCTCGAGATGATCGCGTCGTATTCGTTGATGCGACGAAATCGCCGGAGTGGGGTCAGACACCGATGTGGCGAATCTGCGCCACGCTCTATCAAGAGCAACCGCCGGGTCGCTGGTTTGTCACAGACGGATGGATGCCCAAACGCAAAGCCCGTGACCGTTTCGTCCAGGAAGTAACCCAAGCGATTCGTGTCGAAAGCGGCATTGAACTGAACCCTGTGCACATCGTCCTGATGGTCCTGGCCAATCCTCATGAGCTGCTCCGCAGGCGAAACCGGAGCCCGGAAGACCAAGCCAGACTGCACGCCGAGCTGGAGATGGGATCGGCGCTCTACCCGTACAGCCCCTTCGTCGTCCATCCGGGTCAAAGCCCGGACGCGCTCGCTCACCGATTCAGGAGACGAATCGATAGATGGGCGCAGCGTGGTTGGATCGACAAATCGGCACGATAAGGTCGATTGTCGGGACCCAGGCGGCGCATACACCGACGGCTAACGTGCTTGGCCGATGCTGAGGAATTCCAGAATCCTGAGGCGGATAGCTCTCGGCGGGGCCGTTGCCGCCATTCTCGTTTCATGTGCCGCGTTCACCTTGGCGGTCGTCCAGTCCCTGACCGCAGGAGCTGCGGATATCACCACAGCATTGGCCGTTGGTTTCCTTGCACTCGGAGCTTTCGCCTTTGCCTTCTTCTTCATCTACATACTGGACACACGACGGGACTCCCGGACTCTTCGGAGTATCGCCAACTACTCAAAGCTCGCCGCCATCCGGACACGGTCGATCGCCACCCAGTCATCACAGGTGATTGCTGGGGTTCGGACCCTCCAGGATCGTCCGTTGCCCCCGTCGATGGAGTACCTCGAC
>CAYLYQ010000065.1:1707-7600 GCA_964388105.1 uncultured Acidimicrobiaceae bacterium
ATGCAGATAACCGAGTCGTTCACCGAGCAGAGCATCGACCTGCACTCGGAGATCGCGACATCCACCAATCATCTTCTCGAACGCACCCAGGAGTTGCTGTCCGCCATCGCCGCCGTGAACGCCTGGGCGTCGCCGGGTGATCAATCGCTCTCTCTGGAACTCGAGAAAGCCATCGACCGCATCTACGCCCTTGGAGAAGGCCTGCTGGCCACTTACACCCTCCGGCCGTCGGCTCCGTTGGCGCCGATGCGAGGCTGGGCCATTTCGCCTGACCTGTCTGCTCTCCTGGTGTATCTCATCGCTGCGGAGCGTCCGACCACGATCATCGAGATGGGGAGTGGCGTCTCCACCGCCATCATGGGCCTGGCGCTCTCCCAAGCAGGGACCGGCCGCCTCATCTCTCTTGAGCACGATCCCGAATACGCCGCCAAGACCGAGGCGATGCTCCGCGTTCACGGTATCGACCACCTCGTCAATGTTGTGCATGCCCCGCTGGTCGAACACGAAGTCAACGGCCAGACCGTCCTCTGGTATGACATGAGCGCGGTGGATCTCGACGGGCCGATCGACCTCATCGTCATTGACGGACCGCCCAAGACCAGCGGGCCCCGAGCGCGCTACCCCGCCCTTCACATTCTCAAGGAGCACATCCAGCCGGGAACCGTGATCGTGGTCGACGACGCCAACCGAAAGGAAGAGGTCGAGATGATCTCGTCCTGGAACGAGGAAGTTCGGCCCCTTTCGGTGGAGTTCCTCCCACATGAGAAGGGAACCGCGGTCATCCGAATCCCCGAATGAGTGCGCTCGGCGAACCGACTGGACCTCACTCGGAGAGAAGGCGAGTCACGTTCTCGCTTCGACGCAGCGACCGATCCCTGACCATCGAAGCCTCAGGAATCGAGGGAAGTGCCTGGCGGGACTTCGGGTGGCTGCACGCGCCGGTCAACCGACCCGTGCGCGTGGCTCTGACCGACCCCCGGCTCGAGTACCGCTGGTCGGACGGCGCGATCGACCCTCACGGAGACGCACTGGCGGCAAGCGCGTTGTTCGCATTCTTCCCACTCCTTGCCAGACAGCCGGTGGAGGTGACGTTCGACTGGCCAACCTCGGCCCGGGTCAGCACCGGCGTCGGGTTGCTCCCCGCTGACATGACCGTTGGCAGATGCGGGGTATCGGAACCACTGGATCCGATCGAAGCAAGCGTGTTGAGCTTCGGCGGTGGCATGGACTCGCTGTCGATGACCGTTCTCTACCCCGACGCACGACCCGTATACGAGGCGCCCCTATCACTGTTCGAGGGACGGATGACGTCGGCGGTCACGGACGGCGACTACTTCAAGGAGCGCGACGGGCTCGTGGTGTTCACCAACCAGCGTTCGCTATACGACACCTGGGGCGTTGGCAGTTGGCCTTCCGTTCTCATGGCGGCACTCTTCACCGGGCACGCCACGATCGTCACCGGCTTGAACGCCTTGGACAATGCCTTTCTCACCAAGGGGTACGGATACAGGGAGCCACGCACAACCGTGGACTTTCAGTTCTTTGCATTCCTGGAGCACCTTGGGTTTCGCGTGGTCCAAACCATGTGGAAGTCGGAAGTGGTTTCCGCCGCCCTACTCGAGAAATCAGCCCTCCTCGAAGAGTCCGCCTATTGCGGGCGGATCCCGACGCGCGACTGTGGACGCTGCTCAAAGTGTTTGCGTCGGCGCATGCTGAAGACCCTCGTCACCGGGGACAAGTCAGTCGTCGAAGCGTTCGACCCCGACCACGGCACCATCGCCGCGCTCACCGAACGACCCCTCGGTTGGGGTCACGTATACGGCCTGGCATTCCAGAAGAAGCTGCTACCAGCCTGGCTCCGGACCCATGTGATCGACGCTGTCACGGCATACGATCGGCTCGACTTCCTCGAGCGGTACTACCACCCTGCTCTCCTCCCCTCTCGCGTCACGGCTGCGGAGATCCCTCTGGTGCTCGCAGGACTGGAGGAGAACGGCCTGGCCGCGATGAGTCACGCGGACCAGCTCGCGTTGACTGCATTCCGATGAGGACTACAGAACCGCGATCGCCCTATCGCTAGCCTCGACATGAATGAGATCTGTGAGGCCGGCGAGCCCGGCCAGGACGCCCATTTGAAGTACCCAGGAGGTCGCCTTCCCCGCCTTTGGCCGGTTGTCTGCCTTCTGGCCATTGCACTGGCAATCAATCTCACCGATTTCTACCGAATAGAGACAACCCACCAGAACGCCGCCGTGTGGAAGGTCAACCCGATTGCACCGGACATGCAAACGATCGTGGTGCGATCGGGCAATGAAGCCGTGACGAGCCGATACCTGCTCCCGTCCAGCATCCAGGTCGTTACGGGGGGAGGCGCCCGTATCGAAGCCCATGGCAACGCCCCCGTGGCAATCGACTCGCTTCATGGCCTGGGCCTGGTTCGCTCTTACGTGATCGGGGAGCATGACCCCCACCTGACAGCTGCGCAAGCCAAAGACCTCGAGAGCTGGATCCGATTCGAGGGGGAGGACTTGGTCACGGGGCACTTCGCGGTGGCGACTGCAGATGGGCCTGCGGACACCCTGCTGATCTACCAACGGAACGGCACAACCCTCTTCGTCGACCAACGACTCGTCTCACTCTTGGGCCTCCAACCGTGATCGGAGAGGCTTTGGCTGTGACGGGTTTGCTGTCTGCTGGTGAGTCATACCTTCGATTGGCTGGAACACGACGACCGTTCCTCGTCGCCAGCCTGGCCTTACCTACCGGTGCAGCCCTGGTTGCCCTGGTTGGGATGCTTGCCACCCTCACCCGTCTCCCTGTTCGACCCGCCGTGGCCGTGGGCGGATTAGCCGGGTCGCTGCTCCTGGTCAGCACTTCACGAAGGGTCAGATCGCGGAGGGATTGGCTGCTGTTGGGAGGACTGGTCGCGACGATTTGGCTTCTCGTTCTCCTCATCACCGAATCCCAGGTGGCCATTCTCACTTTGGACTCCTTCGCCTACGGGAAGTCCGCCGCCTTGTTCCGAGACGGCACCGCCTTGCATCACACGGCTGGGCTGCTCGAGCGCCGTTCGATGGGTCTGGCCTATGTCCATGCCATCGCCATAAACGTCACAGGAGCCAGCTTCCTGCCGACTCTGAGTCCACTGCTCGCCATCTGCTGCCTCGTCTTTCTCGGCTATGCATCAATCAGGGCATTGTCCGCCGGAGGACCCTCCAACAGGGCCACCGTCACGGTGGGATTGCTTCTCATGCTCATGGTGATGACGAGTCACCGCATGGCTTATGCCGCGTTCTACATGAACTCTCACATGTGGGTCGCGACCTGTGTGGCAATCGTCAGCGGGATGGCCCTACTCACCGTCATCGAAAGAGACCGATCAGGAATCGGCAGGTGGGAGGTGGCCGTGGCTCCTTCCCTGGCTGCACTCGTACTCCTTCGGCCCGAAGGTGCCTTGCTGGGAGTGCTACTGATCTATCCCGTCGTGGTCTGGACCTGGGCCAACATCGACCGATCGGCCAAATCCCTGCTCTTGATCGTGCTGGGTGCGACCACCTTGCTGTGGCACGCCGCGATCTTGTGGCCTCGTTTCGAGAACGTCCCCACGAGCGTGATCGGAATGTCTGTCGTCGGACTCGTCATCCTGGCGACGCCAATGCTGCTCAGGCCCGATCGGACCCTCCCCCCACGCCTGACCGTTCCCGCGACGTGGGCGGTGATCGTCGGGGCGACGGCGCTGATGGCCATCGTGGAGTCAGACACGGTTGTTCGAAGCGCCAACGCCACATATCAGAACGTGATCCGAGGTGAGGGCCTGTGGGGCGCGTCCCTCGTACTGCTCATCATCGGCGCCACCCTGGCGTGGCTCCTGTACAAATCTCCTCCCACGGTCGTGCCGATGTTTCCCTTCCTCGCCTACTTGCCAGTCGCGCTGTTCCTGGCAATAGCGCGAGGCGGCGCGTATCGGGTTGGGCCAGGCGACTCCTTCAACCGGATGCTGATCCACCTCGTACCACTCCTTGTCCTCGGAATCGCGGCCTCACTCTCCGGGAGTCCCCGGTGGGCCCGGACAGCCTCCCCGTAGGTAGTGTGACGGCGATGCAGGACGGTTTCCCCGAGACGCCGGCCGATTCGACTCCGGATTCGGATGGTGTGCTCCTCCCCGGCGAATTGATGCGGAGAGACCGGATCCACAGAGCTCTCCAAACCAGGTTCCGACCAGCGGGGGTCCGCACCAGGCCCAAGCTCGTGCTTGGGGTCTCGACCTTCAACCGCCTCGAATACCTCTCTCACATTGTCGAGACGTTTGCGGTGACCCGTTCCGACGAATTCGAATGGACACTGATCGTTGCCGACGACGGATCAACAGACGGCTCATGGGAGTTCCTCACCTCATACGAGCCGGATGGCTTCGGCTTGATCGCGATACGCAACAACGCAGCCCGCATCGCCGGACAAACCAACACCATCTTCAAAGCCGCTCAGGCTGTCGGCTTTGACTTCGGCTTCAAGGCTGACGACGACGTGTTCTTCGACCGCCCGGGCTGGGACCACCTGTACTACCAGGCGTGGGCACGGTCCGGCTTTGACCATCTGGTCTATCACAATCCGGCCTGGAAACCCCGACAGCACCTCCTCCGGCGCCCCAACCTTGCCTCGAGCACGGACGTGTTCGATTCGATGGGCTGCTTCTTCACTTTCACACCGCGACTGCTGGACACGGTCGGATGGTTCGATGAGGTCAACTTCCCCGTGAGAGGTAACAGCCATATCGACTTCACCATGAGGGCTTGCCGCGCCGGGTTCAACGAAGCCAACACCCTGTGGGACGCAGATGGATCAACCGACCTTGTCTTGATGTGGGAACGCGAGGGCTATGTCGATCTGACTGACTGGAAGAGCCCGGAGATCCAAGCGCTCGTGTCTCCAGACGAGAAGGCGCGCCGGTTGGCCGTCATCAACTCGCCCGACCGGATTCGAGTCACCGAAGTCGACGCCACCGATAGAACTGGAAGAGTCGCTGCCGTGGCGGCCGGAGCCAACCAATTGGAGTATCAGCTTGCCCTGGAAGCGTCCGGCAAGTTCTGGATCCCGGGGTCGGTGAACATCGACTACGACACCGTGTTCGTGCTGAATCTGGCCGATGACCAGCGGAAGTGGGCCGCGACAGCCAGCCAACTGGCAAGCGAGGGAATCGTGTTCCAGAGACTCCCCGCGGTGTTCGGGGGTGAGTCGACCCATCTCCGCGAGTGGCGTTACTACCAGTCCCAGGGTCTATTCCGGAAGACCGAAGTCATGCTCGGACGAAAGCTCATCCAATCACCAGGCGCCTGGGGCTACTTGAAATCCATGCAGGGGGCGCTCGAAGCCGCCCGCACTGGTCGATTGAGAAGCTTCATCCTCTTCGACGATGACATCCGACTCCACAATGAATTCCTCGAGCGGTATCGACACGTCCGAAATCAGATGAAGGAAGCACCCTTGCTCTTCTTCCTTGGATGCACCCAACGCGAGTGGGACGAAGTCGAGTTCTTGTCGGAGAACACATACCCAGCTGATCAATACCTCGACGGCTCCTTCGCCGTCGGAATCTCAGGCAATCTCTACAGCGAGCTTCTCGACGAGGTCGCCGAATTCGTCGCCCCCTTTGATTCCGGCGCGCTCCGGGCGGCTATCCGGAACCATCCCGATCGCTCCGTGGTCGCGTTTCCGAATCTCGTGATACCTGACGTCGAACACAGCTACATCAGGCAGAGCCGGGACATCGAGGAACACGCCGCCACGGCGAGGTGGGACCTGGGGAGCTATGTCGAACGGGAAGCGGCCGTCCCACGGCGACTCACGACGGAGGAGCTCATCACCGTCGTCATACCCGCACTCGACGCACCCGTCA
>CAYLYQ010000065.1:7700-10095 GCA_964388105.1 uncultured Acidimicrobiaceae bacterium
TGAGTGATGACGCAGATGTTTCGCGATCCCTGCTGGCCGTCTGTTCGGCCCATCCAGCGGGGTCAGGTCGCGGAGTCCGACACCTCGATTCCTGGGTGGAGACCTTCGGCGAGAGATCAGAGGTGGTTGTCGATCTGATCTCCCGGCGCCTGATCGACCTGGTCGGAGGAGTGAGGCTCGAAGGAGAACTCGGCTTCACTGAGCTCGTGGATCGTGCCGGGACCGTCACCGATGTGAAGGTGGTCGACGCCGGGACAACCAGATCCGTCAGGGCTCACGACCTCGTTCGGGTCCCCGGAAGCCAGCCGTGGGACCACTTCGAGGAGCTCCTGACCGACGGGTCGATTCCGCCGTACGTCCCGCTCAAGTCCTCTCCGATCAGGTATTCCGTGGTGGTGACGGGCAACTCCTGATTCAGAAGGCGCGACGGCGCGGGGCGAACGGGGCGTTGGCGATGACACATTCGCCCTTTCTGTCTCCGACATCATGACGCTGCGATTGCGGGGCCACACTCCTCGGGTATCCTCTCGGTCGAAGGGGGGCCTTTTCTTGAAACGAGCGCTGATCACTGGCGTCACTGGCCAGGACGGATCGCACCTGGCGGAACACCTGCTGTCCTTGGGTTACGAGGTGCACGGGGTGATCCGTCGTGCGTCCACTTTCAACACGCACCGTGTCGATCATCTGTATCAGGATCCGCATGAGGGAGACGTTCGCTTCTTCCTCCACTACGGCGACCTGACCGACGGCTCGCAGATCGCACGACTGATCCGGACCATCGAGCCCGACGAGATCTACAACCTGGCCGCGCAATCCCATGTGGCGGTCTCGTTCCAACAGCCCGAGTACACCGGGAACGTGGACGCTCTCGGCGTCATTCGTCTTCTCGAAGCGATTCGCGAGGCCAAGATCGACACCCGCCTCTACCAGGCCGGCACTTCGGAGATGTTCGGGGACGCGCCGCCGCCCCAGAGCGAGACGACCCCTTTCCGCCCCCGGTCCCCATACGCCGCCGCCAAGGTCTATGCCCACTGGGTCGTCGCCAACTACCGGGAGGCCTACGGGCTCTTCGCCGTCAACGGGATCCTCTTCAACCACGAAGGGGAGCGCAGAGGAGAGACGTTCGTGACCCGCAAGGTGACCCGCGCCGTGGCCAGGATCGCCTCCGGGAGCCAGAAGAAGCTGTATCTCGGCAACCTCGACGCCGCCAGGGACTGGGGATACGCCAAGGACTACGTCAAAGCCATGCACCTCATGCTGCAAGCGGAACAACCCGACGACTTCGTGGTCGGGACGGGCGAGGCGCACACGGTGCGCGAATTCTGCGCGAGGGCCTTCGGCGCCATCGGCCTCGATTGGGAGCAGTTCGTCGAGGTCGACCCGACGTACTTCCGGCCCACGGAGGTGGAGTTCCTCCAGGCCGACCCGAGCAAGGTCCGCGAACGCCTCGGCTGGCAACCCGAGACCACTTTCGAGGAGCTCGTCGACCTCATGGTGGCTGCCGACCTGGCAGAGGTCGGGCTCACGGTCGACCAGGCGCGCCAGCAGGCACGCATCGCGCACTCCGGGGCCGTCTTGTGATCTTCGACCTGTCCGGCAAGGACGTGTGGGTTGCCGGGCACACGGGAATGGTCGGCAGCGCCGTGGTGCGCCGACTGGCAAACGAGCCGATTGGACGGCTCATCTCCGCCACATCCTCGGAGGTCGACCTTCGCCGTCAGCAGGACACGGAGGATTTCGTCCTCGACCAACGGCCTCAGGTCGCGGTCATCGCCGCGGCCAGAGTGGGCGGGATCCACGCCAACCGCTCGGCTCAAGCGGACTTCCTGTACGACAACGTCATGATCTCCGCCAACACACTGCGGGCCTGTCAGCTCGCCGGGGTGGAGAAGGTCGCAGTCCTCGGCTCGTCTTGCATCTACCCGGCACTGGCCCCCCAGCCCATGAAGGAGGACTACCTGTTCACGGGCCCGCTGGAACAGACGAACGAGGGCTACGCCGTGGCCAAGATCGCCGCCCTCGAGTACGGCAAGATGCTGCGACGGCAGTACGGCATGGATGTCATCTCACTGATGCCGACCAACCTGTACGGGCCGAGGGACAACTACGACCTCGAGACCTCGCACGTCTTTCCGGCACTCCTCCGCAAGACCCATGAGGCCAAAGCGGAGGGACGCGACTCGATCACCTTGTGGGGCAGCGGGCGGCCTCGTCGTGAGTTCCTTCATGTGGACGACCTGGCTGACGCGGTCGTGTTCGCCATGGAGAACTACAGCGGGGAGCAGCATCTCAACGTGGGAACCGGGAATGACGTCTCCATCCTCGAACTCGCGCAGATGATGGGAGAGGTCATCGGTTGGGACGGTCGTTATGTGTTCGACCCGGAGATGCCCGA
>CAYLYQ010000066.1:0-9818 GCA_964388105.1 uncultured Acidimicrobiaceae bacterium
CCGCTCGCCCCGCTCGGCGAGGTCGACCCGCGTGAGGAACGAGGGGATGATCTTGCGGAGCTCGGTCAGCATCATCGCCCCGTAGTCGCGCACTTCGGCGACCGGGCTGGCCTTCATGCGCATCAAGGCCATCTCGTAGGCCTGGCCCGTGGCGTAGATGCCCACGTTGGAGAGGGTGGCGACCGGGAGGAGCCCGCGGACGGCATCGCAGGCCTTGGCGCGGATCGTGGAACGCCAGACCCAGGCGGGGTCGGACTCGGCCTTCGGGAAGCGCTCCGCGAAGTAGTCGTACATGGTGGCGACCATCCGCGAGTAGGCGTCGAAGGTTCGCTCCATGTGGGACTCGTAAGCCCCAGCCAGCGGGCTCGCAGCCACTTCGTCGGGAACGAAGTAGCGGTAGCGGTCGCCGAGGCGGGCGTCGTAGGCGATGTACCGGGTCGACTGCTCCAGATAGGCGGCGAGCCGCCCCCACTCGAGGACCTTGGTGAGCAGGTTCGACGCCTGCTCGCACGCCAGATGGGCGCCGCCGAGCTGGGCCACGGAGTCGTCCCCGTACTCGAAGAACATGCGGTCGTAGAGCTGCTCCGCCTTGCGAGTCGCGAGGTTCGGATCGTCTCCGATCGAGTTGGCGATCAACTCCAGGCCGGATTCGGGGTCGGCCACGAACTCGTCGAGGAAGAGGCGGCGGAGCGACTTGGCGCTGCGTGAGTAACGGGCGAACAGCGCTCCTTTGACGACCTCGGGGAGGTTGATGAGCCCGAACACCGGGAGGTCGGTGTTGGTGAAGAATCGCCCGAGCGCCGCCTGCTCCTCCGGGGTGAACTCCTCTTGGTAGTAGGCGGGCACGAGCCCGATTGTACGCAGAGTTGCGCCACGCCCTGGTTAGCGTTCAGTGAGTGCTGAAGCCGAACTTGATCCGGGTTGCCGTCATCGCCCTGTCGGCGATCGGAGTCGTCATCGCCGCTCTGCCTCTGCTCATCCTGATCGATCTGGCGGGTGGAGGGACGGGATACGGCGTGTGCCCGGACGGCATCGAGAGTTGTCCGCGGCCCTTCAGCGCCGGGCCCGAACTGATCATCCTCCTGGTGGTCGCCCTCGCCTTGGTGATCCTGGCCATTCGGCTGCTCATGCGGGTCGCCCGTGCCGAGGCCCGTCGCGCGCAGCGGACGCCCGTCGCCGCCATCGAGGCCGAGTCGAGCCTCCCTCCCGAAGGTCAGTGAGCGGGAGTCACCGCTTCGGCGGTGGCGACGTCATCGGTCTGCCTGGTCACGACCAAGAAGATTGCGAACACCACTAGAGCCGTGCCGGCCCAGCCCGCCGCGTCCAGCCTCTCGTTCAGCACCACCCATGCCGTGGCCACCGCGAACGCAGGCTCTGCGGCGAGGATGATGGCCGCGGTGCCCGGGCCGACCACCGTCTGCGCCCAGACCTGGAGCAGGAAGGCGCCGATCCCGACTCCGATCCCGGTCACCGCGAGGGCGATCCACACCGACTGATCCGGGATGGCGAGACCTTCCATCACCCAGGTGGTGGGGAAGGCGAGCACCGTGACGATCGCGACCTGGACCGCGGTGTAAGGGACGATCGGGTGGCGGTAGGCGTAGCGGGCGAGCGCGATGATGTGGAGAGCAAAGGCAAGGGCGCATCCGACCGTGAGCAGATCTCCCCGTGTCAGGGAGAAGCCGTCCGTGTCGGTGAGGAGGAAGATCCCCACGAACGACGCCGCCGCAGCCCCCATCAACCAGGCGTTCGGCCTCCGCCGGTGGAACAGTGCGGCGAGGATCGGCGTGAACACCACATAGAGACCGGTGATCAAGGCCGAGTTGGACGCAGATGTCGCGGCGAGCCCGGAGGTCTGCAGCGCATAACCGGCAAAGAGGGCCAGCCCGGTCACGGTTCCGTCGATCCAGATCCGCTTTCCGCGGGGGAACGCCACCGCCAGGAGGACGACGGCTCCGATGAGGAATCGCCAGGCGACGAATGCCATCGGCCCGATGTCGTCGAGTGCCGACTTGATGACGACGAAGGTGGCGCCATAGAGAAACGAGGCGCCAACCAGGGCGAGTACCGCCCGTCGCGCGGCCGGGTGCGACATCGGCGGGGCAGGTTAGGTGCCCGCAATACGATGTCCCGGCCATGCCAGGACCCCGTGCCGACGGATCGATTCCCAGCGCCTCCGAGAGGGGACGCGCCCGCTCGATCCTCAACCGGCTGAAGAGGCGCTACCCCCGGATCGGCACCGCGCTCGACTATCAGAGCCCATGGCAGTTGCTGGTCGTCACCGTTCTCTCGGCCCAGACCACCGACGAGAACGTCAACCGCGTCGCGCCCGCCCTCTTCGCCCGCTACCCCACGCCGTTCGACCTGGCCGCGGCGAGGCCCGAGGACGTGGAGGAGCTGGTCTTCTCCACCGGGTTCTACCGGCAGAAGACGCGGGCGATCATCGAGCTCTCCCAGGACCTCGTCGCGGTCCACGAAGGGACGGTGCCCGCCGACCTGGCGGAGCTTGTCAAGCTGCGCGGCGTGGGCCGCAAGACGGCCTCGGTGGTGCTCGCCGAGATCTGGGGGGTCCCGGCGATCGCGGTCGACACCCACGTCAAGCGCGTCTCCGGTCGTCTCGGCCTCACCCACCAGAAGGACGCCACCAAGATCGAGTTCGACCTGAAGGCGTTGTTCCCCGTCGACGAGTGGAAGGGGGTCTCGATGCGGATGATCCAGTTCGGCCGGGACATCTGCGACGCCCAACGGCCCCGCTGCGGCGAGTGCGAGTTGTTCTCGTTGTGCCAGTGGCCGGGGCGATACGAGCGGGCCGGCAGGAAACCACCGGGTTGAGCCGGGCGCGCACTCGGCTTCGCCCCATCGATCGCACCATCCTCGGCCTCGCCGTACCCGCGCTCGGAACCATCGCCATCGATCCACTGCTGACGATGGTCGACACGGCATTCGTGGCCCGCGTGGGCACCGCCGAACTGGCGGCGCTGGGAGTCGACGCCGCCATCCTCAGCTTCGCCTTCTTCGCCTTCAACTTCCTCGCCTTCGCCACGACCCCGCTGGTGGCTCGCGCGCTCGGCACCGGCGACACCGAGAAGGCGGGAGGGTTTGTCGGCTCGGCGATCTTCTTGGTCGTGGTGCTGGGTGCGGTGATGACGGGCCTCGTGTTCGCGCTGTCGCCTGCCCTCGTCGGGTTCATGGGGGCGGAGGGCGAGGTCGCCGACCTGGCGGTCTCCTATCTGCGGATTCGTTCCTTCGCCACGATGGCGGTCCTCATGGTGCTCACCGGGCATGGGGCCTTCCGTGGCCACAAGGACACCAGGACGCCGTTCCGGATCGCCCTCGCCATCAACGCCGTGAACCTGGTGCTCGACCCGATCCTGATCTTCGGGCTCGGCTGGGGCCTCCAGGGAGCGGCGTGGGGCACGGTGATCGGTCAGTGGGTGGGGGCGATCTGGTTCCTGATCCTCGTCCGGCAGAAGGGAATGGCCGTCATGCCCAGGAAGCTCAAGGAGAGCCTGCCCGCCATCATCACCTTGGGTCGCAACGGTGCCCTTCTCACCACCCGGAGCGCCTTTCTGCTCTTCACGTTCGCGGTCGCGGCCTCGACGGCGACGAGACTCGGGGCCAACCAGATCGCAGCCCACCAGCTGGTCTATCAGGTGTTCATGCTGGCGGTGATGGTGGCGGACGCCCTCGAGATCTCGGCGCAGGCTCTCGTCGGAGAGGAGGCCGGGCGAGGGAGCGCAGCTTCGGTGGGTGACCTCGTGCGGCGGCTCCTGGCGTGGGCCGCAGCCGTCGGCGCATTCCTGCTGGTGCTCGTCTGGCTGCTCCGCCCCGTGATGGGCGTTCTCACGGACGATCAGGCAGTGGTGTCCCTCGCCTTGTCGGCGGCGGCGGTCGCTGCGGTGATCCTGCCCGTCGGCGCGCTGGTCTTCACCAGTGACGGCGTGTTCTCAGGTCTGCTGGCGTTCGGGACCATGGCCATGTCGACGGCCGCCGGGGCGGTGGTGGCGGTGTCGCTCCTCTGGTGGTCGCCGCTTCGCTTCAGCCTCGAAGGCGTCTGGTGGGGGATCGGAGTCTTTCTCGCGGTGCGCGGTGTGGTGTTCCTGTTGCGCTATCGGTCGGCTGTGGAGACGGCACTCAGGTCCTGACCCTTGGTCTCGGGGAGGGTGGCTGTGATGGCGGCTGCCATGGCCACACCGCCTGCCAGCAAGTAGACGGTGCCGGACAGTCCCAGCCATGAGATCGTCGCCGTGCCCGCGATGAGGCCGGCGGATGCTCCCGCCAGCGAGAAGTTGGCGGCTGCGGTGCCGGCGCTCGAGCGCAACTCGGTGGGGAAGAGCTCGGCGCGATGTGCTCCACCGGAGGGCACGAGGGCGAATGTCCCGAATGCGGACAGGGAGATTGCGCCGACGAGCCCCGGCGTCGATTCCATCGTGTAGAGGGCGACTCCGCCCACGAGGCTGACGAGGAGAGCGGTGACCGATGTGCGCCGGCGCCCCCAATGATCGGCGAGGCGGCCGCCGATGAAGAAGCCGACCCCTCCGAGAGTGCCACCAAGGAGGACGAGCCAAACCGTGGCCGCGGTCCCCAGCCCCACCTGGCTGACCAGCCTCTCGGTCGTGAAGGCCACGACGAAGGTGCCGTAAGCGGAGGCGAGGAACCCGGCGGCGGCCACTTTCCAGAAGCGGCTGGCCCAAGGGCCGGTGGCGAGAAGGGTCCAACGACTCTCGGCTTGGTCGTGGCGCGTCGCTGTCTCGGGAACTCGCCTGATCAGCAAGGGAAGCAGCAGGAACCCGGCTCCCACCAGCAGGTGGGGGATGCGCCACGAGTCGCCCCCGCCGTCGGCGAGGGGAAGGACGAGCACCGCTAGCCCCGCGCCTAGTGAGACCGCTGCCCCGTAGAACGAGATGGCGTAGGCCCGGACCGACGGCGAGACCGACTCGGCGAGGACAACGACCGCGAGCCCGGCCATGGCCGCGGTGCCGGTGCGGAGGACGGCGTGGGCGAGGCCGAACTGCCATGCCGTCACCACAGCGCCTGCGAGTGCGCCTCCGATGAGCACCAGGGTGATCGCGACGAGGAGCGGCCGACGCCGGCCCCGGCGGTCGCCCAGCCATCCCAGCGGAAGGGCGGCGAAGGCCGCGAGGCGCGCCAGTCCGATGACCAGGCTCATCTCGCTCTCGGACAGGCCCAGCCCGGCCCGCGTGAAAGGGAGCGTCGCCGAGACCTGTGACTGGGCGAACCCCTGGACCAGGCCCGCGATCCAGATCGTGAAGGTGACCCGCCGGTCCGCCGGGGTGAACCGGTCGATCGGGAGGAACAGTCGAAGGATCCGGCTGAGCACGACGCCAGGCTACGTACGGCGTGGAGTGCGCCCCGGGCTTGCCGGGCGTGTTCCGGAGAACGCGGGTGGGATGTGAGTTCCGTACCCCCCTGGTCGCCGGTACGGTGGCGCCATGTTCGAGAACGTCGCCGACGCGGGGTTTCTCATTCAACTCGTGGTCGCCTTCGGCGCCGGTGTGATCTCCTTCATCTCGCCCTGTGTCCTGCCGTTGGTGCCCGGCTACCTCTCGATGATGTCGGGCTACTCGGCGGCACAGCTGGAGGCCGGGGAGGTGTCCAGGTCGCGCCTGATCCGGGTGATCCTCGCCTTCATCGCCGGGTTCACCGTGGTGTTCGCCGCCATCGGCGCGGTGGCTTCGTCGGTGAGCCAGTGGCTGATCCGGAACCAGGACACGATGACGGTCGCTGCCGGGTGGGTGGTGATCGTGTTCGGCATCCTCATGGTGGCTATGGCGCTGTCCAACGAGGGCCCTCTTGCGTTCTTCTCCAGGGAGCGGCGGGTGGACGTCCGCCCCTCGCGGCTCGGCGTCTGGGCCCCTCCCGTGATGGGCGCCGCTTTCGCCTTCGCCTGGACGCCCTGCATCGGCCCTGTCCTCACCGTGATCATCGCCACCGCGTCCACCCAGGCGACTCTGGGACGAGGCGTCGCTCTCCTGGTCGTCTACTCGCTGGGGCTGGGCGTGCCGTTCCTCCTCGCGGGCCTCGGCATGTGGAAGCTCTTCAGCCGGGCCAAGCCGCATGCCCGGAAGATCGCGGTCATCTCGGGCCTGCTGCTGACCGCCTTCGGCGTGGTCATGGTCACCGGCCAGCTCAACGTCATCGCCAGCTGGTTCACGCAGATCATGAGCTCGATTCCCTGGCTCGAGGACCTGGTGACTGTGTGAGCTGGGTGGCACCGGCCGCTCCCGAGCTGGTGTGGTTCTCGGGCACGGACGCCGTCCGCTTCCTCAACGACATCATCAGCCAGGAGATCGGGACGATGAGCCCCGGTGAGGTGCGCCGCTCGTTTCTGCTGGCGCCGAGGGGGAAGCTCGACCACTTGCTCTGGGTGTTGCGCGGAGACGATCTCGTGGGACTGGCTGCCGACCCGGGCCGTGGCGACGAGTTGGAGGCGACTCTCCGGCGCTACCGGATTCGCGTCGACGTGGACATCGCGCGCGACCAGCGGCCCTTGTGGCTGGTGATGGGGGAGAGGGTCGAGGGCTGGACCGGCGGTCCGGACCTCCCGCTCTATGCCGACCTGTCGTGGCCGGGTCAGGCGCGATCTCTCGTGTCCGAGGATCCGGGTCTGCCGGTCGGGACCGCGGGGCAGTTCGAAGAGGCGCGGATCAGGAGCGGGGAGCCTTTGTGGGGCGTCGATGTCGACGATGGGACGATCCCTCAGGAGACCGGCCTCGAGGATCGGGCGATCGCCTTCGACAAGGGCTGCTTCTTGGGTCAGGAGCTGGTGGGCAGGATCCACATGCGCGGCCACGTCAACCGCTTCCTGCGTCACCTGGAGTTGTCGGCCCCGACTCCCGCCGGTGCACCGATCACGTTCGATGGCAAGGAAGTGGGGACGATGACTTCGGTCTCCGGATCACTCGGCCTGGGCATGGTGCGCCGTGAGATCGAACCCGGCGCCACCGTCGAGGTCGGGGGAGTAGAGGCGACCGTCGTCGCCATTCCTGGTTGAGGGTGCCGGAGGCGGGACTCGAACCCGCACGCCTTGTGGGCACGGCATTTTGAGTGCCGGGCGTCTGCCAATTCCGCCACTCCGGCTCGACCCCGATTCTACCGGGCTCCCATCCCCACCCTCCTCCGGGGTTTCCAGCTGAGGTAGGAAGACTTCCTCAGAACGGTTCGACAACGCCACTAGTACCGTCGGGGCGTGCCCACCCTCGCTCTTCTCGACGGCAACTCGATCGCCTATCGGGCCTTCTACGCGCTGCCCGAGGATCTCGCCACCAAGTCCGGACAGGTGACCAACGCCGTCTTCGGCTTCACCCGGATGCTGATCCGGATGCTCAAGGACTTCCATCCCGACGGTGTCGCCGTGGCATGGGACGTGTCCCGGGAGACCTTCCGCACCGAGTCGTTCCCCGAGTACAAGGCCAACCGCACCAAGGCACCCGACGAGTTCCGGTCACAGCTCCCCCTGATCGACGAAGTCCTCCAGTCGCTGCACATCGCCCAGCTCCGGATGGAGGGATACGAGGCGGACGACATCATCGCCTCCCTCGCCAAGAAGGTCACCGAGCAGGGATGGGACGTTCTCATAGTCACCGGTGACCGGGACGCCTTCTCGCTGGTCCGAGACCCCGTGCGCGTCGTCTACACGCGGCGCGGGATCAGCGACACGGTCCTCGCCGACGCCGATTGGATCGAGGAGCGCTACGGCATCCCGCCTTCGAAGTACACCGAGTACGCGGCACTCCGCGGCGACACCTCCGACAACCTTCCCGGCGTGCCCGGGGTGGGGGAGAAGACCGCAGCCCGCCTCATCGCCGACTACGGGACCCTCGAGACGTTGTACGAGTCGCTCGACGACCTCACCCCGAAGCTGCGGGAGAACCTGGCCGCCGCCCGGGACCAGGTGTTCCTCAACCGCCGGCTCATGGCCCTCGTCGACGATCTGCAGTTGGAGTACGACGCCGACGACCTGGCGGTGCGCCCCTGGGACCGGGGGAAGGTCAAGGACCTCTTCGACTCACTCGAGTTCCACTCGATGTGGGACGACCTCCAGGCCGCGATCCCTTCCCACGGCGCCGGCCCGTCCGAGACGATGGGTGTGGACACCGACCTGGTCACCACCGCCGACCGCGTTGCGGAAGTCGCGGCTCGACCCGCCCTCACCATCGGCCTCACGTCCGACGAGACCGGCATCGTCGTCTCGATGGGGGAGGACACCGCGGTCGTGGTTCCATGGGATCCGGCCGAGCCCATCCTGGAAGCAATCTCCCAAGGCCGGATCGCGGTCACCGGGCATGACCTCAAGCCCCTCGCCCGCGCCCTCCTCGAGCGTGATCACGATCTGGTCGCTCCGGCCATGGACACCGCCCTCGCCGCCTACATCATCAATCCGTCGCAACGCACCTACGGCCTCGAGGAGCTCGCCGAGCGGATGCTGGGCCTGGAGGTCGAGTCTCCCGACACCGAGCCCGAGGAGCAGGGAATGCTGCCCTTCGACACCGAGGTCGACCTCGATCGGGAGGGCCGCAGGATCGAGGCCACCCGGCGCCTCGCCGAACACCTCCAACGGGAGCTGACCGAGCGCGACGAGCTCGACCTGTTCCGGGACTTCGAACTGCCCCTCGTGCCGGTCCTTGCCCGTATGGAGCACGCCGGCATCGGCGTCGATCGGGAGTACCTCGTGGGGCTCGGTGACGAGTTGCGGGCGCGTCTCGTCGACTTGGAGAAGAAAGTCGTCGATCTGGCGGGGGAGCCGTTCAACGTCAATTCGACCGACCAGCTGCGGGCGATTCTCTTCGACAAGCTGGGCCTGCCCGTCCTGAAGAAGACTTCGACCGGCAAGCCCTCCACGGACGCGTCTGTCCTGAAGAAGATGGACCACCCCCTCGTCGACGCGCTCATCGAATACAGAGAGCTGGAGAAACTGCGGTCCACCTATGTCGACGGTTACCTGCCTCTGATCGGGGTCGATGGCCGAATCCACACCAGGTTCAACCAGATGGCGGCCACCACGGGACGGCTCTCCTCGGACAGTCCGAACCTGCAGAACATCCCAGTCAGGTCGGATGCCGGCAAGACCATCCGTCGTGCCTTCATCGCCGCCGAAGGCCACCGGTTCCTCGTCGCCGACTACTCCCAGATCGAGCTTCGAGTCCTTGCCCACATGAGTGAGGACCCTTTCCTGGTCGAGGCCTTCCGGAGCGACATGGACATCCACACGGCCACTGCTGCCCGAGTGTGGGGGTTGGCCCCAGAGGACGTGACCGCCAACCAGAGGCGGACCGCCAAGATGATCAACTTCGGGCTCCTGTACGGGATGGAGGCGTTCGGTCTGGCGGACCGTCTCGACATCTCCCGCGAGGAGGCACGCGAGCACATCGACGCCTACTTCGCCCAGTTCGAGAAGGTGAAGGAGTACATGTCTTCGGTGGTGACCCTCGCCAGGAACCAGGGGTACACGACCACGCTGTTCGGCCGCCGCCGCTACCTGCCGGAACTGAAGTCCGACAACTTCCGACTGCGCCAGATGGGGGAGCGCATGGCGCTGAACGCTCCCATCCAGGGGACCGCTGCCGACATCATCAAGAAGGCGATGATCGATCTGGACGCGGCGATCCGCGAATCCGGCATGCAGACCGCCCTGTTGCTGCAGGTCCACGACGAGCTCATCTTCGAAGTGCCCGACACTGAGGCCGACGACGCCGAGAAGATGGCAGTGGGCATCATGGAGGGGGCGGCCACCCTCTCCGTTCCGCTCCGGGTGGATGTCGTCTGGGGCGCCAACCTGGCCGAGACCAAGTCGTAGC
>CAYLYQ010000067.1:0-1376 GCA_964388105.1 uncultured Acidimicrobiaceae bacterium
GAAGCTTGACCGTGAAGTCGCAAGTGCCGCGGGTCAGGAACGCAATGTTCCCCGAGACCTCGGCGCCGTTGGTCAGGGGCGTGCAGGCGTCGAACGGCGCGGTCTCGACGAGATCGCCGGTGACCTCGCCATCGAGCGACCCGAAGTCGCCGATCGCCATCTCGTAGGGATCGTCGAGTTCCTCGGGGGTGTTCACCACGAGACCGTTGACGGTGAATCCGTCATCGACGGACGCAGCCACGGAGATGGCGCCATCAGCGAGCGCGGGTGAGCCCGTGATGTAGGGGCTGTCCCCGGCGTTCCCTGACGATGACACCACCACGATGCCCAGTGCCACGGCGTTCTCCGTCGCGATCGACGAAGGGTCGTTGAGGGTGCCGTAGTCGGACCCCAGGCTCATGTTGACCACGTCGACGTGGTCAGAAGTGTCCATGTCGTTGTTGGGGTCGAGGGCGCGTTCGAGAGCGTCCGACACCAGATCGGTGCAGCCACTCGTGTCGTTGAACACCTTGAACGCGAACAGAAGGGCGTCCGGCGCCATCCCTTCGCCGGTCTCGGTGCTGCCGTACCCCGCAGCGGTCCCCGCGACATGGGTACCGTGGCCGTTCCCGTCGAGCGGGTCGGCGTCCGGACTGGGGATGTCCACCGCCGGATCACCACACGGGTTGTATGTCGGCCCTGCGAAGTCGAACCCACCGATCACCTTCTCGGTCGGGAAGGAGTCCGGTTCGATGATGCCTTTCTGGTTCTCGTCGTAGGCCTCGACCGTCCCCGGGCCGCCGAAGGCCTCGTGGGTGTAGTCGATACCGGTGTCGATGATGGCAATGGTTATTCCGTCGCCATCCCACCCCAAGTCCTTGACATCGTCGCCGCCGATCCAGGGCACGCTGTCCTCGTTGTTCAGGAAGTAGCGCGTGACGCCGGTCACGGAGAGGACTCCGTCCATGGCGCGAATGGCCGGAATGTCACCGGCTCGAACCTTGACGCGAAGGCCGTTCGCCGCCACCTGCATATCGGACAGCTCCTCGACGATCGTGTCGGAGAGCTCACTGCGTAATGCGTCCTGCTGGGCGAGCACACGGTTGCCTTGCGCCTTCTGTGCAGCGCTGCCGGCACCCTGGGCAGCCAACTCAGCCACAGCTGGCTCGTCGAGTTGGATGAAGACCTGGACGATGTCGTCCGGGCTCTTCAGCTTGAAATCGCTGGAAACGGTGCCAGATACCCGTTCGCCACGGTCGGCGGCCCTGAAGCCGTCCGGTACCGCAGCGGAGAGCGGGCTCGCGACGGCCAGCATCGACGCCAGCATCGCGACTATGGCGAGGATCGCCGTTCGTCTCATGGAGTGTCCCCTCTTGGTTGACAATCTTCCGGACCGT
>CAYLYQ010000067.1:1476-9660 GCA_964388105.1 uncultured Acidimicrobiaceae bacterium
TCGATCGAGCTCGCCGAGGCGGCCGAAGATCTCGGGGCCGACGGTGCCTATTTCCGGGTCCACCACTTCGCCCGACAGCTGGGCTCGCCGTTCCCCCTCCTCGCCGCGGTCGGCGCGAGGACGAATCGGATCGAGATCGGCACCGCCGTGATCGACATGCGCTACGAGAACCCCATGTACATGGCGGAGGACGCAGGAGCCGCGGACATCATCGCCGGGGGCCGGCTCCAGTTGGGCATCTCCCGGGGCTCTCCAGAGCAGGTCGTCGACGGTTACCGCTACTTCGGCTACGCCCCCGCCGAAGGCGAGACCGACGCGGACATGGCCCGCCGTCACGCCGAGGTCTTTCTCCAAGTCATTGAAGGCGAGGGGTTCGCCCGGCCCAACCCGCGCCCGATGTTCCCCAACCCCCCGGGCCTCCTCCGGATCGAGCCCCACTCCGAGGGGTTGCGGGACAGGATCTGGTGGGGCTCGGCCACCAATGCCACTGCGGTCTGGGCCGCGACGCTCGGTATGAACCTGCAGAGCTCGACTCTGAAGTTCGACGAGACCGGCAAGCCCTTCCACATCCAGCAGGCGGAACAGATCCACGCCTACCGGGAGGCGTGGAAGGAAGCGGGGCACGAACGAGAGCCGCGCGTCTCCGTGAGCCGGAGCATCTTTGCCCTCGTGTCCCCTGAGGACCGCGTCTATTTCGGGCATGAGCGCGGCGACCAGGACACCATCGGGATGATCGACGAGAACACCCGGGCGATCTTCGGACGGAGCTACGCAGCCGAGCCAGACGTCCTGATCGAGCAACTGAGAGAGGACGAGGCCATCGCCGCGGCGGACACGATCCTGCTCACGGTTCCCAACCAGCTCGGCGTGGAGTACAACGCGCACGTGCTCGAGGCCATCCTGACCCACGTCGCCCCAGCTCTCGGCTGGCGTTGACCATCCGGCCTTTCGTGTCTGAACCCCTGCTTGACAGAATCCGACCGTTCCGATAACGTACAACCAAATGGTTGTATATCAGTCACCGGGCGTCGAGCTCACCGACGAAGATGTGGATCGGATCTTCCGAGCGCTGGCGGACTCCACCCGCCGGGACATCCTCCGTCGTTCCCTCGCCGGGCCGCTCACGGTGACCGAGCTTGCGAGCTCATACGCCATGTCGTTCGCCGCGGTGCAGAAGCACGTGGCAGTGCTGGAAGGAGCGGGTCTCGTGACCAAGGAGCCGAACGGACGAGAGCGCCTCGTCAACGGCAACCCGGAGGCCATCGCCCGAGCGCAAGCGCTGATGGACGCCTACGAGGCGATCTGGCGCAGCCGAGTCGACCGACTCGATGCCCTCCTCGCCGACCCCGACTGAACGGAAGGAACCTCATGCCAATCACATTCGTGACCAAGAACCCCGAGGACCTCACCATGACCGTCGTCGCCGAATTCGGCGTCCCGGTCGAGCGTCTCTGGGACGCGTACGCCGACCCTCGACAACTGGAGAAGTTCTGGGGACCGGTCGAATGGCCCGCCACCTTCACGCGCCACGACATGTTCCCCGGTGGCCGGTCCGAGTACGCCATGCGCGGGCCCGACGGCGAAGTGTCGGCCGGATTCTGGGAGTTCGTCTCCGTGGACCGTCCCAAGTCTTTCGAGGTGATCGACGGTTTCGCCAACGAAGACGGCTCCTCCAACCCCGAGATGCCCAGCATTCGCATGACCTTCGCCTTCGAAGAGACCAACTCAGGCTCCAGGGTCACCAACACCACGTACTTCGCCTCCGTCGAGCAGCTGCAACAACTGGTCGACATGGGCATGGAGGAGGGCATGCGTTCGGCCATGTCCCAGATGGACGCCGTCATCGAAGACCTCGCCACGTTCGCCGCGGGCCGGGCTACGGAGGCTCAGATCCTCAGCGACACCCAGATCCGCACCAGCCGGGTCATCCGGGGGTCGGTCGACCAGGTCTGGGACGCGCACCTCGACCCGGAGAAGGTGAAGCGGTGGATGCTCGGGCCCGACGGATGGTCGATGCCCGTCGCCGAAGTGGGCGTCCGAGCCGGTGACACATACCGCTACGAGTGGCAGAACGACGAGAGCGGAGAGCGTTTCGGCTTCACGGGTGAGGTCCTCGAGGCCCAACCGCCGCACCGCATCGTCACCACGGAGGGGATGATCGGGATGGAAGGCCCACCCGCCGTCAACGACATCACGATGCGGCCGGTGGACGGCGGCACCCTGTTGACCATCACCATCACCTACCCGAGCAAGGAAGTGCGCGACATGGTCCTCGCGACCGGGATGGTCGACGGAATGGAGACCAGCTACGCCCGCCTCGAGCGGGAAGTCCTCGCCGCCTGAACTGCCGACGGCGGGCCTGGCCCAGATCCGGGCCCGCCGTCGACCGCCCCAGAAAAACTACGAATCAGGGGCCCCACCGCCTCTATCTTCTTTGCTCCCGTGGCACAGACCACTCCCCCACCCGAATCCGAAGCCGTGACGCCGCACTGGCGCCGCAACGTCGCGATGTTCCTCACGGGCCAGACGATCTCCCTGTTCGGCTCGATGGTCGTCCAATACGCGGTCATGTGGTACATCACGCTGGAGACGCAGTCGGGCGTGGCCGTGGCCACCTACGCCGTGGCTGCGTTCGCACCCCAGGGGATCGTCTCGATCTTCGGCGGCGTGATCGCCGACCGCATGAACCGCAAGAAGCTGGCCATCATCTCCGACGCCGCGATCGCGTTCGCCACGCTCATCCTCGCCTTGCTGATGATGAGCGGAGTCGAGGACCTCTGGGTGATCTACGTCGCGGTGGCAGTGCGCTCCGTGGGTGCCGGTTTCCAGACCCCCACGGTGCAGGCGATGATCCCCCAGATCACCCCCCTCGACCAACTGATGCGGGTGAACGGCATCTTCCAGACCATCGCTTCTGCCATGGCCCTTCTCGCCCCCGCCGTCGCAGCCGCGATCTTTGCGGCCTTCGGTGTCGTCCCGGTCTTCTTCCTCGACGTGGTCACGGCCGTCATCGGCATCGCCCTCCTGCTCAGAGTCCACGTCCCGACCCTCGAGAGAGCGACCGATGTGGTCACCAGCTTCAAGGACGACATGGTGGAGGGCATGCGGTACATCTGGACCCACCGGATCGTCCGATGGCTTCTCGTCGTGTTCGCGATCATCTTCCTGCTCACCGTCGCGCCTTCCTTCATCACACCCCTGCTCGTCGTTCGCACCTTCGGCGAAGAGGAGTGGATGCTCGCGGTGCTCGAGAT
Source organism: uncultured Acidimicrobiaceae bacterium (assembly GCA_964388105.1). GTDB lineage: Bacteria > Actinomycetota > Acidimicrobiia > Spongiisociales > ZC4RG35 > ZC4RG35. Next base: position 4,731 of record CAYLYQ010000067.1, read on the forward strand.
CGCGTTCAGCGTCGGGATGCTCCTTGGGGGCGCCACCGTTGCGACCTGGCTGGCGAAGCGAAGCCGGATGGGCCTCATCCTCCTGTCGACATACTGCTTCGGCCTCTTCACCCTCGTGATGGGGTTCACCAACAACCTCTGGGTGTTCTACGGATTGATGTTCCTGTTCGGGCTCACCGTCCCGCTCTTCTCGACTCCCTTCATGACGCTGATCCAGGAAACAGTCGAGCCGGAGAAGCACGGACGGGTCTTCAGCTACGTCGGGATCGTGATGGCGCTCGCCACACCGGTGGGCATGGTGGTGTTCGGTCCACTCGCCGACACCGTGCGCGTACAGACACTGCTCATCTGGGCGGGTGTCGCCACGATCGCCGTGATGACAGTGGCGGTGATGTTGCCTTCAGGCCAGTCGGCTATCGCCGCAGCTCGTCCCACACCGGCCGACGAGGAGCCGGTTGCCGAGATCCCCGCGTGACACTCGGGGCCAGCATCCCGCACGCGTGAATACAGCCTCCGGTTTCGGGCTAGGGTCGACCAGGTGACCACAGATACCGGCTCCCCTGCCGACAGGCCCGAGACCGATGAGGAGCGCTCGGCCCGGCACGAGCGCGAGCGCATCGAGGCCAACGAGCGCTACGAACAGGAGCGAAAGCTCGCTGCGGAAAAGCACGAGCATGAGCGTCTCGAGGCGCGTCGGGAGCGTGAAGAGGAGCGCCGGGCCAAAGAAGACGCCGGTTAACGCCCGGTGACCAGGTAGTCTGAGTCACAACGCCGCATCGGGTGGAGGCAAAGCGAACCCCGCTTCCCCGATGATCCACGGCAAGTTCGTACCCGGTTGGACAGCCTCTTTCGGCCGACACTCGACATGCGCGACTGATACGGCGCGCTGTCGGGATCGTTGACCGTCCGTTCAGATTCAGGAGTAACTGTCCATGTCCAAGTCGTTCGCCCAGTTGGGTCTTGCCGCGCCGCTCGTCGACGCTCTCGCCCAGAACAACATCACCGAGCCGTTTCCCATCCAGGCCGAGGCGATTCCCGCCGCCCTGGAGGGGCGGGACATCCAGGGGAAGGCGCCCACCGGCTCCGGGAAGACCTTGGCCTTTGGTCTGCCGATCCTCCAGACCGTGAGCCGCGCCCGAGGAGCGCGCCCGCGGGCGTTGATCCTCGCCCCCACCCGAGAGCTGGCGTCGCAGATCGAGACGAGTCTTCGACCGGTCGCCAAGGCGGCGGGGCGGAGCGTCTACGCCATCTACGGCGGCGTCGGGTATGGGCCGCAGAGGAACGCCTTGCGCAAGGGTGTCGACATCCTCGTCGCCACGCCCGGGAGACTCGAAGACCTCCTGGAGCAGCGTTCACTGGACCTCACATCGGTGGAGGTCGTCGTCATCGACGAAGCCGACCGAATGGCCGACATGGGGTTCCTCCCCGCAGTTCGGCGCATCCTCGACCAGACGCCCGAAGACACTCGCATGATGCTCTTCTCGGCAACCCTGGACGGCGACATCGCAGTCCTCTCCCGGGAGTACCAGCACGATCCGGTCCGAATCGAGGCCCCCGGTTTCGAGGAGCGTGAGTCCGAGGCGACCCATCACTTCTGGAAGGTGAAGCATGAGGAGCGCGTCACCCACACCGCCGACGTGATCCGTGCCACCGGCAAGTGCATCGTCTTCACCAGGACCCGGCACGGTGCCGACCGGCTGGCCAAGCAGCTCGCACGCGAAGGTGTGACGGCTGTCGCCATGCACGGCGGCCGCTCGCAGGCACAGCGGGAGCGCGCACTTCGCGACTTCTCGAACGGCAGAGCACAGGCATTGATCGCCACCGACGTCGCCGCCCGAGGGATCCACGTCGACCGCGTGGCCACGGTCGTGCATTTCGACGTTGCCGGGGACCACAAGGACTACCAGCACCGGTCGGGCCGGACGGCCCGCGCGGGCGCCGGCGGGACGGTGATCACCCTGCTCACCGGGGGGCAGGAGCGAGGTATACGGCAGATGCAGCGCGACCTCGACATGAGGGTCGACATCGAGGCGCCGACGGCCGACCACTTCCGACGCCTCACCCAGGGCCCGAAGCGGTCCCACGAGCCTCAGGCGCCGAACCGTCCGAAGGATCGCCCGGTCACCGGCGAGGTCTTCTCCCTCTACGTCGGCAACTTGCCGTGGAAGACGCAGGCGGCGGATCTCAAGACTCTTTTCGCCCGCTTCGGCCAGGTGGAGGAGGTCACCCTGGCGACGAACGGGCGCAACGGCCGGTCCAAGGGCTACGGCTTCGTGTCGATGTCGGGAACGAGCCCGGCCGATGTGACCGAGAAGGCTCGGGGTGCATCCCTCGGGGGTCGTCCCCTGAAGATACGCCCGGCGGCATAACCAGGCTCTGAGCTGTGGCGGCGCCGGGAGGGTGGTTGCCAGCCCGCCGCGGCTGGGCACTCAGACCGAGTCGCCGGTCCTGTCCAGCTCGAACCAGACCACGGTCCGGCCCGGTTCCTCGTCGCTGCCCCACCGGGACGAAAGGCGGTCGAGGATCATGAGACCACTTCCCCCGGCCCGCCTCTCGGTGACGATCTCTGCGGGCTGCGAGAACGGCGAGGGTTGAGCGACCCCGACCCACATCCCTTCCTCGGTGTTGCGGATGATCAGGTCGAAGGTATCTCGGACGCCACCGTGGCGTAGTGCGTTGGTCACGATCTCGGTGAGGAGGAGGAGCGCGTCGTCCCAGGTGGAGTCGTCCATCCACACAGCCCTGTGGCCGGTCAGGAACCTTCGCGCGTTGGCGGGCGCCGCACCCAGGCTGGCGAATCTCTGCGTCACTGACTCGACATCGACCAATTGTTCACATCCGGCTCGGGGCATCCTCACGGAGAGTCACGAGATATCTACCCGATATTCGCGAGCGTACCCGTAAGTCGTCTTTCACCCTTGGTGGTTGCGTCGCCGCGCAGAGCGCGACGGACGCGACCCGAACGGCCAAGCTCCCGACGCCTGGCACCACACCTACGCTGCGTTTCGTGAATGCGACACCCGGCCGATCGAGAGTCCTCGCGGCTGCCGGTTTGGACGTCGCTCTTGTACTCGCTTTTGCCGGGTTCGGGCGGGCGAGCCACAGCCAAGACGTGCTCAGCGGCCTGTGGAACACTGCATGGCCGTTCCTTCTCGCTCTGATCCTGGGCTGGGTCGTCTCGCGAGGGTGGCGCGCGCCACTCGCACCGGTGCGCACCGGGGTTCCCGTCTGGGCGGTGACGGTGGCGGGGGGCATGCTCTTCCGCTGGGCGAGCGACCAGGGTGTGCAAGCCACTTTCGTCGCTGTGGCCTCGGGAATCCTGTTCGCGTTTCTCGTGGGCTGGCGGCTGGTCCCTCAGTTGCTGGCGAAGATTCGCCAGCCCTAGGACCTCATCGGCGAGGCATCCGCCCACCGACCGGGGCCCCCTGAGTGTCAGCCTTCGGACCCGGACATCGAACCCACCACCGCAATGACCAGGAGCGCCACAGGCAGCGCCAGCACGAGCCCGCCCAGGAGGAACCTGAGTCGCGGCAGATCCTCCGCAACCTTGGCGACGACCGCGGTCAGAAAGAGCGACCAGCCGAGAAGGATGGGCAAGAGGAGGGCGCCGATCACGAAGAGAGTCAGCGAGATGGTGCCTGTCACGGACACGACGGAGGCGACCGTGGTCCCCAGGACTCGTACGGCTCCTCTGGTGAACCGGTGGAAGACCCATACCGCGATGGCTCCGCCGAAGGTCAACCAGACCGGAAACCAGTAGACGCTGTCGAGCCACTCACCCGCGGTCATCAGTGGAGACAGTATCCATCGGCGCCCCCTTGTGGTCGCGTCCGGAAACCACGGCGCCACCGGTAAAATCCGACACGATGTCCCCCTCATCCGTCCGTAACGTCGCGCTCGTCGCGCATGTCGACCACGGGAAGACGACCATGGTCGATTCCATGCTGTCCGCCGCGGGTGTGTTCTCCGCCCACCAGGAGCGGATCGAGCGGGTGATGGACTCCACGGACCAGGAGCGGGAGCGGGGAATCACCATCCTCGCCAAGGCGGCCTCGATCGAGTGGCGTGGCACCAAGCTCAACCTGGTGGACACCCCCGGCCATGTGGACTTCGGCGGCGAGGTCGAGCGCGCCCTGGCGATGGTGGACGGCATCCTCCTCTTGGTGGATGCGGCCGATGGCCCGATGCCCCAGACCCGCTATGTCCTCTCCAAGGCCATGGCCCTGCACCTGCCGGCGGTAGTGGTCATCAACAAGGTGGACCGGCCTGACGCCCGACCGGCTGAGGTGGCCGACGAGATCTACCAACTCTTCTTCGACCTGGACGCCGCCGATCACCACATCGACTTCCCCATCGTCTCCACGGTCGCCCGCGAGGGCAGGGCCATGGTCGGGATCGGCGTCCCGCCCGAGGGCGCAGACCTGAGCCCTCTCCTCGACACCATCGTGGCCACCATTCCCCCGTCGGCGGGCGATCCTTCGGCCCCTCTGCAGGCCCTGGTCACCAACCTCGACGCCTCCGACTATCTGGGACGCCTGGCCATCGGGCGAGTCGCCCAGGGAACGCTCACCAAAGGCAGCCAGGTTGCGCTCTGTCAGGCGAGCGAGGACAACCCCAGCCGGCGCCGGCTCACCCAGCTGATGGCCTTCGAGGGCCTCGACCGCGTCGAAGTGGACAGTGTCGAGGCCGGAGACCTCTTCGTCATCGCGGGCTTCCCCGAGGTCGAGATCGGCGACACGCTTGCGGACCCTCTTGACCCAAGGCCCTTGCCTCGCCTGACGGTCGACGAACCGGTCCTCAAGATGACGTTCGGCGTCAACTCCTCTCCCCTCTCGGGCCAGGACGGCTCTCTGTTGACCTCCCGCCAGATCCAGGACCGGCTCAAGCGCGAGGTGCTCGGAAACGTCTCGATCCAGCTCCAACCGTCCTC
>CAYLYQ010000068.1:0-9595 GCA_964388105.1 uncultured Acidimicrobiaceae bacterium
CTGTTCATGGCAGTGGGTGTTGTCGACCATCAGGCTCACAGCAGGGACATCCGCCACCTTTCGGGCCTGCGTCATCACCTGAAGTCGACGTTCCGACTTTCGGTTGTGGCGGTGGCGTCGATGGTGGGGTTGCCTCCGCTGCTCGGCTTCGTCGTCAAAGAGTCTGCTCTCGGAGCGTTGGTGGCTGATGCGCCCTGGGCCGTGGTCGCGGCTGTTGTGGTCGGGTCGATGCTGACCGTGGCCTACGGCTTGCGTTTCCTGACTGGAGCCTTCGGGGGGCAAATCCGAGATGAGAGCAACAATGGCAGTGCTCCTGCTCGGCCGACGACCGGCTTCGAGGAGCCAGCCGCCCTGCTTGCTGGTTCCGGCCTGATTCTCGGCATCCTGCCCTCAGTGGCCAACTGGCTGGTATCCCCAGGAGCTACTGCCGCAAACGCCGGTGCCGCGGGCGAGCACATGGAGCTGTGGCATGGCCTCACATTGCCACTGCTGCTCTCGGGGATAGCCCTGGCCGGCGGGTGGCTGGCCTGGCGCCGCCCGTTGGAGTGGCTGCGGTCTTGGACCCGTCGGGCTCCCGAGGCAACGAAGGCGTACGGAGCGACTCTGGAAGGTGTGAACCGGTTTGCCGACCGGTTGACCTCAGTGGTGCAGAGTGGCTCGCTTCCGGTGTACCTCGCGGTGATCCTCTCGGTGGCCGTGGCTGGGCCGATCGTGGTGATGATCGCATCGGGTTGGACCGGCCTCTCGGAAGTTGTCGTGGCCGAGTCGCCGATCCAGGTGGTCGCGGCTGGCCTGGTCGCCATCGCGGCGGTCGGGACGGTGCTGGCCAAGCGACGTCTCGGCGCAGTCTTGTTGTTGGGTGCGGTTGGTTATGGGATCGCGGTTTTGTTCGTGATTCAAGGAGCGCCCGACCTCGCCTTGACCCAACTGCTGATCGAGACGTTGGTGTTGGCCCTGTTCGTCATGGTGTTGATCCGTCTTCCCGCTCGGTTCGAATGGCGCCGGACACGGATCCGACAGGTGACACGGCTGGGCGTGTCGACGGCCGTTGGAGTCTCGGCGATGTTGTTGTCGTGGTGGGCGATATCTGGTCGGGTCGCTCCCTCCCTGGCACCCGACTTCATCGCTCGAGCCGAACCTGACGGGGGTGGCCGGAACGTGGTGAACGTGATCCTCACCGACTTCAGGGCTCTGGACACCCTCGGCGAGATCACGGTGCTGGCAGTGGCCGCGTTGGGTGCGATCAGTCTGGTCACCGCACTTCTCCCATCTGGGTCGAGGGAGGGCCACGATTCGGAGGAGGCGGGAGGATGAACAGAGGATTGTTGATCCTGGACACCGTGCTGGACGTGGTGATTCGGACCGCGTTGGTGTTCGCTCTTTTCCTTCTCTTCTCGGGTCACAACGCCCCTGGTGGCGGGTTCATCGCTGGTCTGGTCGCCGGGACATGCCTGGTGCTCCAGTTCGTTGCTTCCGGTTCCGACTCGGTGACGGCCCGACTCCCGATGCGGGCCGAGCAGTTTCTTGGAGCCGGGCTGCTCTTCGCTGTCTTGGTTGGTGCTGCTGGATGGTTGTGGGGGTCGGGGTTCTTGGAGAGCGGCTACTACCAAGTCGACCTTCCACTCCTCGGATTGGTCAAGGCTTCTTCGGCGCTGGTGTTCGACATCGGCGTCTTCTTGGTCGTCGTCGGACTGACTGCCGCTCTGATCAGCGCTGTGGGAGACGACGAGGTGGTTTCGTGATCCTCGTCCTGGTCCTCACCGTCGGGGTGCTCTACGGATGCGGTGTGTATCTGATGTTGCAGCGCAACCTGAGCCGTATCGTCATCGGGCTGGCCGTCCTCGGTCACGGAGCCAACTTGCTGCTGTTGATGGCCGGTGGGCGGGCCGGATCACCCCCTATTGCTGGTCAAGGCGGAGGCCCTTTCGCGGATCCTTTGCCTCAAGCCCTTGCGTTGACGGCCATCGTGATCACCTTCGGGGTGAGCGCCTTCCTGCTCACGCTGGCATATCGGAGTTGGCTGCTCACCAACTCCGACGAGGTCGAGGACGATGTAGAAGACCGGAGGATCGCCGCGCAGATCGCCGCCCGGTACGAACGGCCGGCGGGCGAGGGCGAGGAGGCGCCGTGACCATTGTTGTGCTCCCGATCGTCATCCCTTTGGCTGCCGCGGCCGTCTCGGTGATGCTGGTCGGACTTCCCAAGGTCCGACGGCTTCTCAGCGTCGGTTCCCTGGCGGCCTCAACAGCAGCCTCCGTCTCCCTTCTCACCCAGGTGGCCGACGGCTCGATCCTGGTGGTTCACGTCGGCGGCTGGGATTGGCCCCTCGGGATCACTCTCGTGGTCGACACGTTGGCGGCGATCATGGTGGCGGTCTCTTCGGTCATGCTCTTGGCGGTCCTGGTTTACGCCATTGGCAGCCCAAAGACGGACGACACCAAAGGGTTCTTCCACCCCGTCTACTTGATTCTCGCTGTCGGTGTCGCCGCGTCCTTCCTCACGGGAGACCTGTTCAACCTGTTCGTCGCCTTTGAGGTGACCCTGACCGCGTCCTATGTGCTCATCACCTACGGAGGCAACCACGCACAGGTTCGTCACGGCATCACATACGTCGTGATCAGCCTTGCCGCCTCCGCTCTGTTCATCACCGCGGTAGGCCTCGTCTACGCCGCCACCGGGACGGTCAACATGGCCGATCTCTCCATCCGTCTCACCGAGATCGACTCGGGTCTCCGAACCGGCCTTGGGGTCCTGTTCATCGTCGTCTTCGGGATCAAGGCAGCCATCTTCCCGCTGTTCTTCTGGCTCCCCGACTCTTACCCGGCCGCCCCCTCGCCGGTCACCGCCATCTTCGCCGGGCTGCTCACCAAAGTTGGTGTGTACGCCATCATCCGCAGCCACACCCTCCTCTTCGGCGACCCCGGACCGTCCCCGCTGCTGTTGACCATCGCCTGCCTCACGATGGTTGTCGGCGTTCTCGGCGCAATCGCTCAGGCGGACGTCAAACGGATCCTCAGCTTCCACATCGTCAGCCAGATCGGCTACATGATCTTCGGGCTGGGCCTGTTCACCCTCGCCGGGCTCGCTGCCACCGTCTTCTACGTGGTCCACCACATCATCGTCAAGACCACCCTGTTCCTCGTCGGAGGATTGATCGAGGAACGAACCGGCACATCGAACCTTGCGGGACTCGGAGGCCTACTACATGCCAGCCCTCTGTTGGCGACCCTCTTTCTCCTCCCGGCCCTGAGCCTCGCCGGCATACCGCCCTTCTCAGGGTTCGTTGCCAAGCTCGCCCTCGTCCAAGCCGGAGTTGGCGCGCACAGTTATGTCGCCGTCGCCGTTTCCCTGGCGGTCAGCATCCTCACCCTGTTCTCCATGACCAAGATCTGGGCTGGCGCCTTCTGGGGCCGACTCGAACCTCAATCGACCGGGGAGTACAGACGTCTTCCCGGGCTCATGGTTGCGCCCGCCTCATTCCTGGTTGTGGCGAGCCTGGCGTTTGTCGTCGCCGCCGCTCCTCTCTACGCCCTTGGTCAAACCGCGGCCGACGGGCTGATCGACACCAGCAACTACATATCGGCCGTGGTGGGACGATGACCCGGACCTCTCTCACCGTCCTCTGGCTGACTCTGGTCTGGGTGGCGCTGTGGGAATCCTTGACGGTCGCGAACCTGCTGGGCGGTCTGGCGGTAGCTGCCCTTGTCACAGCTCTCGTCCCGCTCCGACGCGGCGGCGATGGCATCGCGTTCCGACCTGTCGCCACCGTGAGGCTCTTCGGGTTCTTCGCGTGGGAACTCATCAAGGCATCAGCCCAGGTGGCATGGGAGATCGTGACGCCAGGTGACAACACCAGCCCCGCCGTCGTTTCCGTTCCTCTGACCTCCACGGCACCAGGGATCATCACGATGGTGGCCAACATGGTCTCGCTGACACCAGGCACGTTGACGATCGACGTGGACACCGCCACGCCGCCCACACTCTTCATACACGTCCTCCACCACCCGTCGGGATCGTCAACTCTCAGTGACGTGCAGAGGCTGGAAGCACTGACTCTCTCAGCCTTCCCGCCGAGAGGCGACCACAGATGATCGTTGTCGCCTCGACCATCGCCCTGTTCATCCTCGGCATCGCCGCCTTGCTCCTGATGATCCGCCTACTCACCACCCGAACTCTCGCCGACCGGATGATCGCCCTCGACGCCCTTCTCCTCACGGTCGTCGCCGGCATCGCCGTCCAAGCCGCGAGGACGGGAAGCCACACCTACTTCGATGTCATGGTCGTCACCGCACTGCTCGCTTTCGTCGGCACCGCCCTGACCGCTCGATACATCAGCAAGCGAGGCAACTGATGGAAGTCATGGCCGGGATCCTCCTCATTGCCGGGGCGCTGCTCACGCTGCTTGCCGCGGTCGGGCTCCTCCGATTCAAAGATGTCTTCACGAGGATGCACGCAGCCACCAAACCCGCCACCCTCGGACTCATACTCGTCCTCTCCGGGACGGCACTCGCCATGGACGACCTCGAGCCGGTCGCCAAACTCGTGCTGGTCGCCCTCCTCCAGTTCATCACAGCACCAGTCGGTGCCCACCTCATCGGAAGATCCGCCTTCAGAGCCGGGGCCGATCTCGCACCGGGAACCCGGCTCGACCGAGAGTCCGAACGTCTTCATGGGGAGGATCCTGAATTGAAGTAGCGCTTGCCTTCCCCTCCAGGGGAATATGCTCACCCGCCGGTGCGCCGGGAAGGCTGGTCGGCGGGCGATTGGTCACCAGGAGATCGCCTCCGCTGACAGCAGAACGGACTGCCGCCATGAAAACGATGGGCGCACTATTGGGACTGACCAGCTCCCGACGAACACGTCGAAAGGTCCTGTTTACCCGCCGAGGAGTCCTATGAACACTGCGATATCAATATTCGACCTTGTCAAGACCTACGGGTCGACCGTCGCACTCGACGGGCTCGACCTGGAGGTTCCCGTGGGCGAAATCCACGGTTTTCTTGGACCCAATGGTGCCGGGAAGACGACGACCATCAGGATTCTCCTCGGGCTCCTGAAAGCCGACTCGGGCCGAGCCGAGCTATTCGGGGCGGATCCGTGGGCGGACGCCGTCGAGCTGCATCGGCGGCTGGCCTACGTGCCGGGAGATGTCGAACTATGGCCCAACCTGAGCGGCGGTGAGGTGATCGACCTGCTCGGCCGGCTCCGAGGGGGAGTCGACCAACGGCGCCGAGACGACCTCGTCGACAGGTTCGACCTCGATCCCACCAAGAAGGGACGGACCTACTCCAAAGGAAACCGCCAGAAGGTCGCCCTTGTCGCTGCTCTCAGCTCCAACGCCGAGCTGCTCCTTCTCGACGAGCCTACGGCCGGTCTCGACCCGCTCATGGAGAAGGTGTTCCAAGAAGAGGTCCTCCACGCTCGAACCGAAGGAAGGACCGTGCTCCTGTCCAGCCACATCCTGGCGCAAGTCGAGAAACTCTGTGACCGGATCTCGATCATCCGCAACGGGCGTGTCGTCGAATCTGGCACGTTGAGGGAAATGCGACACCTCACTCGTACCACCATCGACGTCGAGACCGAGCATCCAATCGACGGACTGACAGCGGTGCCCGGCGTTCACGACATCGAAGTCAACGGATCTCGTTCCCGATTCGCCGTCGACGGAGGCCACTTCGATGCCGTCCTCGCGCATCTTGCCCGCTTTGGCGTGAACAGCCTGACCAGCAGCCCACCGACACTGGAGGAGTTGATGCTCCGCCACTACGGCGACTCGATCGAGCAGCCCTCAGCCGGCTCATCCGAATGAGCGACCTGGCCGGTACCGGGCAGCTCATCCGGCTCATCCTTCGCCGTGACCGTGTCCGGCTCAGCGCATGGGTGATGATCTTGGCGATTCTTCCCCTCGGGACCGCCAGCGCCTTTTTCACGCTGACACCCACCCAGGGGGACAGGGAAGCCATGGCCGCCACCGCCATGGCCAATCCCGCGTTCCAGGCGCTCCTCGGGCCTATCTTCGGCACCAGCATCGGGGCACTCACGGCATGGCGAGTTGGCACATTCGGAGCTTTGCTCGTCGGGTTGATGGCCGTGCTCACGGTCATCCGGCACACGAGAGACGAGGAAGAGTCGGGTCGCGCCGAGCTCCTCGGGTCGACCGTCGTGGGGCGCTACGCCCTCCCAGTGGCCGCGTTCAGTGCCGTCGTCTCAGCTGGGCTCATCATGGCCGCCATCATCATCGCCGGACTCCGCCAACTCGGATTGCCGACGGCAGGCAGCGTGGCCTTTGGCCTCGGGTACGCCCTCGTGGCCATCACATTCGCCGCAATCGGGATGGTCGCAGCCCAAGTCTCAGAGAGCACGGGCACAACCCGAGGGATCGGTGTCAGCATCGTCGGCGCCGCCTTCCTCCTCAGGGCGATTGGGGACGCCACCGACCTGACCGTTCTCTCCTGGCTGTCCCCGATCGGCTGGTTCACCCGGGTGCGAGCGTTCGCTGACGAGCAATGGTGGGTGTTCGCACTGTTCGGCGGCCTGACCTTCACGGCCCTCGCGGTCGCATACGCTCTGTTATCTAGGCGTGATATCGGAGCAGGGATCATCTCGCCCGGAAGCGGTCCGGCCGTGGCTTCACCTCGACTCAACTCGGCGCTCGCGTTGGGGGCTCGTCTTCACCGAGGATCGTTACTCGGCTGGACGCTCGGCGTATCCGTCATCGCAGCCATGTTCGGAACCCTCGCGGACAGCATCGGGGACCTTCTCGAGGCCAACCCCCAATTCGCCGCAATCTTCGAGCGGCTCGGAGGCGAGGAAGGCATGACCGAAGCCTTTTTCGCTACAGCCATAGGCACGATCGCTCTCGTCACCGCTGCCTTTGCAGCCGGTACCGTCCTCCGCCTGCAGGCCGAGGAGGAAGGCCGGCGTGCCGACCCGATACTGGCGACCAGTACCTCGCGACGCCGATGGATGACCAGTCACCTCGCCTTTTCGCTTGGCGGCTCGGCCCTCATGCTCATCATCGCCGGTGCAGTGGCCGCAACCACATATGGATTGGCAGGATCCGATCCGACCAACCAGCTACCGGGCATCCTCACGGTCGCCATCTGGCATGTGCTCCCGGTGTGGGTGGTGGCCGGGATAGCGACTGCCCTGTACGGGGTGTGGCCGGGCGCCACCTCGACAACCTGGGCAGCCCTGGCCGCCTTCGCCGTCCTGGGACAACTCGGTCAGATCCTCCAGCTACCTCAATGGACACTCAATCTCTCACCGTTCACACACGCACCGGACTTTGCCTTGGAGGATCCCAACCTCGTCCCGACGCTGATTCTCGCCGCGGTCGCAGCCGCTCTCCTGAGCCTGGGCTACGCCGGAATCCGACGACGCGACCTCATGTAGGAACAGCAGTCGGCAACCAGGCATGGACTTGGGAACTGTCGACCTTCGCACCTGTTCCAAATGTGGGAGCACTCTGGCCGCAGAAGCCCGCCTCCTCTCGGACATGCGGCCAGCCACCTCTTTCAGTCACACCGGCGTCGTGATGACTGCCGCGCTGAGCTTCGATGTCCTGGCCTGGAGCACGAGACCGGTCAAGATGAGCCCGACGCCGAGCACCCCACCGGCAGACAGGGACTCGTCGAGGACGACGACACCGAGCAGAGTCGCCATGAGAGGCTCACTGAGGAGGAGGGTGGCGGCTGGCCCCGGGGCCAGTCCCTTCATGCCTTGAATTGTGAACAGGTTCCCGATTCCCATGGTCACCACCCCGAGATAGACGACCACTGCGGCGCCGCTGGGCTCGAGAGTCCAACCGAGTGGTTGTGTCAGGATCAGCGGGGCCAGTAGGGCGCCCCCGAGCAGGTATGCCGCGGCTGGGATCTCGACAGCCCGCGTTCCTTGGTCCAGTTCGGCTTTTGCCGCCACGACGTAACAGCCAACGAAGAACGCGGCTACCAACGCCATCAACACCCCGATGCCGTCTCCGACCCGGAGCTGTTCCCACGACTGCAGGACGAGACCCGAAACAGCGATCGTGGTGGCGACAACCCAGAGGCGGGTCGGCCTGTGGGACAACACCGCCCAGCCGACCAGACCTGCGAAGGCAGGCACGCTTCCGATGGCGACGAGGGTGCTGATCGCAACGCCGGCGCGGTCGACTGCACCGAAGAACAACGGCTGGAACGCGGCGGTGCCCACGGCCATCACCCAGATCGTTCGTCGGCGAAGCAGGCGGAAGACACGCCTCCTCGAACCTCCCAACCATGGAACCGCGATCAGGAGGGCGAGCGCACCGATGCCCAGTCGGAGGCCTCCGAGTGCGAGCGGGGTCGCGTCTGCTGGTGCGAACGCTGCCGCGGTCCCGGCACTGCCGAGCAAGGCGCCACCAAACACGACGAGCCAGGCGGAGCCCGGACGCAGCGACCGTTTCCGGTCCGCCAGCCTCGAGTTGGCCGTCATCGTCCGATTTCGCTCACTCGTCGAGAAGAACCGGGCCGGCCGAGCGGGTCAGGCCCTATTCGGTGTCGTGTTGCAGTGTCGGACGGCTCGTGGGCTGAGGCGAATCGAGCGATCCTCCCCGCATGGCGGCGACCACGAGGATTGCCGTCACCGAGAATGCTGCCGCGGTCAGGAACGGGGATATCCCAACTGCGTCCTTCAGGTATCCGGCGAGTGGTGGGCCGAGGGCAAAACCGAGGCTGTACGCGACGCTGAACACACCGAAAGCCCGGCCACGGCCCGCGGACGAGGCCGCCAGGGCGGTGGCACCGGTGACCGCGGGGTAGACGAGGCCGAATCCGATACCGAACAGCACCATTGCCAGCGCCGTCGAGCCGATCTGCTGGAAGGAAGCGAGAATCACGAGCGAGGTGGCAACGAACGGAAGGCCGAGCAGAACCGGCTTCCTCGGACCCAGCAGGTCGACTCGGGCGGACAACCGCGTGAGCATGAGGATCACTGCGACCAACGCGAGCAAGGTGAACAGCCCACCGCTCGCAGCGGCGCTGTAACCCATTCCCTCGAGCTGGCTCGGCAAGAAGCCTGACAGGGATCCGAACCCGACCGTGAATCCGAACACCGACACGCATGCGATCCGGAGGTTCCGGTTCTGGAGCAGAGTCGAGATGGAGACCGACTTCGCATTGGCGCGGTCCGGCGCTGCCAGGGTCTCCCGGACCTTGAAGATGGTGATCACCAGCCCGATCGCCATGATGGCGGCGAGGCCGAAGAAGACCTCTTGGAAGCCGGTGCGGGCTCGGAGCGCTCCAGCGAGTCCCGGTGCCAAGACCGCCACCGTCCCGATGACAGCACCGACGCGGCCCATAGCGCGGCCGCGGGCTCCTGTCTTGGAGAGGTCGCCGATCAGCGTGTACACGGCCGGGATCACGATGCCCCCTCCGACGCCGTGCAGGAGCCGGACCGCGATCAGGGCATTCACCGACTCGGCGAGGGGATAGAGGAACGTGGCGACGGTGACGATCCCGAAGCCGATGATGGCGAGCCTGCGTCGGCCGACCCGGTCGAGCATGGTTCCGCCGACGATGTTGAACATGATGTCGGTCACCGAGTAGGCGCCGACGACGAGGCCGATTCCCAGACC
>CAYLYQ010000069.1:0-97 GCA_964388105.1 uncultured Acidimicrobiaceae bacterium
GTTGCCGGGGTCGGTGTTGCCGGAGTTGTTGCCGGGTCCTTGGTTGGGGTTGCCGTTGCCCTGGTTGCCGGGGTCGGTGTTGCCGGAGTTGTTGCCG
>CAYLYQ010000069.1:197-9280 GCA_964388105.1 uncultured Acidimicrobiaceae bacterium
GGTCCTTGGTTGGGGTTGCCGGGGCCGGAGTTCGTGTCGTCGGCAGGCGGCGTTTCGGGCACCTCGGCCCCGATCGCGGTCAGGACGTCGTCGAGGACTTCGCTCACATCGACACCGCGTTCGGATACGCCCAGATCATGCGTCCGGTCCAGGATCGGGCCACGGTGAGAGGCGAGATCTTCAGGAGAAGCGGACGAGACTGAGTCCGCCAGGTGCTGCGCCGCCTCGGCGACTTCGCCGCGATCGTCGAGCACGTCGACTTCGGCGAGGCGCTCAGAGAGCCCGCCATCCCCGATCCCGGCGCGTTCGAGGAGGAGGTCGAGGGCGAAGAGGGATTCGCCCGGTACGGCGGAGTTGGCCACGGCCGCGAGAGGCATGAACGTCGTCAGGGCCAGTGCCACGGCGGCGGCTGCCGGTGCCAGTCTCCTCGATCGGCGGGAGGGGAGCGGCCGCACACCCGCCTCGCGGCTTGTCTCCCTCGCCAGGACGGTGACTTGGGCAATCAAGGCTGCGGGGGGCTCGGGCTGGTCCAGGTCCCGAAGTGAGCGCAACCGGTCGAAGGCCGTGGCCACGGGGGCCAGCGAAGCGTTGTCGTTGGCGCCCGTGAGGAGTGCCTCGATCTCGCTGTCGGTGAACTCGGAGCGGCGGAACCAACTCACAGGCTCATCTCCCCGCGCTCGATCTCCTTCCGCATGGAGCGGAGGGCCCGATGCTGGAGGGCCTTGACGGCGCCCACTGACTTGCCGACGACCATTGCGGTCTCTTCGAGGGAGAGGTCGGCGATGACGCGAAGCGCGACGACATCGCGTTGCTCTTCGCTGAGGGAGTCGAGGAGATGGATCATCCGGTCCCTCTCCACGGCCTCCATGGCCTCGTCTTCTACGTCACCGCCCGCCAGGTCTGGGAGAGGCTGGTCGATGGTGGGGGGCCGACGGCTGACTGCTCGCCGCCAGTCGATGGCCCGGCGGTGGGCAATGACGAAGACCCAGGAACGGAAGTCGGACTCGTTCCCCTCGAACGCGTGCATGTCGCGGGCGACCTGCAAGAAGACCTCACCGGTGAGATCCTCGGCATCGGTGACGCCTCGGCTGGCCAGGTAGCCGGTGATCGGGCCGGCCAAATCCCGGTAAATGGACCTCCATGCCTCATCGTCGCCCATCCTGGCGCGATCGAGTCGGTCGAGGCCGATCTGGTTTTGGAGCTGGACCAATGACCCTGCCATCACGTTGCTAAGCCACAGGACAGCCTGTCCCAGCCCCCGGGTCTATGGGTCGACCGTCCCTTGTCACCCCATTGTTATCGGCTCCGATGTAAAGGGGACATAAGCTTTCCGCGATTGCGTAACCCTGCGCCGACCCGCGGCGATTACAGGGTCATGGAGGCTAGGCCTGGGAGGGCTATGCGACCGCGTGGGTGGCGGGAGGATCGTGGTGCGAACTTGGTCGAGTTCGCGCTGGTCATGCCGTTTCTATTGCTTCTGATCCTCGGAATCATCGAATTCGGCTATCTGCTCGGTGAATACAACGACGTTCGCCACGGCGCCCGCGAGGGAGCACGTCTCGCTGCCGTGAATGGGGCTTCCTCCGCGGATCTGCACTCCAGGACTTGTGACTCCATGGACCTCACAACCGGAAGCATGAACGTCACTTTTTCAGGCGGCAGCCCCGACATCGGAGCCACGCGCACCGTGACCGTGACCGCGACCGTCTCGTCTCTCTCAGGACTGGGCCTGATCGAGATATTCCTCCCGAACACACTCCAGTCGTCGGTCGAATTCAGGCTCGAGCAGCCAGCGACATGGGTTGCCGGAGATGCGTCGGGGGCATGTCCATGAGATGTCTCCGTGACGACCGCGGGGCCACCGCAATTCTCGTAGCTCTGGTCCTCGTGTTGCTGATGGGCATCGCCGCCATCGCCATCGACCTCGGCTTTGGGTTCAACGAGCGCCGACAGAGCCAGACTGCGGCCGACATGGCGGTGATGGCGGGGGCCACCGAGATCGTGCTGGGCGGTACCCAGGAACAGGTCGTCAATCAAGTCCTCGCCTTTGCTCGATCCAACTTGAACATCGAGTACCTCGACGCGGACTGGGAAGCGATGTGGGAGAACTGCACCGATTCGGACCGGTTGGGTTTCGATGTCGGAACGGGAACGCCGGTTGACTTCCAACCAATGCGCGCACCGTCGGCGTGGGGAGGGGGCGACCTCGATTGCATCAGCTCCGTGTCGAGCTACCTCCGTGTGCGCATTCCCGATCAGATCGTCGAGACCACCTTCGCCCGCGTGATGGGCTTCGAGCAGGTCAGCACGGCTGCAGCCGCGGTGGCGAGGATCGATGCCGGGGAAGCCCTAGGCTCCGTGGTGCCCTTCGGAATCCCAGCCAACACGGCTTCAGGAGAGGTCTGCCTGAGCACGTCGTCACAGCCGATCCTGCCGTGTCGGGGCAACGTCTCGGGAGCATTCGGGTCCCTACAGAGCGAGTTCTTCGGCGACTACTTCGGGAACACCTCCGTGTGCCACAACCCAACTTCGAACCCGCCCACGATGGCCCAGAATGTGGCGTTGGGCATTGACCACGCCGTCGCCGTATGGCCGGCAGCGAACGCAGCCCAGGCAGGCGTCAGCTTCGGGTCGTCCCATCCGGGGAACAACTCTGTCCGCGACTATCCGGGAATCGGGTATGACGACTGCAGAGTGCAGAACGGTGCGGTCGTGCCCAACAACAACGGCCACGTGATGCCTCCCAATGCGATGCTGATGGAGTCCGGGTTCGGCTCGAGGAGCGAGATCTTTCAAGGGCTTGTGGAAGGTGGATCGAACAATCCGGACATCAACTTCCCGGGGCGGTTGACCACGGGTCCAAACCCGAAGCGCAACTTGAGGAATGGCGCAAATACCTGGGGCCTGGACAACAAAGCGTTGTGGGACTACCTGATCGAGAACAACGCGGTCGAAGGCACCATCCCCCAATGCGACAGCGACAACTATGACGATTTCAGTGTCATCCAGCCCGCCGACCTACTGGCGAAACTGACATTGATGCATGAGTGTCTGCAGCAATACGAGGCGACGTATGCAGGAAACCCAAACCCGCCGATCCTCTTCGATGACGCCATTGGAGACTCGCCGCGCCTCGTCTGGACCCCTCAGTTCTGGCACACCGCGGCCTCATCGCAGAGATGGCAGCCGATCCAGAGCTTCCGCCTCGTCTTCATCTCGGGCGTGTACCTGGACTGCAATGGCAATCCGGCGACCTGCAGTACCGTCTTCTATCCGGACGACCAGACGAGCGGGCAGATGACTGTCAACGGGAACCCGGGCAACAGGTTCTCGCAACTGACCGCCTTCATGTTCCCCATCGAGGCTGTTCCGGAGGAGGCTCGACCGCCGATCCCGGGTGAGGAGACGGCGCACACGGCAACTCTGTTCCGATAGGGGAGTGGGCCGCGTGGGAATCGAACCCACAACACACGGGTTAAGAGCCCGTTGCTCTGCCAATTGAGCTAGCGGCCCGACTGCATTCTAGTGAGCTGCTCATTGGAGCTCGAAGTGGTCGGCGAGGGCATCGATCCACTCCATCACGACATGCCATGCATCCGATGCCCTGCGGAGGCGTACCGTGCAAACACCGTGTGGTAGATGGTTTTTCCGATGACCTGTGCCATCGGGTTTGACGTAGGTCTTAATGAACGAAGCATTGGCGAGGCCTGTTTCAGCGCGCCAGAAGGTGCGGGCTTCGCGCTCGTCGTTGCCTTCGTGGAGGTGGAGGTGAAGGGTGAACTCGGCTTCCGGTACGAGGTAGGTCGTCACCCACGCAATGAAGAGCCTCAAGACTCGGGGGTCGGTGTTGGCCATGCTGACTCGGTTCCTGCTCTTAGCTCCTTCGGCCCAATAGAGGACTACACCGGCAGTCCAGAACGGGTCGGGGAATAGATCGGGGGTTCGGAGACGAGCCGCCTCCCTGATGTCCTTGATCTCGGCGCGACGACGCTTGTTCGTGTCCTTGGGAACGCCCTTCTGACTGGGCATTCGGGCCCGCAACGCCTCCACTTGCTCTTCAGTCAGCGCCACGTCGCGGCACCAGGTGGCCAGTGTCGACTTCTTGACGGAGACCATCGCCATGATCTCGCCGTAGGACAGTCCGGCGCGACGGAGGTCTCGTCCCAGCTCTGACCTCTCCCACTGGGACAGTCGCTCCCAATTCCTCACCCGCTCGAGGAGTGAAACCTCGAGTTCCATGGTTGGAACATATGAACTGCCTGGGACAGAAACCAGCAGGCCGGTAGCCTCACGGATGCCACGGGCTGTGGCGCAGCTTGGTAGCGCGCCTGCTTTGGGAGCAGGAGGTCGTCGGTTCAAGTCCGACCAGCCCGACGACGCGGGATAGCCCATCCGGCGGGGCCATTTAGAATGGAACCCACACACGCGGGTGTAGCTCAACGGTAGAGCTCCAGCCTTCCAAGCTGGCGGCGAGGGTTCGACTCCCTTCACCCGCTCTGAGTGGGTCGCCTCTCGGGGCGATCGGCCCCTTAGCCCCTGTAGCTCAAGTGGATAGAGCAACGGACTTCTAATCCGTAGGTTGGGGGTTCGAGTCCTCCCGGGGGCGCCGGTGACCCGCTCGACATGGTGGCCGTAGCTCAGTTGGTAGAGCACCTGGTTGTGGTCCAGGAAGTCGCGGGTTCAAGTCCCGTCGGTCACCCTCTCGGGGCCGCCTAGCCGCGCTAGGCGGCCCATGTTTGGTACCAGGTACCTGGAAGGAACGAATGACCACCACCATCACCGAGACCGGGCCTTTCGAGCGCCTCGTCAAGTTCAGCATCCCCGAGGATGCGATCACCGAGGCCAAGAAGGGTGCGGCTCGTCGCCTCGCCGAAGGCGTCAAGATCCACGGCTTCCGGCCGGGCAAGGCCCCGCTGCCCATCATCGAGGCGACGGTTGGCCCCGAGCGCGTCCGCAAGGAGGCGATCGACGACGCCCTCCCCAAGGTCCTCACCGACATCCTCCGCAACGAGGACCTTCAGCCGGCGGTCACCCCCGAGCTCGAGTCCCTGGATGACGTCGAAGGCGGCGTCGAGGCCGCGGTGAAGGTGACGCTCTGGCCGACGATCGAAACCCCGAAATACAAGAACCGAAACATCGAGGTGACCAGCCCCGAGGTGACCGAGGACGACCTCGACAGCCAGATCGAGCGAATCCTGGAGCAGTTCGGGACCGTGGAAGAGGTGGACCGTCCTGCCGCGGCAGGCGACTTCGTGTCCATCGACGTCTCGGCCGAGGCTGACGGCGAGCCCATCGAAGAGGCCCGGGTCGCCGACCTCCTCTACGAGGTCGGGTCCGGCATGTTCCTCGAGGGCATCGACGACGTCCTGGCCGGCGTCGAGGCGGGGCAGACGATCGGGTTCACCGGGAAGCTCCCCTCCGGCTTTGGCGAGCGGGCGGGCGAGGAAGTCGAGTTCGCGGTCGTGATCAACGAGGTCAAAGAGCGCGTCCTTCCCGAGTTGGACGACGACTGGGTGGACGAGAACACGGAGTTCGAGACCGTCGAGGAGATGCGGGAGGCGCTCAGGCAGCAGCTGGGCGACATCAAGCTCCGCGGTGCCAGCAGGGAGTTCGCCGACCGGGCGCTCTCCACGCTGCGGGACCAGGTCGACATCGAGATCCCCGACGGCCTGATCGACGCCGAGGCCGACTCGATCCTCCACAACTTCCTCCACCGTTTGGAAGAGGCGGAGCTCACCTTGGACGACTACTTCCGTGCCACGGGCACCTCGGCGGAGGCCTTCGTCGCCGACGCCAAGGCCCAGGCCCGGGTATCGATCCTCAACCGCCTGGTCATCGAGGCGGTGGCCGAAGCCGAGGGTCTGGATGTCACGGAGGAGGATCTGTCGGCCGCGATTCAGGACCTGGCCGCCCGCTCCGGCGACCCCGTTCGCTACCTCAAGGCGTTCCGTCAAGCCGGCCAAGAATTGGCACTGGCCAGTGATATCCTCCGAAACAGGGCACTCGACGTGATCCTCAGCAACGCCAGCCCGGTCGACGAACAGGGCAATCCGCTGGATCTGACGCTCGAGGCTCCGGAGGTCGTCGGCGAAGTGATCTCCGACGAAGTAGTCGAGGGCGAAGTGGTCGCCGCGGTCCTGGAGGAAGAAGAATGAGAGCCGACAACTACGTGATCCCCACAGTCTTCGAGCAGACCAGCCGAGGCGAGCGGTACTTCGATATTTTCAGCCGCCTGCTCAAGGACCGAATCATCTTCCTCGGCACCCCGATCGACGACACGATCGCCAACCTCATCATGGCGCAGTTGCTCCACCTCGAGTCCGAGGATCCGGACAAGGACGTGTTCCTCTACATCAACTCCCCGGGCGGCTCGATCACCTCGCTCTTCGCCATCTACGACACGATGCAGTACATCAAGCCCGACGTGAACACCGTCTGCATGGGCATGGCGGCATCGGCAGCGGCGGTGATCCTCGCCGGCGGCGCCGAGGGCAAGCGGTACGCCCTGCCCCACGCCAGGGTCATGCTCCACCAGCCTCACGGCGGGGCACAGGGCCAGGCTTCCGACATCGAGATTCAGGCCAGACTCATCGTGCAGATGCGGGAACAGCTCAACCAGATCCTTGCCGCGCACACCGGTCAGCCCGTCGAGAAGGTCGCGACCGACACCGAGCGCGACTACTGGATGCTCGCCGACGAGGCCAAGGATTACGGGGTCGTCGACGGAATTCTCACTCGCCGGGAGCTCGCGGCTGTAGCCTCCAGCTAGGTAGGAGGTCTCAGGCACATGGCAAGACTCGGTGAGGGCGGCGAGCTGGTGAAGTGCAGCTTCTGCGGCAAGTCACAGAAACAAGTGAAGAGGCTCATCGCGGGGCCCGCCGTCTACATCTGTGACGAGTGCATCGAGCTCTGCAACGAGATCATGGAGGAGGAGGAGCGGACCGCCACCGACGAGGTCGCGTTCACCGAGCTCCCCAAGCCCGCCGAGATCAAGGCATATCTCGACGACTACGTTGTCGGGCAGGAGGACGCCAAGCGGAAGCTCTCCGTGGCCGTCTACAACCACTACAAGCGGATCCGAACCGGTGAGTTGAACCGGGACGTCGAACTGCAGAAGTCGAACATCCTCCTCATCGGCCCCACCGGCAGCGGCAAGACGCTTCTGGCCCAGACCCTCGCCCGTCAGCTCAATGTGCCTTTTGCCATCGCCGATGCCACCAGCCTCACCGAGGCGGGATACGTCGGCGAGGACGTCGAGAACATCTTGCTCAAGCTCCTGCAGGCCGCCGACTACGACGTCGCCAAGGCCCAGCAGGGCATCATCTACATCGACGAAATCGACAAGGTCTCCCGCAAGGCCGAGAACCCGTCGATCACGCGTGACGTGTCCGGTGAAGGCGTGCAGCAGGCCCTCCTCAAGATCCTCGAGGGGACGGTCGCCTCGGTCCCGCCGCAGGGCGGCCGCAAGCACCCGCACCAGGAATTCATCCAGCTCGACACCTCCAACATCCTCTTCATCTGCGGTGGCGCCTTCGGTGGTCTCGAGGAGATCATCGGCGGCCGGGTCGGGAAGAGGGGAGTGGGCTTCGGCGCCGAGGTGCGGTCGAAGTCCGACCGCCGCCCTTCGGAGCTGCTCAACCAGGTGCTGCCCGAGGACCTGATGAAGTACGGCCTCATCCCCGAGTTCATCGGCCGGCTCCCGGTGATGGCCACCGTCGAGGACCTCGACCACGATGCCCTGGTGCAGATCCTCACGGAGCCCAAGAACGCCCTCACCAAGCAGTACGCCCGGATGTTCGAGATGGACAATGTCTCGCTGGTCTTCACGCCCGACGCGCTCTCCGCGGTCGCCGAACAGGCCCTGAAGCGGTCAACCGGGGCTCGTGGCCTCAGGGCGATCATGGAAGAGGTCCTCCTCAACACGATGTACGACCTCCCGTCACGCAACGACATCGAGCAGGTGCTCATCGACCGCGATGTCGTCGAGCGCAAGGTCAACCCGACGCTGGTGCCGATCAAGTCGCCGCTCGACGAACCGACCGAGCGCACCGCCTGATCGACCTCGACCAGGGGCCTCCCGACCCATGAATGGGACTTGACCCCGGCCACTGTCTGTGACAATCTGTGGTGGGCCATCACATAGAGTGGTGGGCTGGGAAATAGGGAGGCACCGAAGCCAGGCCTGTAACACGGTCACCTCGGTCTGGTGGAGCCAGTGGTGAGACCGAACCTATCCCGTACGTCTTAGAACGGAAGGGGATAGGAAGAATGAGGACGCCAGCAATTGGCGTTGGGTGGGATGCGCGACGCGCGCTGGCAGTTCTGACGGCGCTGGCCGTCGCCGCCTCGTTGTTCATGATGTACACCGGGACGGCTCGCGCAGAGCAGTCGACGGAACCCTGCTACGAGGATGTGGCAGTCACCCAATACCGCTATGAGAAGCAGATCAAGGACCAGACGGGCGCGTGGGTTCGTGCTCCTGAGGGACTCCAGTTCATGGGGCCTGACGAGTGGGTGGACGACCCGGTCGACATCACGAATCGTCCCGGTGGCCCCTGGACGTTGGGGGAGCCGAAGAAGCTCGGCCACGACTGGTACAAGTACATCGAGTTGACGCGGGAGGACCTGCGTCAGGTCGAAATTCCATGTGAGGACGTTCCAGGGCATTGCCCGGCGGGCTTCACCAAGATCAGCCTGCCCGATAGCAGGGTCGAAGGAAAGACCTTCACCGCAGATGTCGACTACGAGGTGATGATCCTCGTGGGTGGGCCGCCGAACGAGAACAACCAGGACCCGGACGGCCGCGACAAGTACTTCTACGACGTCGAGGCCGGTGAGTCGGTGTCCCGCGTGGCTCATGACATCTCGCATGTCTGCGTCATCGTGGCCTCCACTACCACCTCTTCGATCGAGGACACGACCACGACGAGCGTTGAGGACACCACGACGACTTCGGTTGAGGAGACGACCACGACTTCGGTTGAGGACACGACCACGACTTCGGTTGAGGAGACGACCACGACTTCGGTTGAGGAGACGACCACGACTTCGGTTGAGGACACGACCACGACTTCGGTTGAGGA
>CAYLYQ010000070.1:0-9214 GCA_964388105.1 uncultured Acidimicrobiaceae bacterium
GGCGTCGACCGGGCGGCGATCGAACGCGTCGGCGACCTCTACTCGCGGGCTCCGAACGCAGTGTTCGCCTGGGCGATGGGGATAACCCACCACACCCACGGAGTCGACAACGTGAAGGCCATCGCCAACCTCGCCATGATGCGAGGCATGCTCGGCCGCCCCGGTGCCGGGCTGTTGCCGATCCGGGGGCACTCCAACGTTCAGGGCGTCGGCTCGGTGGGGGTCACACCCAAGTTGAAGAAGGTCGTCTTCGAGCACCTGGAACGGGAACTGGGGGTCACCGACCCCGGCGACGAGGGACTGGACACCATGGGTTGCATGGTCGGGGCGGCAGAGGGGCGCCTCAAAGCGGGGTTCTGCCTCGGAGGAAACCTCTTCGGGTCCAACCCCGACGCAGCCTTCGCGGCCAAGGCGATGCAGAGTCTGGAGATGGTGGTGTACCTCTCCACCACCCTCAACACGGGGCACGCCGTCGGACGAGGACGGGAGACCATCATCCTCCCGGTCCTGGCCCGCGACGAGGAGCCCCAGGCAACAACGCAAGAGTCGATGTTCAACTACGTGCGGATGTCGGACGGAGGCCCGGCCAGACACGAAGGGCCTCGCAGCGAGGTCTCGGTGATCGCCGACATCGGCGCGCTGGTCGACCGGAGCGGCATCATCGACTGGGAGGCCATGCGGGAACATCGATCGATCCGGCAGGCGATCGGGCGGACCATCCCGGGCTTCGAGGAGATGGCGAAGATCGACGAGGGCCGGAAGGAGTTCCAGATCACCGGGCGCACCTTCCACGAGCCCCGCTTCGCCACCGACACCACCCGGGCGAGGTTCCACCCGGTGCAGATCCCCCCGCTTCGGGGGGGCGAGGAGCATCTGCGGTTGATGACCATCCGGTCGGAAGGGCAGTTCAACACCGTGGTCTACGAAGACGAGGATCGCTACCGGGGCCAGGAGCGCCGGGACGTGATCCTGATGAGCCCGGCCGACGTGACCCGCCTCGGGCTGGCCGTCGACCTGCCCGTGACGGTGATCGGCGAGGCCGGGAGGATGGAACGGATCCTGGTCCGGACGATCGACATCCCGGCGGGCAACTGCGTCATGTACTACCCCGAGGCCAACGTGCTCCTGTCCCGTGAAGTCGACCCCGATTCCCGGACCCCGGCGTTCAAGAACGGCCTCGTCTCAGTGGTGGCTCCCACGGGGGCCAAGTGGGGTCCGATCACGCCCGCGCACACGACCTCGATCTGAGCCGCATGTCCATGACCACGGCCCCGGCTCAGTAGGCGTCGGGGTCGTCGAAAGGCTCGGCCGTCTGGGCCAGCCGGTCAGTGATCCAGACATCGATCTCCGCCCACATGTCGAAGAGCCATGTCTCCTGGCCGTCAGGTGGCGGGACCTCCTCCGCCCGGAATCGCCAGACCCGGACATCGACTTCGGTGTCCATCGGCATGCCGCGCCAGATGTCACCGAAGCCCTCGAACACCTCGAGGCCGGCGTGCCCGACGAACGACACGTCGGCCGGGGTCTGGAGGGCTGCGAGGGCGGTCATGACCCCGGTGGACCGCGGCGGGAGCGTGTTCTTCAACGCCTCGGCTCGCTCCGCCAGGTCCGGCCTGCCGATCTGGCGCAGCTTCTCGATGGACCGTCGATGCCGTCCCCGGCTGAAGTTGCCGCCCTCAGGGAAGATGACGAAGGCGTCGTCAGGGCCCATCGTGGAGGCCATGTCGCGGATCGCGGCCAGGAGCGCATCGCTGCCTCCGTTCGCCGGGACGAAGGCGGTGGGCAGCCGGTTGAGAAGGACATCGATCGCCGGGTCCCACTGCAGGAACTCCTTCAGGACGATCCGGGGACGCCGGTTGACCCGGTTGGCGATGCCGTCCATGAGCAGGAGGGAGTCTCCGGGCCCTGCGTGCCGGCTCAGCACCAGGATCGGCCGCCTGTGACCCTGAGGCGAGGACCGGGGTGGATCGCCGTCGTACACCAGCTCGATCCTGAAGGTGAGCTTGGCGGAACGGACCAGGCGCCGCAGCATCAGAGCTAGGAGCCAGTAGTGCCGGTCCTGCCAGTAGGCGTTGCGGATGGCCAGGCCGAATCCAGAAGCGATCCAGAAGCCGAACATGATCACCAGCGCAAGAACCTCCACCGCCAGATAGAAGAAGAGGAACCAGGCGATGCGAAGGACGCGCCACTTGCCGGGCACGTAACGGGAGACGAAGGCGGCAGCGGGGATGACGACCGGCAGCGTCAGAATCACGGCCAGGAACCCGAGGATCAGCGCCGGAGCGATCAGAACCCGACGGATCAGCCGGTGCGGGGGCCGCGGCACCCGTCATCCGCCTTCCAGGTAGGCGGCACTGGCGCGATGGGCGGAGTCGATGAGCTCGGCGGTGTCCGACGTGTCCCTCCACTTGAGCTGTCGCCGGTCGTCGAAGGCGACCGGGTTGCCGGAGGGAAGGACATGGACCTCCACACCCGGAGGAAGGTCGTCGAGCAGCGTGGAGAAGCGGTGGCGCCGGGCGATCTCGAAGGAGATCAGCGCGGCTTCGTGGAGACGGCGGGGCGGGCGCAAGGGCGACTCCAAGCGACCCACCTGCAGGACGTAGACCACATCCGCCCCCAGCGTCAGCGCGCGGGACAGGGGCACCGAGTCGACGAGGCCACCGTCGTAGAAGTGCTCCTCCCCGATCTGCACCGGCGGGAACAAAGCCGGGATGGCAGCCGAGGCGAGCAGCGCCTCCACGAGGGGCCCCTCGGTGAACCAGTGCTCCGCGGCTCGCTCGATCGAGGCGGCAACGCACTGGAAGGGCGTGTCAAGCTCCTCGATCCGCTTGTTGCCGTGGACACCTTTGATCAGCGCCCTCATCTCCCCTGTGGTGTGGAGCGCCGGCCGCATGGCGGCCATGTTGCGAAGGCGGTTGAGGCCGCCACGGAAGAGGTCAGCCGCCGACACCGACTCCCAGAGAGCGGTGAGGCGCCTTACCCCTTCGACACCAGGGGAGTCGGCGATCACCGACCCGTTGAGTGCGCCGATGGAGGTGCCGAGGACGAGGTCGGCCTCGATGCCCGCCTCGACCAGGGCTTGGTACATCCCGACCTCGACCGCACCCCAGCGTCCGCCGCCCCCGAGCACGAAGGCTGTGGTCAACCCTCTTCCTCGATGTACCACTCGGTGAAGTCGTAACACCGGTCTCCGTCGAAGCGGATGACGAACAGGTTGCGATAGCTGGATGGTGGGTCGCCATACCGCGTGCGCCCGGTCACGATGGCGAGCTCGGGGGCCTCGATCATCGGGGTCCACTCGAACTCCCAGTTCTCGGGGTCGTCGTCGATCTCCTGCCAGTTGGCAACGATCTCGTCGATGCCCTGCCACTCGCCGTCTGCGGTCTGGGGGTCGTAAACGGCGTCCGGAGTGAACAGGGCGGCGATGTCGGCGGCGTCGTTGGTCGTCCAGGCCTTGATGTACCCGTCCATCCAGCGTTCGAGGCGGTCGTCCATGGCGGCAAGGTAGCGGCGCACACGGTCGCCGCCGGAGAAACGCGGCTCTTCGCGACGCAGGGGGCCTGCATGGTTCTACACTCGCCCCGTCGCCAAGGGAGGAAACGCTTACATGACAGCGCCAAGCCGCCGCACCGGGAGTCGAGACGCTCTGCTGGCCATGTTGGCCGCCGATCGCGGCATCGATCGCAGACGGTTCATCAAAGGTATGGGGGCCAGCGGTCTCCTCATGCTCGGAGGCCCCGCACTGCTTGCGGCCTGCGCCCGTGACGGTGGTGGCAACGGCGATCGGGTGCTCAACTTCGCCAACTGGCCCTTCTACGTCGACGTGGTGGAGGAAGACGGCTGGTTCGAGACATCGTCCTTCGACGACTTCACCGAGGCCACGGGGATCACCGTCAACTACCTCGAGGAAGTCAACGACAACAGCGACTGGTTCGGAAAGGTGCAGGCCCAGCTTACGGCCGGCGAAAACATCCAGCGCGACCTGGTGGCCCTCACCGACTGGATGGCGGCGCGGTTCATCCGTCTCGGTTGGCTGGAGGAGCTCGACCATTCGAAGATCCCGAACATCTCCAACCTGGAGCCGGCGCTGCAGAGCCCGTCCTTCGATCCGGAGCGCAAGTACACCCTCCCGTGGCAGACCGGCAACACCGCCATCGGCTACAACCCCGAGCTGACCGGTCGGGAGCTCACTTCCATCAACGACATCTTCGACCCGGCCTTCTCCGGGCGGGTGTCCATGCTGACGGAGTCTCGGGACACGCTGGGTCTGGTGATGCTGGGAATGGGGATCGATCCATCTACCTGCACCATGGATGACATCCACGCCGCAATCGCCGAGATCCAGCCCTACGTGGACAACGGTCACATCCGGCGGTTCACGGGCAACGACTACGGCGACGACCTCGTGGCCGGCAACCTCGCCGCTTGCTTCGCCTGGTCGGGGGACGTCGTCCAATTGCAGGCCGACAACCCCGAGCTCCGGTTCCTCGTCCCTGAGGAGGGCCTGATGCTCTGGGCCGACAACATGATGATTCCCAAGGGTGCCGACAACGTCGAGGAAGCCCACGAGTACATGAACTTCGTGTACGACCCGAAGGTCGCCGCCAAGATCGCGTCGTGGGTCAACTTCATCCCGCCGGTCGCCGGCACGAAGGAAGCCCTGCTGGAACTGGCCGAAGAGATCGACGACGAGGACCTGGCCGCGCTGGCCGACGACCCGCTGATCTTCCCGGACGAAGCGACTCTGGCCAAGAGCTACATCTTCCGCGGACTCGACGAGAACGAAGAGCGGGAGATGGACGACGCCTTCCAGGCCCTGATCGGAGCCTGATTTGACTGACGCCGGCAACGGCATCCCCGCGGTCGAGCTCGACCGCGTCACCAAGAAGTTCACCGATTTCGTCGCGGTCCACGAGATGACGCTGAGCATCCCGGAGAACACGTTCTTCGCGATGCTGGGGCCCTCAGGATGCGGGAAGACGACCACCCTCCGCATGATCGGCGGGTTCGAAGACCCGACCTCGGGGACCATCCGGCTCCACGGTGAGGACGTCACCGGGCTCAAGCCGTACCGGCGAGCGGTGAACACGGTCTTCCAGAGCTACGCGCTCTTCCCCCACATGACAGTGGCTGAGAACGTCGCCTTCGGTTTGCGGCGCAAGAAGGTGGACGATGCCGAGGTCAAGCGACGGGTGGCCGAGACCCTCGAACTCGTGCAATTGGGGGGACGAGGCGGCAACAAGCCGCGCCAGCTCTCCGGCGGCCAGCAGCAGCGTGTCGCGCTGGCGCGGGCCTTGATCAACCACCCCAGGGTGCTGCTCCTCGACGAGCCCCTCGGTGCGCTCGACCTCAAGTTGCGCAAAGAGATGCAGATCGAGCTGAAGAGGATCCAGCAGGAAGTGGGGATCACCTTCATCCACGTCACCCACGACCAGGAGGAGGCCATGACCATGGCCGACTCCATCGCGGTGATGAACCAGGGCCGGATCGAGCGCCTCGGGGCACCCACCGACATCTACGAGGACCCGCGGACGCCCTTCGTGGCCGGATTCCTGGGGGCTTCCAACCTCATGAACGGGACGGTGTCGGGAAACGACATCGGCCTCCCCAACGGGTCGGTGATCCGGCTCACCGACGTTCAGGCCGCCCGCTGCAACGGGCACGCGTCGGTGCAGATCGGGGTGCGACCCGAGAAGCTCTCGTTCTACTCCGAGGACAACCCCAGCACACCGGTCAACCGACTCAGCGGGACCATCGCCGACACCAGCTTCACCGGTGTGTCCACCCACTACTTGGTCGAGGTGCCCGGGATCGGACAGGTGGCCGTGGTTGAGCAGAACCTCGGTGAGATCCACGCCCCCGGGAAGGATGTCATGGTGGCCTGGAGGCCCGAGCACACCTTCGTGGTGGAATGACGACGATCGCCCAAGAACCCGAACTGGCGCGCATGGCGCGCCGGCGCGCCATGGTCCCCTACGCGCTCCTGCTGCCCGGCATCGCATGGCTGATCATCTTCTTCCTCATCCCGATCATCCGCCTCGTCACGGTCTCGCTGCAGAGCGGCATCTATCCCAACTTCGAGTTCACCTGGCAGTGGGACAACTACACGAAGCTCTGGACCACCTACGGCGGGCAGGTGCTCAACTCGCTGAAGTTCGCGTTCGCGGCGACAGTGATCTGCCTGCTCCTCGCCTATCCCCTGGCCTACTTCATCGCGTTCCGAGGAGGCCGTTGGAAGAACTTCCTCGTCGTCATGCTGCTCATGCCCTTCCTCATGCCCTTCCTGCTGCGGACGCTGAGCTGGAAGATCATCCTCGCCGACGAGGGCTTCGTGGTCGGCACCCTCAAGTCGATCGGTGTCCTCGGGCCCAACGCCACCCTGCTGGCCACGAGCGTGGCCGTGGTGGCGGGCATCGCCTACAACTTCCTTCCCTTCATGGCGCTACCGATCTATGTGTCGCTGGAGAAGCTGGACCGCTCGTTGACGGAGGCCTCGGCCGACCTGTACGCCCGGCCCAGCGAGACTTTCCGCAAGGTGACGTTGCCGCTGTCGATGCCCGGGGTCGTTGCCGGCACCTTGCTCACCTTCATTCCTGCCGTCGGTGACTACGTGAACGCCGCGCTGCTCGGCTCACCGGGTGACTTCATGATCGGCAACGTGATCCAGAGCCGCTTCCTGGTCGCGCTCGACTACCCCGTGGCGTCCGCTCTGTCCTTCACGCTCATGGTGGCGATCGTGGTCATGCTGGTCCCGTATGTGCGGGCCACCGGAACGGACGACCTGGTGGCGTGATGGCATTCCTCAAGCGACACCTGCTCACCGTTTACGCCCTCTTCGTTTTCCTCTACCTCTTCGTTCCGGTGGGGCTCGTGATCCTCTTCGGGTTCAATGACATCACCGGGCGTTTCAACTACCGGTGGATCGGGTTCACCTGGGAACACTGGGAGAGCGTGTTCCTGGGCCCCACTTTCGGCGGTGTGCCCGGCCTCTGGGACGCGATGCTGGTCAGCCTCAGGCTGGCGTTCATCTCGTCGGCCATCGGCACCATCCTGGGCACCCTCATCGCTCTGGCGCTGGCTCGGTACTGGTTCCGGGGAAGGGGCGCGACCAATGTGTTCCTCTTCTTGCCGATGGCGACACCCGAAGTCGTGATGGGGTCATCCCTGCTCGCGTTCTTCCTGGTGCTGGGACTGGCCCCCGGGTTCACGACGCTGCTGATCGCCCACATCGTTTTCATCATCAGCTACGTGGTGCTGACCGTGAAAGCCCGGGTCCAGGGCTTCGACCGCCATCTCGAAGAGGCGGCGATGGACCTCTACGCCACCGAGTGGGAGACCTTCCGCCGGGTGACGCTACCGATGATCCTGCCCGGAGTGTTCGCAGCCTTCCTCCTCGGGTTCGCCCTCAGCTTCGACGACTTCATCATCTCCAACTTCAACGCCGGCCCGACGATCGTCACACTTCCCCTGTGGATCTTCGGCGCCAACCAGCGCGGCATCCCGCCCGAGGCGAACGTCCTGGGCACGGCGATCTTCCTCGTGACCCTCGGCGTGATGGTGATCAACGTGTTCTGGCAGCGCCGCCAGCCGAAATCCTCGGCTTAGGCCTCTTCGACGGGGCGGCCAACGGTCAGTGTCTCCCGAAGGGCTTCGTCCAGTCCCCGTAAGGCGGAGTCCGGAAGCGTCCCGGTG
Organism: uncultured Acidimicrobiaceae bacterium; assembly: GCA_964388105.1. Lineage (GTDB taxonomy): Bacteria > Actinomycetota > Acidimicrobiia > Spongiisociales > ZC4RG35 > ZC4RG35. The sequence continues at coordinate 7,693 of CAYLYQ010000070.1, forward strand.
GCGTCCAGCACCTTGGAGAAGAAGCACCTGGCGGCTGCCGCCAGGATGACATCAAAGACGTCGGTATCGGACAGGCCCAACGAACGCAGAGCGTCGATGTCCTCCGCCCTGATCGAAGTGGCGTCTTCCGCCACTTTGTCGGCCAGGTTCATGACCGCCCGATCGACTTCATCCAGCGGGCTGGTCTCATCCCCGGAGTAGAGGCCGGCCACCTCGCTCGGGGTATGGAACTTCTCGGCGAGGATCTTCCCGTGCGCCAGGGAGCAGTACGAACTGCGCAGCCGTCTCGCAGCCGCCACCGTCGCCAGTTCGTAGCGCCTCTGATCCATGGCACCGGAGATGGTCCGGACGAGGTTGCCCCATGCCCGGTAAGCGTCCGGGCGCAGCGCGAACACCTTGGCGTAGTTGGGCACGTAGCCCATCGAATCCTCGAGCCGGCCCAGCAGCTCCTTCCACTCGTCGCCGACCTCGTCGGGCGAGCGGAACTCGAGATATGACGACATCGGTTCCTTTCGACGACGCGAATCTACCGGCCCGACCTCCCCAGCACCGCCAGGGCCACCCCGGCCAGCACAGCCGACCCGGCGAGAGTCAGACGGCTGGTTATCCGTTCGTCGAGAAGCCACACCCCGGCCCACGCGGTGATCACGGGCACGGCGAGCTGGAGCGTCGCCGCACGAGTGGAAGTGAGACCCGGGAGGGCGGCGTACCAGACCGCGTATCCGAGAGCCGACGCCACGGCCCCGGACAAGGCGGCGTATCCGACTCCCTCCGCGGTCACCTCCAGGGACGGGAGGGTCAGCAGGGCCACCGCGACAACGAAGGGAACGGCGCGCACGAAGTTCCCGGTGGTGCTGAGAAGCGGCTGGGCAGCCCGACGACCCCGCAGTGAGTAGCCGCCCCACGCGACCCCGGCGACCGTCATCAGAAGGGCCCCGAGGAGTGGCGCCCGATCCACACCGGGCAGCACGAACCAGACGAGGCCCGCAACGGCAAGGATCACACCTGCCCATTCGGTCGGCCGGGGCCGCTCGCCGCTTCCCAGCCCTGAGGCGAACATCGTGACCTGGACCGCTCCGAACAAGATGAGCGCCCCTGTCCCTGCGGGGAGATCGAGGTAGGCGAAGGCGAAGGGGGCGGCGTAGAGGGCGAGAAGAGCGCCCGATGCCCAGCTCCCGCTGCGGTAGGCGGTGGAGCGGAAACGGGTGAGCACCAGGAGCATGACGGCACCGGCAGCGATCCGGACCACTGCGTAGGAGGCCGCGTCGACCAGTCCGGCACCCAGGGCCAGCCGGGCCAGGATCGAGTTTGCCGCGAAGGCGACCAGGGCGGCCAGCGCGAGCGCGGCTGTGCGAGCGGAGAACGATGGGCTCTGGTTCAAGAGCCGCTATTGGAGCAGAACGTGTCGGGAAGGACGGGGTGAGATTGCGAGTCTGGCGGATCAATTGACCCCGGGAGGCGCTCGAGCATGCGGACGAAGCTCCCATCTGCCCGTGACCGGGTTCCGGGTGGGGGTGAGTCC
>CAYLYQ010000071.1:0-8890 GCA_964388105.1 uncultured Acidimicrobiaceae bacterium
GGCGTCTGTCCGGTTTCAAGGCGGTCTGCGCACCGGTCACGACGGCGATCCTAGGGAAGGCTCGCGCCGGGTTTCGCTGAGACTGTCATCCGTGGGCCCCATCGAACATCCCGGCTATCCGGGTCCAGGCGCCGCCTGAGGTACCGTCCGGGTCGTGAGCTTCCCCGAGCGGGTCCACATCACCGAGTCGTCGCCCCGAGACGGCCTTCAGTCCCTGGGTGCCTTCATCCCGACCGCGGCCAAGGCGAAGCTGATCGATGATCTCGCCGCCGCCGGCGTACGGACCTTCGACGCGGTGTCCTTCGTCAGTCCCAAGTGGGTGCCGCAGATGGCCGATGGCGCCGAGGTGGTGGCGGCCGTCACGGCGCCGGACATCCGGCTGGGCGGCCTGGTTCCCAACATGAAAGGCCTCGAGGCCGGGCTGGCCGCCGGGCTCACGTACTTCGGGGTCCTCACGGCCGCCTCCGAGGCCTTCAGCGAGCGCAACCTCAACGCCTCCGTTGACGAGTCGATGCACCGCATCCGCAACATCCTCTTCGAAGCACCGGACGGGGTGACGTTCCGGGGTTACGTCTCCACCGCAACCCACTGCCCGTTCGAAGGCGAGCAGGATCCCGACTGGGTGGCCCACCTCGCCGAGACACTCCTCGAGTGGGGCGTGGAAGACGTCTACCTCGGTGAGACGATCGGCAAGGCCACGCCGTATCACGTGGAGCGACTGCTCGCCGAAGTGCTCGACCGAGTGCCGGCGAATCGGGTCGGCGTCCACTTCCACGACACCTACGGCCAGGCGGTGGCCAACACGGTCTCTGCACTCGAGCATGGGATCGACAAGATGGACTCCTCCGCCGGCGGTCTCGGCGGCTGCCCGTACGCGCCGGGCGCGATGGGCAACGTCGCCACGGAGGATCTCATCTGGCTTCTCGACGGAATGGGGATCGAGCACGGTCTGGACGGACTGGCCGTTGCCCGCACCGCGAAGGCCTTTTGCGAGACCCATGGGCTCGGGTATCAGAGCCGAGCCGGCCGTGCCATGCTCGCCGCCGCGGAGTAGGTTCGCCACGAGACCACCAAGGAGACAAAGACGATGAGCAACATGATCGACGAAATCCTCAGCCAGCTACCCGCTGACGACCTGGCCGCCCGGCTCGGAACCGACCCGGAGACTGCCATGGACGCCGCCCGCAGGGCACTGCCCGCTCTTCTCAGCGGCCTCGACCTCGAAGTCCAGTCGGGTCAGGCCGATGCCCTGGGCGCCGCGGCGCTCAAAGACCACGACCCGGGCATCCTCGCTCAGGACAACCCGCTGTCCCTGATCGACTTCTCCGACGGGGAGAAGATCCTCGGCCACATGTTCGGAGACAACCGTGGAGCCGTCGAGCAGCGTCTCGGTGCCAGTGGGAAGGCCGAGGCGGGTCTGTTCTCCAAGCTGCTTCCCATGCTCGCGCCGCTGGTCATGTCCTGGCTGGCCGGCAGGATGAAGAGCAAGGCGGGCTCCGCCTCCTCCGGCGGCGGGGGTGGTGGTCTCGGTGACATTCTCGGTGGTCTCCTCGGAGGCGAGGGGGCCGGTGGAACGGCGCCGGGTGGAGGCCTCGGTGATCTGCTCGGCGGCATCCTCGGAGGAGAGAAAGAGGCCGGGAAGCAGGCCATGCCTGATCTCGGAGGCCTCTTCGACATGTTCGGCGGTGGTGGACGCGACGATGACGAGGACACGGGCCTCGACATCGGCGATCTGCTCAAGCCCCGCTGAGCTGACTCGCCGCAACCACGCGCGCGCGCCAGACTTACGGGCGTGAAGTCCATCTACGTCGACGCCGATCTGGCCGCGATTCGAAAGGCCGTCCGCGACTACACGGAGTCGGAGCTCCTGCCCCGCGTCGAAGAGTGGGATGCCGCGGGGGAGGTGCCCCGTTCGGCCCTCGCCGAGATGGGCCGGCTCGGCTTCTTCGGGCTGCGGGTCCCGGAAGAGTACGGAGGGCTCGGTCTCGGGCATCTGGCTTCTGTGGTCCTGGCGGAAGAGTTGGGCCGCTGCACATCCGGAGGCACCACGATCACCGTCCTGGTGCACACCGATCTCGCCATGCCCTACGTGACCAACTTCGGAAGCGACGCGCAGAAGGAGCGGTGGCTCCCGCGCCTGATCTCGGGTGAGTGGATCACGGCCATCGGCGTCACCGAGCCGGACGCGGGATCGGACGTGGCGGCGATCAGGACCTCGGCCCGCCGGGACGGCGACGGTTGGCGGCTCAACGGAACCAAGATGTTCATCACCAACGGGGGCTTCGCCGACCTGGTGTTCGTGGCCGCCCGCACGGACACCGAAACGAAAGCTTCCCGCGGCATCTCGATCTTCGCCGTCGAGAAGGGGACCGAGGGATTCAGCGCCAGCCGCTCGCTGGAGAAGATGGGCTGGCATGCCTCCAACACTGCGGAGCTCGTCCTCGACGACGTGTGGGTCCCCGACTCGCATCTGATCGGCGAGATCAACCGCGGCTTCTACTACGTCCTCCACAACTTCCAGAACGAGCGGATCGCTCTCATGGGCCAGGCTCTCGGCGAATCGCAGAAGGCCATCGAGCTGACAGTGGCCTACGCCAAGGACCGCCAGGCGTTCGGTGCCCCTCTCTGGGACAAACAGGCCATCCGGCAGCGCCTGGCGATGCGCCAAGCCGAGGTGGACGCCGCCCGTGAGCTCGTCTACCGGACCGCGTGGCTCATGGATCAGGGAGAGGACGCCGTGCGAGAGGTGTCCGAGTGCAAGGCCCTGGTAGGCGAGCTCTCCAACCGTGTGCTCTACGACTGTGTCCAGTTCCACGGGGGCATGGGGTACGTCTCGGAGACTGCTGTGGAGCGCATGTACCGGGATGTCCGGATCAACTCCATCGGTGGCGGTGCCACCGAGGTGATGCTCGACGAAGTCGCCAAGCGGCTCTAGGCGCCCACCCGTTCCCGGGCCGCGGCCAGTTCGTTCTCCTCGAGAGGGTGCCAGGTGAGATCGAGGGCGAACCAGAGGCTCTTCGAGATCGGGTAGAAGACGATCGGGACCAGGGCACAGACTCCGATCGATGCCGCCATCACCGTTCCCCAATCGACTTCGGGCCAGGTGGCGACGATGAGCCCGATGAACGTCACCCCGAAGGCGAGGAATGTGGCAGTGGTGTTCATGATCATGGCGCCGACCCAGTAGCCCTCCTCGCGGGTGAATCTGATGCCGCATCCCGGGCAGTTCTCGGCCATCCGGAACCACGATTCAAACGCCGGGTGCCCGCAGCGAGCGCACCGACGGGTCAACCCCCGGGCTACCCGGGTGCCGAACGACACGACCTCCGCCATGCCGGTGAGGGTATCGTGACCCCGTGACAGTCGCCGCGAGCCACTGCCCGGGTTGGCCGCGACGCGGCCTCGGGGGACTGCAGTGAGAGTTCATGTGATCGGGTCGTCCGGGACTTTCCCGGCGCCGGGCCGACCCTGCGCCGGATACATCATCGAGCATCGAGGGACGAGGGTCTGGTGTGATGCCGGGCCCGGGACCTACATGAATCTCCCCTTCGATCCTGACCTGGTCGATGCAGTGGTCATATCGCATCAGCACTCCGACCACTGCTCGGATCTGCTGACGGCGTTCCACGCCTGGACCTACCGCCCGGAGCCCCGGGAAGACGTGCCCGTGTACGCCCCCGCATCGGTCCTCGATCGGATAGCCGCCTTCGTGGACAAGGGACAGGAGTCCGTCTTCGAGCAGACGTTCCGCTTCCACGCCGTGGAAGGCGGTGACACGGCGACGGTCGGCGAGATCGAGATCGCCTTCGCCGACATGTACCACTCGGTCCCGTGTGTGGGGTCGAGGTGGGAGGCGGGAGGCCGTTCGCTCTTCTACACAGGGGACACGGGCCCGGCCGGAGACTGGAGAGAAGCGGCCAGGGGTGTCGACGTCATGCTCGCCGAGGCCAGTTACCAGGAGTCGAACAAGAACCCCGAGTACCCGATGCACCTTTCGGCGGCCGAGGCGGCGGAGATCGCCCGTGAGGTCGGAGCGGGGCGGTTGGTCCTGACTCACATCCCTCCATACATGGACCCTGCCTTGTCGGTCCACGAGGCGGAATTGGTCTTCGACCGTCCGGTTGCCCTGGCCGTCGCCGGCGTCGGTTTCGACGTCTAACGCCGGTACCGTGGCCGCATGACCGACCGCACACCTGAACAGCTCCGTCCCGTCTCGATGGAGCTGGGGTTCACCGAGGCCACCCCGGGGTCGGTCCTCATCTCGATGGGGGGCACCAAGGTGCTGTGCACCGCCTCGATCGACACCTCCGTGCCCCGCTGGATGAAGGACACCGGAAAGGGCTGGGTGACCGCGGAGTACGCCATGCTCCCCGGGTCGGGGAAGGAGCGCGTGCGGCGTGAACACATCTCCGGCGGTCGCGCCAAGGAGATCGCCCGCCTCATCGGCAGGTCGCTCCGAGCCGGAGTGGACATGAAGGCCATGGGGGAGGTGATGGTCCACGTCGACTGCGACGTCCTTCAGGCCGACGGTGGAACCCGGACCGCCGCGATCACAGGGGCGTGGGTCGCCATGCATCAAGCGTTCTCCGCGGCCGTAGTGGAGGGGGCCATGCCGCGGAACCCGATCATCGACGAGATCGCCGCCGTGTCCGTCGGGATCGTCGACGGCGAGGCTTGGCTCGACCTCGACTACGACCGAGACGTCCGAGCCGAAGTCGACATGAACGTGGTGATGACCGGCAGGGGCCTCCTGGTCGAGGTGCAGGGGACCGCCGAACAGGCGCCTTTCACCCGGGACGAACTCGACCGGCTGCTCGATCTCGCTGCGGCCGGGATCGCCGAGCTCCACGACCTCCAGAGGAGGGCGGTGGCGAGTTGATCCCCCGCCTGGTGGTAGCCACCAAGAACCGGGACAAAGTCACCGAGATGGAGGCCCTGATCCTCGAGGCGGGGATCGCCGGCGACATCGCGAGGGACGTCGACTGGGAGGATGTCGAGGAGACGGGTGCCACTCTCGAGGAGAACGCCCTGCTCAAAGCGCGTGCCGTCGTCCGGGCGACGGGGCTGCCGGCACTGGCGGATGACACGGGCCTGGAAGTGGCGGCCCTGGGTGGGGCGCCCGGCGTTCACACCGGCCGTTACGCGGGTCCGGACGCGACCTACGCGGAGAACGTCCGTCGTCTTCTCGAGGAGATGGAGTCGGTTGACGACCGGTCGGCGACTTTTCGGACCGTCATGGTGCTGGCCTTCCCCGACGGATCGGAAGTGGTGGCTGAAGGCTCGGTGGAGGGCACCATCACCCGCGAGCGGCGGGGGAGCACCGGTTTCGGCTACGACCCGGTCTTCGAGGTCGATGGCCGCACCCTCGCCGAGATGAGCGATGCCGAGAAGAACGAGATGTCGCACCGCGGCAACGCGTTGCGCGCACTGGCGGCGGCGTTGGGCTCCGGATGAAGCGGGTTGTCGTCATCGGTGCCGGTTTCGGCGGCCTCAACGCGACGAAGGCACTCCGAGGTGCGCGGGTCGAGGTGACCGTGGTGGACAGGCGCAACTTCCATCTCTTTCAGCCGCTCCTCTATCAGGTGGCGACCGCGGGACTCAACCCGAGCGACATCGCGTATCCGATCCGGTCCATCTTCAGGCGACAGAGGAACGTGGTCGGTGTGGTCATGGACGAGGTCACAGGAGTCGATCTGGACCGTCGTCAGGTCATCGTGGCCGACGGCCCCGCGATCTCCTACGACTACCTGGTCGTGGGCTCGGGGGCGACCCACTCGTACTTCGGCCGGGACGAGTGGGCGGACGCCGCGCCGGGCCTGAAGACCGTCGAGGACGCGCTCACGATGCGCCGCCGGATCCTCGCCGCCTTCGAGGAGGCCGAGCGTCACCCGGAGCGCTCCGGCCGGCTGCTCACCTTCGTCGTGGTGGGGGCCGGTCCCACCGGAGTGGAGCTGGCCGGAGCCCTGATCGAGATTGCCGTGCACTCGATGAGCCGGGAGTTCCGGCGGATCGACCCGTCCGCTGCCCGCGTGATCCTGGTCGAGGGCGCCGACCGTGTGCTGCCCCCGTACCCCGAGGACCTCTCCGTGAAGGCACGGCGCCAGCTCGAGGCCATGGGGGTCGAGGTCATCTGCGGGCAGGTCGTCACCGGGGTGGACGATTCGGGCGTGACCCTCGCCGACGGGAGCCACATCGAGGCGGCCACGGTCCTGTGGGCAGCGGGCGTCCAGGCCTCCCCGCTGGGCCGGGCGCTCGGTGCCGAGACCGATCGTGCGGGCCGGGTGATCGTGGCGCCGGATCTGTCCGTACGGGGTCATCCGGAGGTGTTTGTCGTCGGCGACCTGGCCAGCGTCCCTGGTGTGCCCGGGGTGGCGCCGGCTGCGATTCAGATGGGCCGGCACGCGGGCCGCATGATCGCCGCCGACATCGGCGGGGGTCAGCGGGCGCCGTTTCGGTACTGGGACAAGGGGTCGCTCGCCACGATCGGCAGGGCCAAGGCAGTGGCCGACTTCGGGTGGCTCCGGTTCGGGGGATTCCCCGCCTGGGCCGCCTGGCTCATGGTCCACATCTTCTACCTGATCGGATTCCGGAATCGCCTGCTGGTGCTGGCCGACTGGGCCTGGAACTACGTCACCTTTCGGCGGGGGGCCCGGATCATCACCGGTCTGCCCCGCTAAAGCGGGGGTAAACATCCACCACGGAGGGTTACCTTTCGTCACTCTCTGTCGATAACAGATATGTGAGCCTCCCAACTCGCCCTCGCGGTTCCGACCGCGGCGCCAGCCTTGTCGAATTTGCCCTCGTGATGCCCTTTCTCCTGCTCCTGCTGTTCGGCATCATCGAGTTCGCCTGGCTGTTCACCCAGAACCTCGACGTGCGACATGGCGCCCGGGAAGCGGCCCGGTTGGTCGCCGTCAACCATCCCAACGGCCCCGTCTTCCCCACTCCGTCGCCGACCTCGAGCGCCCAGACCGACGCCATCGTGGCGGAGGTCTGCAGTCGAATGACTTCGGCCCGGGACGTGACTGTCACGCTGCAGAGCAGCGGCGGTGTGGGCGACGCCGCGGTCGCGGAGGTGTCGGCGGACGCTTACTCGCTCACCAACTTCCTCGCATGGGCGATTCCCGACGACCTCGTGTTGACCTCACGCGTCGAGATCCGAGTCGAGCAGCCCGCAGGCTGGGCGCCGGTGACTGACGCCCCTTGCCCATGAAGCACCTGCACCGCCTGCGCCGGGACGAGAGCGGCGCCTCGATCGTGATGGTGGCGTTGTCGCTGACCCTGCTCCTGCTCTTCGCCGCAGTGGCCATTGACGCGGCCGGCCTCGGCTACAACGAGCGGCGTCAGGACCAGAGCGCGGCCGACGTCGCGGCGTTGGCCGCCGTGCAATACACCTCGACCGCGTTCGCCACCGACTCGGCGTGCACGGGGTTCACCGGTCTGGCGCGCTCACGATGCAACGGTGCCGCGGAGGCGATGAAGGTCGCCAACGCCACCCTCGACGACCCTTCCCTGGCCGACTGGTCAGACGCCACCCGTTGCCCTGGCCGACCAACCGGTTATGTGGTCTCACCGCTCACGCCGTGCGTCGCGTTCAACGCCAACAACCAGAGGGCGTGGGTGCGCATCCCTCTCATCGAGAAGGCGACATCGATCGCGCGGGCGGTCGGCCTGAATTCGATCGCGACCACTGCTTCGGCCATTGCCGGCACCAGCCTCGACTTCCCGGGCGGGGTGTTGCCGTTCCTCGTTCCCGGCAACGCCGCCGCGGCCGACTACAACTGCCTCAAGACAGGGTCCAACCCGTCTTTCGGGCCCTGTGACGGCAGCACCACCGGCAACTTCGGCGCCATGGACTTCTATCTCTACGGCAACGAGGACCTGCTCTACACCGAGAGGTGCACCGGCGACACCAACGGGAGGTTCAGCGCCAACGTCGCCCGCGGCATCGACCACCCGATCGGGATCCATCCGTCCGGCAGCGGGGGAGGCCGCATCGATCGCGACGAGTGTCCGAACTTCGGCGCGATGCCCGACATGGTCTACGCCGAGACGGGCAACATCGACATCGAGCCCGGATTCCTCTACGGAGGCACCGCTTACTCGGCCGTTCCCTACCCCGGCCGACTCCAGAAGGACCCTGGCGGTTTCCTGGTGCGGGGCCCACAGGGTGCCACTCTGGCGGCGAGAGTCGACAGCACGGCCATCTGGACTTATCTCCGCAACGACCTGGGCGGCACGGCCTGCGACAAGTCGCAGGTGGACACTCCTGCGGAGATGCTGGCCTGCATCGCCTGGGCCAAGGGCGCGTCACGGGTGATCTTCACGGATGACATCGTCGATGCGAAGCGGTTCGGCTGGACTCCGTCCGTCTACGAGCCCGACTTCGGATCGGGGAGCAGCTCCCCGTATCACATCAAGGGCTACCTCCCGGTCTACCTGGACACGACCTTCTTCGGATGCAATGCCAACAGCTGCGACATCATGCACACGCCCGGCGTCGCTGACATGGGGTCCTGTCCCAGCTCTCCGGCTGACTCGCAGATCACCTGCGGAACCCCTGGATCGGGCAACAAGGATCTGCTGGCCATCACCGCCTACATCCTCGACGCTTCGGTCGTTCCCGACGTCGCCAAGCAACCGAGCCCCGGGTCACAGAACCAGCGCACGTTCAACCTGATCGACTGAGCTTCGGGCGAGTGGGGACGAGGACTCCGGCACAGTCCGCAGGTTCCGGGAGTCACGATCCGGCGGAGCATCGCCCCTTCTCATCGGTTCGCTGGGACTGATTCAGTTCCCGTTCCCGGGGTTCCTCGAGTTGTTGCCCGGCCCCTTGTTGGGGTTGCCGTTGCCCTGGTTGCCGGGGTCGGTGTTGCCGGAGTTGTTGCCG
>CAYLYQ010000072.1:0-8636 GCA_964388105.1 uncultured Acidimicrobiaceae bacterium
CATCACCGCCAGGTTCACCCAGGGGACGGAGGTTCCGCTCGGGTCGAGGGAGGCAGCCAGCGCATGGACGAAATGGCGCAGGGGGAAGAGAGACCCGACCGACGCCATCCAGTCGGGCGCGCCACCAATGAGGAACACATCGGAGAAGAAGGAGAGTGGGAGGAGGATCCCAAGCCCTATCGCAGAGGCCGCCCTGGCGCTTGGAGCCATGGCGGCCAGTGCGTATCCGCAGGCCGCAAGGGTGAGCGTGCCCAGGACGACAACCAAGAACCCCAACGGGATGCCGACAGGATCGACCTCGGCCTCGAAGAAGACCAGCCCTACCGCGAAGACCAGCACCGCGGTCAGAAGCGAGATCCACAGTGCCGAAGAAGTGCGACCGGCCAGGTAGTGCCAGAGCTCCACAGGCGTGCTCCGCAACCGCTTCAGGACACCCCGATCCCTGGCCGTGGCCACGGCCTCGGGCATGTTGATGAAAGCGGTCACCGCTGCGCCGTAGGCGGCCATTCCGCAGGCGAAGAAGAAGGCGAAGTCCATCTCGTTGGGTCGGAAATCGCCGCCTCCATACAGGGCGTTCATCAGGGCATAGAGCCCGATCGGCATCAGCACCGCGAAGAAGATCCACCCCGGATCTCGCCTTGCCGCCCGATTAGCCCATCTGGTCTGATCCAGCACCAGGCGCAGGGACGTTGGCCGGTCGGTCTCGGTGACGGCCAGGGAAACAGACGGAGACGCTGCGCGGGCAGCCGTTTTCCCCGCATCGCCGGTGGCGGGCTCGCGGCGCAAGGCCCAGACCGCGACCACGAGCCCGGCCAGGCCCCAGCCCGCCATCACCGCCAGCGCAGCGGGATCCCACACCGCCCCGGCCAGGTACGGATTGAACTGATCCTGGAGAGCGGTGACCAGGTGCCGGACCGGGAAGAAGCCGGCGAGGCGATCCAACCAGGCAGGCATCTCGGCGCCGATGACGAAGATCCCGGAGATGAAGGTCAGCAGGACCCCCGAAGCCACGGTCACGGTCTGAGCCAAGGAGGTGGAGCGGACCAGCGCCCCGACGGCAAGGCCGAGTGCGGCGAAACTGCCAATCCCCACGATGAGGGTCACCAGGGTGGCCAGGGCGGTGCGTCCCAACAGTTGGACGTCATAGGCGGTCACCCCCACCAGGAGCATGAGCACAACCGCCGATATCGCGAGGATCACCGCTCCGCCCACCCGTCCGAGCAGATACGCCCAGGAAGGGAGGGGGGTTCCCTGCAGCCTCTTCAGGATCTTCTGCTCCCTGGCGAGGGCGAGGCTGGTGCCCAGCGGGGGGTAGGTGGCGAACAGGACACCCATCACAGCGGCGGTCGGTGTGACGAACTGCATGACCCGTAGCCCCGTTTCGGAGTCGATCACATCATTGCCGGCCAGCAGCCCGATGATCACCAGCCAGACCAGGGGGAGGAGGTAGGTGAAGATGAGGACGAATCTCGTTCTCCACAACTCGCGCAATGCGTATACGACCTGGTCGAACACCAGGCGACCCGGGGACGGCCGCCCGGTTTCCTCGGCGTGAAGACTCCTGGCGGCGATCGTGGAAGTCATTCCGGGATCTCACCGTTTTCGCCGGGACCGTCGACCGAGCCGCCGTGCTTTTCCACCAGGGCGAGGTAGACGTCTTCCAGTGAGGGCCGGCTCACCGAGAGCGCCGGGACCTCGACGCCACGTTCGAGCGCCCAGGCGGTGAGCATTCCCACGGTCTGGGTGGGGTGTGCGGTCTCGATCTCCCAATCGAGTCCGCGCTGAGCAGGCGCTCCGTCCAAGCGAGGGAGGTTTTCTGGCTGGACTCCGCTGGGGAGCCGGAAGGACAAGATCGAAGTTGCGGCGGCGCCCGCTCCAAGTTCTTCAGGCGTCCCGGTGGCGACGATCCTTCCCCTCACCATCACTGCCACCCGGTCGGCCAGGTGCTCCGCCTCGTCCATGTAGTGGGTGGTGAGCAGGACCGTCTTGCCCAGAGCTCGGAGGCTCTCCACCAACTCCCAGGCCTTGCGCCGGGCCGCAGGGTCGAACCCGGTGGTCGGCTCGTCGAGGAACAGCAGGTCGGGGTCACCGATCAGCCCCAGGGCCAGGTCGAGACGGCGGCGTTGCCCCCCGGACAGGGTTTTGACGCGGGCGTCGCGCTTGTCGCCGAGCCCCACCAGTCCGAGCACGCCGTCCACCTCGAGTCGGCGGGGGTAGAAGCCCTGGTACAGGGTGAGCAGTTCGAATGGGGTGAAGTCGTCGTCCATCCCCGCCTCCTGGAGCACGATCCCGATCCGCTCCCGGAAGTCAGGCCCCCCGGCCTCCGGGTCGTGACCGAGAACGCTCACCTGGCCCGAAGTGCGGCGGCGGTGCCCCTCCAGTATCTCCACGGTGGTGGTCTTGCCCGCTCCGTTGGGGCCGACCAATGCGAACACCTCTCCCTCGGCGATGTCGAACGAGACGCCGTCCACCGCGGGCAGCTCCCCGTACAGCTTTCTCAAGTCTTCGACCACAACCGCGCTCATTCCGGTCACCTCCTGATAGGGGATTATCGGCCTCGAGGGGCGAGTGCCAGGGCCGAACGGCCCCAAGGGGCGAGGTTGGGTCCCGCCATCGGGCCCGGTTGAAGGGCGCGGCGCTCCTCGAGCGATTCAACACTCGGGCGGTCGGGTATCGGACGACATGGAACCTGTGAACATCCCCGTTTCGGATTGGTCCGACGAAGACCTTCTCGAGGAGTACCGAACTTCGGGCGCCGACCGTCCCGAAGTCACCGAAGAGATCCTCCGTCGTGGACTGGAACTGCCCGGAGACCTCGAAGCCGCCGAAGTGGCAACGGTGGAATGGGGTGCCGAGGGCTATGAGGAGGACCCGAGCTCGGGAGCCCTCCCCAACCCGTTCTGACCTGTGTGACCTTCGCCTCTGCCCCGGGGAGACAAGTGGGCGCAGGATCGAATCGTGAAGCAGGCAGTCTTCGGTCCGAGGTCAGTGGTCAGAAGGCATCCACTTGGCGCGTTCGTCGTCCTGACTTATGTGTTGTCCTGGTCGTACTGGGTTCCGGTTGCCGTAGCCGGCGGGCAACTCAGCTTCGTGCCAGCAGTGCCTGCACGACGCCGATGCCCGCCGGGCAGCGGACCTCGCCTGTGCCTGAGATCGTGATCGCTCGCGCGTCGACCTCCTCGGACGCCAGCAGGAACGCCAAAGCCACCAGGTCGTCGATCGCTGCGTCCGTGTCGACGACGACGGGGATCGCGTCCGGCAACGGTGCCCGTGTCGTGGTAGTCGGCTCTGCACCACCATCGCCGCAGCCTGTCACGACGATCGCCACCATGACGACTGTCGTGAACCAGACGGCCGTCCGCCGGCTGAGCTCAGACATGGCTGCGCTCACCACTTCAGGATCGCCGTTCGGATGGCCACCGAGTAGGGCCGGAGGTCCCGGCTCGAGCCGCTGGCAGCCGTGGATACTCCGCTTCGCTACGGCGGGCTCCAGACCTTCCGGGTCCGAAGCGTCAGCCACTCGCCCTGAGCTAGAGCGAGCTGCATCGGTTGGGGTGAGACCTGGCAGCGCCAGCCCGAAGGTCTCGACCTTCAGGCTGGCGCTGTGAATGTGGTCACTGGGCGGTGTAGCCGCCGTCGACCAGGTAGTAACCGCCGGTGCAGAATCCGGCATCTTCCGACGCCAGGAACGTCACCAGGTTGGCGACCTCCTGGGACCGGCCCAGCCGCTGTACCGGGTGCAGGGCGGCGATGCCGCTGAGCGCGTCGGCATCGAGGTTCTTGTCGAGCAGGGGAGTCTGGATGAACCCCGGGCCGACCGAGTTGATGCGCACACCCTTGGTGGCGTACTCGATTGCCGCGGTCTTGGTCAGGCCCACAACCCCGTGCTTGGCGGCCACATACGCCGGGGCGTTGGCGAAGCCGACGCTTCCGAGGATGGAGGCCAGGTTGACGATGGCGCCGCCACCCGATTCGAGGATCGCTGGGATCTCGTAGCGGAGGCCGTAGAAGACGCCATTGAGGTTGATGCCGATGGTCTTGTGCCAGTCCTCGAGCGGGTGTTCGCCTGTGGGTGCCATTGCACCGCCGATGCCCGCGTTGTTGACCGCGACATGAAGGCCGCCGAAGGTGTCGACGGCATGGCGCACCATGGCCTCGACCTCTTCGGGCTTGCTGACGTCGACCTTGAAGAACGAGGCGGTCCCGCCGTCGGCCTCGACCTTGTCGGCGACCTCGATCCCGCGTGCTTCGTCGAAGTCTGCGACCACGACCTTGGCGCCGCAGGAGGCGAGGGTGTGGACGACGGCTTCGCCAATGCCTGACGCGCCGCCGGTGACTATCGCGACCTTGCCGCTGAAGTCGTACTGAGCCATCTTGGGCTCCTTTCTGTTGTGTTCGGCAAGTGTCCGCGCCAGGGCACGGCCTGGTTAGGGACTGAAGGTGGTTTTGGTCGGGACTTTCGGCGCCTGTCTCTCCTCAACCCTCGCGAGACGGCGTCCAGGCGTCCGGTGGGAGACCGTGACGGTATATTTCCCCTCCGGCGAGCCGTCTCGCCCCACTCGCTGATCGGGTCCCATGCAGCCCGGCCGGGAGCGAGGGAAGGTGACCGATGTCATCGGCGGCGCTGAAGGGCTTGACGATCGCATTGTCGACGCGTCGTCCCCGGGTTGGGTGAGCATGGGTCGCCGCCGGAGGTCGACGCGCGGAGGAGACAATGATGACCCGCCAGAGACAGCTCAAGTCCCTGATCCGCTCCCGAATGGAACGCACCGGCGAGAAGTACATGGGCGCGCGCCGACACGTCCTCAACGCCATACCCAGTTCCGAGTACGAGCTTCGTGGAGGGCTCGAACCGGAGGCTGCAGCCATTGCCGGCGCTTTCGCCAACCGGGGGATCAGCGATCCCGACACCGGCGAACCGATATCCGAGGCGCTGGTGCTCGGAGTCGGCGGAGGTTTGGGTGCCGGATACATCCTGTGGGAGTTCG
This sequence comes from uncultured Acidimicrobiaceae bacterium, assembly GCA_964388105.1. Taxonomy (GTDB): domain Bacteria; phylum Actinomycetota; class Acidimicrobiia; order Spongiisociales; family ZC4RG35; genus ZC4RG35. Next base: position 4,989 of record CAYLYQ010000072.1, read on the forward strand.
GCGCCGTGAAAGGTGGTCCACGTCGCGTAGTGACCCTCGGATTCCGCAATCAGTGGCAGTACCCGGATCGCTGGGCCAAGAAGGTGTGCCAGCGCCTGGGGGTGGATGTGAAGGTCCACGAGACCTCAGGTCCCGTCAAGGCCATGAAGCAGCTCGACGATGCGCTCGCCGCCGGCGTCCCCGCGGTCGCTTTCGTGTCGCCCGCCGACCTGCCGTACTGGCATCTGCCTGCCGAGCAGTCCGGCTTCTGGGGCCATCAGATCACCGTCTACGGCAAGGAGGGAGATCGCTACCTCATCGACGACCGAAACAATGGACGGCTCACCATCGGTGCGGATGACCTTGCCTCTGCGCGGGCACGCATCCCGTCCTACAAGAACCGCCTCGTCGTCGCCGACCCGGCAGCCACAGAGCTCGAGGCGGAAACGCTGAGAGCTGCGGTTCAGGCCGGTCTCGAGGAGCAGGTGGCTCATCTGAGCGAGAAGTCGAACTCCTTCTCGCTGCCGGCCTTCGACAAGTGGGCCAAGATGCTCACCGACACCAAGGACGCCAAGGCGTGGCCCCGTGTGTTCGCGGGCGGCGACGGGGTGGCCGAGGCGCTGGCAACCGTCGTCGAGCAGATCGACGACCGGGGACTGTTCGGAGGAACCCTGCGGCGCCGCTACGCCGAATTCCTCGGGGGCGCCGGGCGGATCGTCGACCTCGACCTGTCGGCTGCGGCCGACGCTTATCAGATCGCAGCCGATCGATGGCAGGAAGTCGGCGCGGTTTGCCGGACGTTTCCAGCGGTCGATGAGGCAGCCGCGGCTGGTGCGCGACGGCGTGAGGCAGTGCAACTTGGTGATGCCGGTGCCTCGGCGGCGAGTGAGGCGGCGCAGGCGATTGCCGTCGCACTGGGTTCCGCCGACTCCGTCGACCCGGCCCAAGTGGAGGGCTTGTTCGCCGGTCTGTCGGAGGCCGTCCGGGCGGCGGTTGCCGCCGAGCGCGAGGCGCTGGAGGCATTGCGGAGGAGCGTTCGGGGCGGGTAGTCCGTGACGACCGGCTGGCTGGACTCCAGCGGCGGCGGCTCACGCGAATGAGGCGCCCTTGGAGGGCGCCTCATTCGGTCTGTCAGGGGTGAGCGTTACCGCACCCAGCCGGTGTCACCGTGGACCTCGACCCGCTTCGCTCCGTGGTTGTGCAGGATCGACTGGACCTCGGCAACGGCGTTCTCGTCGGCGTTCACCGTGACGAGCGAGCCGCCTTCTTCGACGCCCTGCCGGTAGTAGGTCGAGTACTCGTCGTCGTCGGAGTCGCCGAAGATGGCACCGATGGCGCCACCCACGACCGCGCCTCCGGCGGCCCCAGCCGCAGTGGCGCCAAGCGTCCCGAGGACGGTCCCGGCGGCGAGGAATGGGCCGATCCCGGGGATGAGGGCGACCCCGGCGGCAGCCAGCAGCCCGGCCCCGGCTCCAACCGCGGCGCCACCGACTGCGCCACCGGCAGCTCCCTTGGCGGCCTCATCGGCGGTGTCGCCGTCGGCAGTGTCGATGTCGTGATCGATGCGCTCGTCGCGGTAGCCGTCGAGATAGCCGACGGTTGAGGCGTTGTAGCCCATGTTCTCCAGTGACGCGATCGCCTGGTGGGCGTCGGCCTGTGTCGCAAACATTGCAACTATCTCAGTCATCTTCCCTCCTTGGGTGTTGACGTTGAAGCGATACCCCCGAAGCGGTGGATCGAAAAGCCGACTGGCCGACCGGCGCCCGCCCGAAGTGTGGTCTGTAGGATCCGTGCCTCGTCGGATTCGCAACCAATCGAGTCGAGTTCGCCCTCGAGTGACCTTCGATGTTGCCCACAACCTGGCCAAGATCGAGCGTCACCGGGTGGGCGAACGGGACATGACGTTGTGTGTTCACCGCAAAGGCGCCACCCGGGCATTCGGAGCGGGGCATCCGGACCTACCCGACGACCTGGCGAGCGTCGGGCAGCCAGTGTTCGTTCCGGGGTCGATGAGCACCAACTCTTGGGTGTTGTGCGGCACGGCCGATAATCCCGCCTTCTCTTCGGCCGCCCACGGGGCGGGGAGGGTGATGAGCCGAAGCCAGGCCAAGCAGAGGCAATCGGGACGCGGTGTGCGAGAAGACCTGGAGGCCGAGGGCATATCGGTCCGTCCGGGTTCGGTCCGACTCCTCGCCGAGGAAGCGCCTTACGCCTACAAGGACGTGGACGAAGTGGCGGACGTCTGCCACCGGGTTCGCCTCGCCACCAGAGTGGCCCGGACCCGGCCTCTCGGCGTTGTCAAAGGTTGAGAAGGCAGTACGCCAGTCATGGGAGCGGGTAGCCCTTTGGCTGCTCCTTCCGGGACTTGTGTCCCTGGTGGCACTGCCCGTCGTTGGCGAGACTGCATAGAGGAGGTTCCCTCATGTTCAGAGATCGAGTGGAAGCCGGTCGTCGCCTGGCGGAGCATCTGACCCATTACGCGAGCAGAGACGACGTCGTGGTTCTGGGTCTGCCCCGGGGTGGGGTGCCCGTGGCCTTCGAGGTGGCCGTTCGGCTCGACGCCCCACTCGATGTGATCGTCGTCCGCAAACTGGGTGTCCCTTATCAGCCCGAGCTCGCCATGGGTGCCCTGGGCGAAGAGGGAGTCCGGGTCCTCGACACGCGGATCATGGCGATGGCGGGGATCTCCCAGAATGAGCTCGAAGCTGTCGAGCGGCGAGAACGCGCCGAGTTGCATCGGAGGGCGGAGCGCTTCCGGAAGGGGCGCCCGCGGGTGCAGTTGGATGGCAAGGTCGCCGTGATCGTCGACGACGGCATCGCCACCGGCTCCACCATCAAGGCTGCCTGTCAGGTGGCCCGTGAATTCGGCGCGGCTCGAGTCGTGGTCGCAGCCCCGGTTGCCCCTACCGACGCCACCGAACGACTGGCGGCCGATGCCGACGAGATCGTGATCGCCGAGCAACCGCGCGGGTTCTACGCCATCGGCCAGTTCTACGACGACTTCGACCAGACAACTGACGAAGAAGTGATCTCGCTACTGGAGTCGGCAACCAAGATCCGGGCGACGCCAGGCACAGCTGACGTTCCAAGAAGCGAAGGCTTTGACGCAGATGTGGTCATCCCCGCGGGCGGGGTCGTGCTCGAGGGACGGCTGACGCTCCCGCCCCGTGCCCGCGGCACCGTGATTTTCGTGCACGGCTCCGGCAGTAGCCGCCACAGCCCTCGGAACCGTTATGTGGCGGAGGTCCTCAACCGGGCCGATCTGGGGACTCTGCTCTTCGATCTGTTGACCCCCCAGGAGGAACTGGACCGGGCCAATGTCTTCGACATCGAGCTCCTCGCGGGCCGGCTTGTTGACGTGACGGGATGGCTGACTCGCCTCGAGAAGTGGTCTCCTCAGCCCATCGGGTACTTCGGGGCCTCCACGGGTGCAGCAGCCGCCCTCCGCGCCTCCGCAGACCTTGGAACCGGTATTGCCGCCGTCGTCTCGCGGGGTGGGCGACCGGACTTGACCGGGCCACGCATCGCCGACGTGGTGGCGCCGACTCTGCTGATTGTGGGGAGCCTCGACAATGTCGTGCTCGACCTCAACCGGGACGCCCAAGCCCTGATGAAGTGCGAGACCAGCCTCGAGATCGTCCCTGGGGCCACCCACCTCTTCGAGGAGCC
>CAYLYQ010000073.1:0-8390 GCA_964388105.1 uncultured Acidimicrobiaceae bacterium
TGTCACGTCTGTGCCCCCTCCGGCCCTTCGGGCCACCTCCCCCTACGGGGGAGGGCATGTCGCCAGACCTGTGTCGCGTGTTGCCCACCGTCCCTCCAGACCGCCACCCACTCCGGGGTACAGACCACCGAAGCCACCCGTGCCTGGGCATGAAGCCTCGGGGCCCCCGACCCCTAGTAGTGTCGCGGGAGCGCCATCCGGCGTGAACACCCGATCGTGAGGCTGTGTTGGTCGCGAGATCTGCTGCCCTATACGACTCGGCGCAGATGCGCCGCCCCTTGCTGACCGAGTTCCGCAACCTGTGGGAGTTTCGCGGTCTGCTGCGCCTGCTGGTGACCCGCGACCTCACCGTCCGCTACAAGCGCTCCACCTTGGGCGTGTGGTGGACCCTGCTGAACCCTCTGCTGACCATGTCGGTCATGTGGCTCATCTTCGGCCAGTTCTTCAGGTTCGAGACCTCTGGGGTGCCGTATGTGGTCTACCTGCTGTCCGGGATCCTCATGATCACCTTCTTCGCTCAAGGGGTGAACGCCACCGGTGCGGCGATGGTGAACAACGCCAACGTGCTTTCCAAGGTGTACGTGCCTGCCGAGGTCTTCGCTTTCTCGTCGGGTGCGGCGGCGGCTGCCAACTTCATGGTCAGTCTCATTCCGCTGTTCGCCATCCAGATCGCCACCGGGGTGGGCGTCCCTTGGACGGCCGTCCTGATGCCGATCCCCGTGATCGCCCTTCTTGCCTTCACCGTCGGGGTCGGCCTGGTGATCGCGGCAGCCGCGGTGTACTTCTACGACGTACTCGACCTGACGAACGTCTTCATCCAGCTGATCTCCTATCTCGTGCCGACCTTCTACCCGATCACGTTCATTCCCGAGAAGTACCTGTGGCTGATCCAGGCAAACCCGCTGTACTCCTACCTGCGGGTGATCCGCGGCTTCGCCTACGAGGGCCAGTTCGCGGATTGGCAACACTTCGCCGTCATGGGTGGCACTGCGGTGCTGGCGCTACTCGTGGGTGTGTGGATCTTCTCGCGAAGCTGGAAGAACCTCGTGGTGCTGCTGTGAACCAGCCGGTGGTCGAGGTGACCGACCTGGGCATCGCCTATCGCCTGTCGCGCAATCAGGCAGCGACGCTCAAGGAGTTCGCGATCCGTGCCGTCAAGCGTCAGGTTTCCTTCGAGCGACTGTGGGCGGTACGAGGTGTCAGCTTCGAACTGCACGCCGGAGAGGTGTTGGGGGTGATCGGCCCCAACGGTGCCGGCAAGAGCTCGCTGATGAAGGCAGTTGCCAGGGTGCTGCCGCCGACCGAGGGCCGGGTGGTGGTCAGAGGGTCGGTCGCCCCAATGATCGAACTGGGGGCCGGATTCAACACCGAGCTGACCGCTCGGGAGAACATCGTCCTGTATGGCACCCTGCTTGGCCGCCGGCCCGAAACCATGCGGACCCGTGTGGTCCCCATCCTGGAGTGGGCCGACCTGACCGAATTTGCGGACGTCCCAATACGCTCGTACTCCACCGGCATGCTGGCGAGGCTTGGCTTCGCCGTCGCCACGGACGTGCAGCCGGACCTGCTGGTCGTCGACGAGGTTCTCTCGGTGGGGGATGAACGCTTTCAAGAGAAGTCGAAGGCCCGAATCAGTGTGCTCCTCGAAAGGGGGGCAGCCATCCTCTTGGTGTCACACTCAATGCCCCTCGTCCTGGAAGTATGTGAGCGGACTCTGTGGCTGGATCACGGCCAACCACGTACCTTGGGTTCCACCGATGTGACAGTCAGGAGTTATGTGGAGTGGACGTCCACGAGCAACTGAACAAGAAGGGGATGGCTGACGAGTGGACGCCATCCGCAGTCTCCACCGATCCCCGAATCTGGGCAAGAAAGCTGACTCGGGACACAGGTAGTCGGGCAGCTAACTGAACGAGCGTATAGAGCCATGGTCACCAAAACCGGCTCTTCGGATTTCAGCGGGGTGTGATGGTGGCGAGGAGGTCCCAGTTGGGTCTGCCGGCGTAGAGCAGCGCCCGGATGCGGTAGTTGCGGAAGCGGCGGAAGCCGAAGCCGATCCTCTTGATCCGTTTGATCAGGTTGTTGATCGCCTCGGTGGGTCCGTCCGAGACGCGGGCCCGATGCCAGTCGACGATCTGGTCGTGCCAGCGTCTGATGGTGCGGCCCAGGGTGTGGACTTCGGGTGGGCAGGAGTCGTCTTGGAGGTCGCCGCCGAGCTGGGCGACGAACTCCGACGCGAGGTGGGGGTCGCCGATGGTGTAGATGGAGCGGACGACTTCTTTGGCGTGCCAGGCCAGGGGTCACCGGCTTCGAGCAGTCCCAGCAGCCTGGTCTCGCCTCGCTCGTCGAAGCGTTCATGGGCCTTGGTCAGCAGTCGGCGGGCCCGATACAACGGGTCGTCTCGGCGGCCCCGATGCCCCAGCGTCTGGTTCTGCACCCGACGGCGACAGTCGTCGAGGGCCCGGTTGGCCAGTCTCACCAGGTGGAAGGGGTCGGCGATCTGGATGACATGGCCCAAGACATCGTCGAAGGTCTTGCGGTAAGGGCCGGGGAGATCCAACACCCCGAAGCGGATCCCGGCCCGCCACTCCTCGGAGCGGGCCTTGATCCATTGGGAGGCTCCGGTGGCGTTACGCCCTGGGACCATGTCGAGGAGCCGGGCACCGCCGTCCGCGGCGACGTCGACGATCGAAGTCGCCCACTGCTGGGTCCGCCACCGGCCCAGGCGACAGAACAGGGTCTCATCGAGCCCCAGAGCGGTCACCTGCCCGATCCGTTCCGGGTCGTCGTCGACGAGGGCTTCCCCGTAGGCGATCACCGTGTCATTGACGGTATGCCAGTCGCATCCCAGTTCGCGGGCCACCTCCGAAACGGTGCGACCCGCCTTGCCTACCTGCCAGGTGGCCCACCGGCCCGCCCGATCGGTCATCCCCAGCCGCGGCGCGGCGATCCGCCGGTCCTCGACCGTCCACGAACCCTGGCCGCACCTGGGGTCGGGGCACTGCCAACGGTGTTTGCGCCACACCAGCCGCACCGGGCGACCGAAAGCGGGCAGGTCCACCAACTCCACCTCCGGCCGCTCCTTGACTCGAGCCGTCCTCCCACACCCCGAACACGCCGGGCGCTGCAGCCGGCACTCGACATGGACCCGGATCGGCTCATCACCGCCACCATCGGCCACCCCCAACACGTTGACCTCGGGCAGTCCGACAAGCAGCTCACACACCCGGATAGGGTTCGTTTCCACAGGGGTCCTCCCATCTGATCGGCCTTGAACACCGTCAGATTGGCAGGACCCCTGTCAGCTTCCGTCGACCCCCACACCCCGCTCATTTCCGAAGCGCCCCAAAAGTTCTTCTAGTCCCGGTCGTTGATGGGCGGTCCGCATGCTGAGTCTCGAAATTCGTCGCTCGACGCCACCGAGACGAGGTACTCCACTCGCTTGCTGTGGTCGTTCGCCAAGAACGCGAGTGCTGCTGTCAGGCCTTGGGGGTCGGGCTCCCGACCGAGCAGACCACGGTATACCAGCCAAACGAAAGCCTCGTCATACAAGGCCACAGTCGTTGACAGCAGGAGGTCCTCATCGACTGAAGGGCTGTTAGCTAACGCACACCTGTGCGTTTGGAATGCCTCTGAGGACCGCAGCGGTGCCACCAACTGTGCATGGCGAGGGTCAGCCTTGAGGGTTTCGGCCAACTCTGCCGCTTCAGTTGTTGTGGGGAGGCGTCCGAGGGTCACAACGAACGCGCTGTCAACCAACGTCCGCTCCGCACTAAGCGGCGTCAAGAATCCTGTGTCCACGACGAGGATCGTGTCACTCTCGCCCAAAACTCGATACCAGGAGCGGAGGGCGTCCACCTCTGCGTCGAGTCTTCCGGAGGCACAGAAGGGCAGCTGCCTAAGTGCGACCTTGTCGACGATGATGAACCGGACACCCAATTCGGAGCGCAGCCAAGCGATATCGCTTGGGAGAAGGACCATGTCAGCCGAATAGGGGAGGTCAGACCTAATTGAGAAGACCGACGCAATGCACCTTAGTGCGGCCATCGGTTCGGTCATGTACGGTGTCATGCCGGAGTAGACGGGAAGTTGAGCCGTATAGCCCTGGCATCCCACAAAGGGTATCCGGTGATAGATCTGCCACGATGCTTGCGTCGCCATCTGCGAGAGGCAGTCACCTGGAACGTTAAGAACGGTAGCTCCGGGTCCAGCTTGGTCCCTGATCCCGGTCAGCCACGATTCTTCTATCGTCGTCCGTTCGATTGATGTCCAGTTCAGTGGAACCTGCAGGTTCGAGATCAACAGAGCGGTGCAGATCGCTCCCAGGACGACGCGGCGGCGGAGCGAGCTTCGGCTCCAAAACGCACCGAGGCTAAGCGCGAGCATCCCGGTCAGGATGGCAGCCAGCGCGAAGCTGGCCCGATTCGGTGCCCTCAGAGCCCCAAGTCCAGGTAGCGAAAGGAGTAGTTGGTAGGGGAGCCACCCGACCGCTTCACCCGAGCGGGAGGAGAAGACGGTCGATCCGCTGATCATCAGTGCAGGACCCATCGAGAGTATCCAATTCACAACGGCAGCTGTCAGGAGCGGAATGCGAAGTGCGGACCGGAATACCGCGACACCTGCAAGGCTCAACAGCAGGATAAAGCCTGGAAAGGTTGTGGACTCGAGGACATTCTCTTCGGGGTACGGTGCCTCAATGATCGGACCAAAGGTTGAGGTTCGGGGCTGAGTGAAGAGGGAGAAGGCATCGGCTGAGTAGGTGATGGCTTCACCCGTCCTGTCTGACGGAGCCCCGGCCGCCTGTTCGCGGGATTCAAACGAAAAGCGGGCGTAGATGAAGGGAAACAATAGGAAGAGAGCAATCAACCCTGCTACACAAAGCCGCATTAGATGCCGTAGAATCCTAGTCTCGTGTCCCGGGTTGGCCGTGGTCTGCAGCCCCAATTCGCTCTCCCCGCGGGCGTATGCGTGTGTGGTGAGTAGCACCACAAGGAAGGTAATTGCTCCAAAGACCGCTTGGTAGATCCCGCAGAGATAGGAGAGAGCGAGCATTGGCCCGACACGCCATGGCTTGAGCGGGTACTCACCCTGACCTACTCGTATCGCCTCCAAGAGTAAGATTGGAATCATGAACGCGAAGAGCAGGTTGTAGTGCCCTAGCGCACGGAGTGACAGTGCGGGCGCCGATGCATATGCAAGGCCTGCAATTGCGGTGGGGATTCGACTTGGCGTGAAATAGCGGGCCAGTTTGCGAGCGGCTAGTATGTTGAGAATTACTGCTATAGCCACCGCCAGGTTGTAGGCAAAAACTGGCGACGCGAAGAGGTTCGTGAATGCCCCTAATGCAGTGGCGAATGGACTGTCAATCAAGCGTAGATCTAGGCCGTCCGGGACTACGGCCCCGTCGAGGTGCCAAGCGATGAGGTTTCCACTCTTCACGCTTTCAGCGACACTCCAGTTGAGCCACAGGTGGCTGACTGCATCGTCTGAACCGATGACGCGAGATGTGGGATGAAGACTTGCGGGCAAGAGAATCACGACTGTGGCGAAGGCGTAGATGAGCGCCTCGACGAAGAGTTTCACCCGCACCGGCATTTCAGCCAGGCGTGCGACCAGGGTTCCTGTCTGCGGCTCGGAACTGGAGTCTGGCAACCCGCGCGAGGCAAGAGGGAAGTGCCGCCTCCGTGCGAAGACCACCACAACGACGCTGATGGCCACGAGCCACGTCAGGCCGCCCGCCAACCCTGGTCGCTCTTCGAAAAGCGTGAGGTGTCCGGTCAGCCAATGGGCGAACCGGGCCATGATGTAGAGACAGGCAAGCACGAAGGGGAAGGTCCACAGACCTGGCCAGAGGAGGCCCGTTGTGCGCGCAAGTCGGGCCGATTCGCCCCGCCGATTCTGTGGGCCGCCGTCGTGCTCCACCGACTTCCTCCCCAAGACCATCTTCGGGCAGATTGCGTTTCTAGCGTAGTTAGGGTTCGGCCGTCGAGCTGTGGCCGAGGTCGTACGGTTACAGCCTCTTCAAACGGCGACGGATTCTGAAGAGGCCGCGCAGCATGTCGAGGCCGTCCCGTATTGGGTGGACGGTGGAGGGGTTGTCCTGGCGGCGAAGCTCGACCGGGACTTCTTGTATCAGAATGCCCTCTCGCTCAGCAAGGACGGCAACCTCGGTTGTCACCAGGAACCCTGTCTCCACTGAGGCGGCAAACAAGCGCCTCCCGATGTTGCCATCCATGAGAAAAGTTCCTTGAGTGTCGCGCACTCGTGAGTCGAGTATCAGTCGTCGACACAAGCGAAGAACCCAGGACATCAGCCGTCTAAGTGGGGGACGAGTGACGAAGGACTGGGGGTGCGCCTTCGATCCGATCACGACGGCTGGCGGCTTGTCGAGGCGCAGGAATGCGTTGAGGTCCGAGAAGCCGAACGGAAGATCCGCAGCTGTACACACGACAGTAGTGGCCGTTGACCGGCACACACCCTCTCTCAGTGCATTGCCCAGTCCCTTTGATGTCTCGATGACAGCGATCACCGGGGAACTAGTCGGGTCGACGAGGCTCAATGCGATCTCAAGCGTCCTGTCAGTCGATCCGTTCTCGACGATGATGATCTCGGAGTCTGCGATCGACACGAGCCGCTCTCGCAATGTCGCGATGGTGGATACGAGACTGAGTTCCGCATTGTGGGCCGGGATGATGTATCCGAGACTAAGCATTGGTGGCGAAGGCGAGGTCGCATCGGTGGGCATCCCGCATGATGTCTCGCGCCAGTTGATGTGCTGGAAGTAGGAGTTCGATTTCGCGTTCAAGGGACGCCACGTCGGTGGCCAGGTCCAGGAAGTGGTCGAATTGCAGCGCGACTGGCTCCCCTGCTCTACGAACGAAGGGGATGTCGACGATGGTCTGTGACCGGTATGAGGCACCACCGCCCAGGCCGATGCTCTGCGAGACGTGCTGAAAGACGGTGATGGTCTGTCGCAGCAAGTCCAATTCAACGAGTTCCTTCTCTGTGGCGATAACAGCTCGGCGGACCTTCTGTTGACTGAGTCGGCTTGCTGAGAGTGATGCGGAACCCGCTGCAAACAGCAGGGTGCAATCCACCACCTCATCTACGATGCGATTGCTCGGACGGAGGGCAGTCGCGCCCACGACGTCCACCTTGCCACCGAGGAACTGGACGGCCAGGTCTAGATCATGAATCAGGAGGTCTTCGATAACGCCCACTTCCACTCTGTTCGCAGGTGGCGAGTGGCGCTGGGCTACCATATGGATCGGTCGAGATGTGATGACGTCGCGAGCGGTTTGGACCACCGGATTGAATCGCTCGACGAAACCGCACATCAGTGGGGTCTGCGTGGCTCGTGCTAGTTCTGTGAGCTGTTCGACCGACTGCCAGTCGTGGGCGAGAGGTTTCTCCACCAAGGTCGGGACACCTGCCTGTAGTAGGGTTTTGGCGATTTCCAGGTGAGCGGATGTCGGCGCAGCAACCACCGCAGCGTCGCAATGGAGTGCAAGCTGGAGGTCTTCGCTCGCCTCAACGCCGAGTGGCTCGGCGAGCGCCACCGCCTGAGTGCGGTCTCGATCGATGATCAATTCGAGCGAAGCACGATCTGATGCTGTGATGGCGCGTGCGTGTATCCGCCCCATCTGCCCGGCGCCGACTAGGGCGAGTCGCAACCGGGAAGGCATAGCTGCAAGTATAGCGTCAGACGGTGACCTCGAAGAGGAGGGTCCATAACGAGGGCATTCTTCGCGTGTTGGGGCCTGGGGGGCTCGTGATAGCGCGCAACTGACGGTGGTGGGTTACACCGCGAAGCTCTCGGTAGTCTTCTGTCTTGGTTGTCCTGAGCTTGCCTCGAAGTGGTGGACACGGGATTGTGGTCGCCTGATCAGAGAGGAGCCCGCGTATGGCCGTCCGTCGAGTATCCGCCTGAGTTTCGTGCTGAGGCGGTGGAGTTGGTGAGGACGTCTGGTCGGCCTCGGGCGGAGGTGGCTCGGAGTCTGGGGATCAGCGATAACACATTGTGGAACTGGGTTCAGCCTGATCGTGATGCCCGCACCCGTGCTGAGGATCGGGATGGGTTGTCGGAGTCCGAACGTGCCGAGTTGGCGAGGTTTGGTCTGCCCTGGGTTTCGTGGAGGTGGATTAGTGGATTCTGCTGTCATGGTTCTGAGGAGGGCCAATGGCACGCAAGGGATATCCACCGGAGTTCAGGAGGCGAGTGGTGGAGCTGGTCGAGGGGGGTCGCCGGGTGGCTGAGGTGGCGGCTGATCTAGGGATCAGTGACCAGTCGATCTACACGTGGCGGCGTCAGGCAAGGATCGATGCTGGCACCGAAGTCGGTCTGACGTCGGCGGAGAAGGCCGAGTTGGTCACAGCGCGGCGTCGGATCC
>CAYLYQ010000074.1:0-8150 GCA_964388105.1 uncultured Acidimicrobiaceae bacterium
GATCCGGGGCATCGATGACTTGAGGCCCTATTTTCGGGTGCGGGCACCTGGGTAATCTGCCTACGTGCAGTACCTCTTCGACTTCGCCGACGCCGACGGGTCTGACCGCGATCTCCTCGGCGGCAAGGGAGCCGGTCTCGCGGAGATGACCTCTCTCGGCATGCCTGTGCCCCCGGGATTCATCATCACCACCGACACCTGCCGCCGCGCGATGGCGGAGGGGAAGATCCCGGATGACCTCTGGGACGAGGTGGACGCCGCCATCGCCCGTCTCGAGAAGCTGAGTGGCCGGACCTTCGGGTCTGGGCCCGAGCCCCTGCTCCTCTCGGTCCGGTCGGGCGCGAAGTTCTCCATGCCCGGGATGATGGACACGGTCCTCAACATCGGGGTCAACGACGAGGTAGTCGAGGAGCTGATCGCCTGGTCAGGGGACCCTCACTTCGCCTGGGACGTGTACCGGCGCTTCGTCCAGATGTACGGGGACGTCGTGCTCGGCATCGAGGAGCACCGATTCCAGGGTGTCCTGACGCAGCTCCGCGCTCGCCGCGGCGTCAAGAGCGACGCCGACCTCACCGAGGCCGACCTGCACCGCGCCACGCTCGAGTTCAAGGCCATAGTCGACGAGCACCGCCCCGGTCTGCTTCCCAGCGACCCCCGGAAACAGCTGCGGGGCGCCATCGAGGCCGTCTTCAACTCGTGGGGCAACAAGCGAGCTCGGGACTACCGCCGGCTCAACAACATCTCTGAGGACCTGGGGACCGCCGCCAACGTTCAGATGATGGTGTTCGGCGACCTGGGGTCCGACTCCGGCACCGGCGTCTGCTTCACCCGCGACCCGGCGACCGGCGCACGGTCCTACTACGGCGACTACCTGCCCCGGGCCCAAGGCGAGGACGTCGTGTCGGGCGCTCGCAACACGATGACCCTGGACGATCTCTCCGAGCTCCACCCCGAGTGCCACAGCCAGCTCCTCGGCTTCATGGACAAGCTCGAGGACCACTTCCGGGACATGATGGACATCGAGTTCACCATCGAGAAGGACCGGCTCTTCATCCTCCAGTCCCGCGTGGGGAAGCGGACGCCCGCCGCCGCAGTCCGCATCGCAGTGGCGATGGCGAACGAAGGGTCCATCAGCAAGGCCCAGGCGATCCGGCGCATCGACCCCGCCTCGTTGGAGCAACTCCACCGTCCCCGGATCTCGCCCACCTTCAAGACGCCTCCACTCGCCAAAGGGGTGGATGCGTCGCCAGGCGCCGCCGTCGGCATCGTGGTGTTCTCCGCCGACGACGCCGTGGAGCGGGCCAAAGCCGGCGAGGAGGTGATACTGGTCCGCCCCGAGACGACGCCGGACGACATCCACGGCATGGCCGCCGCGGTGGGGATCCTCACCAGCCAGGGCGGGAAGACATCCCACGCCGCGGTGGTGGCGCGGGGCATGGGCAAGCCGGCAGTCACCGGGGTGGCAGCCCTCAGGGTGGACCTGGAAACAAGGGTGGCTGTGGTCGGGGGCCGTGAGATCGGCGAGGGAGACACGATCACGATCGACGGCACCGGCGGCGCCTTCTACTTCGGCGCCGTCGAACTGGTCGACCCGGAGCCACTCCCGGAACTGGCGACACTCCTCGACTGGGCGGATGAGCTGAAGACCGTCTCGGTCCGGGCCAACGCCGACACCGCCGAAGACGCCGCCGAAGCGAGGCGGCGCGGTGCCGAAGGAATCGGCCTCGCCCGCACCGAGCACATGTTCATGGGGGAGCGCCTGCGGATCGTGCAGCGAATCATCCTTGCCGCCAACGACCACGACCGCACACGCGCCCTCCAGGATCTCGAATCCCAACAGGTCGTCGATTTCGAGGAGCTCCTCGAGGCCATGGACGGTTTCCCGGTCGTCGTGCGCCTCCTCGATCCGCCACTGCACGAATTCCTCCCCTCCCGCCTCGAGCTGGAACAGGAGGCACTGCGGCGAGTGAGATCCGGCCGAGCTATCGACGATCTTCGGCAGATGTCCCAGCAGGTGGAGCGCTGGGAAGAGGACAACCCGATGCTCGGCCTCCGAGGGGTCAGACTCGGCCTAATGCTGCCCGAGCTCTACCGGATGCAGGCCAGGGCGGCGGTCAATGCCCTCTGCCGGCGGCTCGACGCCGGTGGGTCTCCGAAGCTGGAGATCATGATCCCGCTGGTGGGCGTCGTCGAGGAACTGCGCCGCATGCGCGAGATGATCGAGAAGGAAGTCGCCGAAGCTGCGGAGAAGTCCGGTTACGACCTCGACGTGCCCATCGGAACCATGATCGAGCTGCCGCGCGCCGCCCTGACAGCCGGAGAGATCGCTCAGGCCGCCGACTTTTTCAGCTTCGGGACCAACGACCTGACCCAGATGACCTACGGGTTGAGCCGGGACGACGCCGAGCGGCTCTTCCTCGGCGACTACATCGAGATGGGGGTCTTGCAGACCGACCCGTTCCAGACCATCGACCCGTTCGGTGTCGGCAGGTTGGTCCAGATCGCGTGCGCGGAAGGCCGGGCGGCCAATCCCCATCTGGAGTTGGGCGTCTGCGGTGAGCACGGAGGCGAGCCGGCTTCGATTGCCTTCCTCGTCGCGGCCGGCCTCGACTACGTGTCGTGCAGCCCGCCCCGCGTCGAGGGAGCTCGCGTGGCCGCGGCTCAGGCAGTGGTGACCGACGCCGCCACGAGCGACTCCCGCTAGAGCCGGGCTGCCAGTTCCGCGACGCCGTCGCCGGTGATCGCGCTGGTCAACAGCACTTCGAACCCGTGGTCCTCGGCCGCCGAGGTCAGTGCCCGTCGCACCTCCTCGGCGCCCGGGCGATCGGCCTTGTTCACCACCACGATGTCGGCAACCTCGAGGATGCCCGCCTTGTCCGCCTGTACCTCATCCCCCCATGCCGGCGAGACCACCAGCACCACGACATCGGCGACGTTCATGACGTCGACCTCTGACTGACCGACTCCGACGGTCTCGACGATCAGGCGCTCCAGACCCGCGAGCGCCATGAGCTCCAGCGCCGAGGCGGCCGACGGAGCGAGCCCGCCGAGGTGGCCCCGATTGGCCATGGAGCGGATGTAGACGCCGGGATCGTCGGCGTGGGACTGCATGCGAATCCGGTCGCCCAGAATCGCCCCGCCGGTCACCGGGCTCGACGGGTCGACTGCGAGCACGCCCACCGTGGAGCCGGCTTCTCGCCATCGGCGAACGATGGCGTCGACGAGCGTGGACTTGCCCGCTCCGGGTGGACCGGTGATGCCGATGATCCGACGGGACGGGGCCCCGTCGAGATCGAGCGTGCCGCCCCGCTCCAGCTCCGTGATCGCCCTTGCCAGGGCCCGGCGGTCACCGGCGCGGACGGATTCGAGGAGGGCCGGATCTGGCATGACCGGTGAGCCTACGAGGAGGTCGGGTCAGAACGAGGGGATGCTGATGCCGGACGCGGCTTCTTCGAGGCTTCCCGGGCCGTCGGCCGACGCCACCACCTCGGTGACCCCGGGAACGCGCTCCGTGAGAATGCGCTCGATCCCCGCCTTCAGAGTCATCATCGAGAGCGGGCATCCGCCACAGGCACCGACCATCTCCAGCTCGACGCGCCCACCTTCGACCCCGAGCAGCACGATGTCACCACCGTCTGCCTGCACCGCCGGCCGGATGTACTCGAGGGCGGCGTCGAGTGCGGCAGGGTCGATTTCGACGGGCTCGGCCGTCGAGGGCGTGATGCTGACCGGTGTCTGGGTCATGTCCTGGGAAACCTTCCGGATGGCCTGATTGTTCCTGATCCTAACCCGGGCCCGGGCGTCTCCCAGAAGGCAATCCGCGCCCGGCCCCCGATCAGGTGACCGGGTCCGAGCCCGCGAACGGGTCGTCGAGACGGTCCTCCAGATCCGGATGCAGGGCGTACCACTCCTCCCGGAGCAGGTCCATCGAGAGGTTGTCCGCGTGACGGCCCGCTTTGAAGATCGCCCCGGGCATCCGCACCGCCACCTTGAAGCCGAGCTTGGAGAAGGCGGCTACCGCACGCTCGTTCTCGGTCTGGGTGTACAGGCGAACCACTCGCAAGCCCAACTCCTCGAACAGGAACCGGAGCAGGGTGTCACCAGCGTCGTGACCGACACCAGTCCCCCAGTGCTCCTTCCGGACCGCCAGGCCCCACGCCGCCTCCCACCGGTCGACGACCTCGGAGTAGGAGATCATGCCCGCGACGTCACCTGTGTCTTTCACCTCGATCACGAACAACCCGTCGGTCCGGCGGTAGGAGAAGTCGCGGTCCCAGTACCGGCGGCGGATCATCTCCAGCGTGTAGTCGGGCGGCAAGGTCCGGCTCCATGCCTGCGTGGCGAGGTCGTTGCGCAGCTCGACGAGAACCGGGAGGTCCTCTTCCCGGACCTCCCGCAGGATCACCTTCTCACCCTCGAGCGGCATGCCTCTCCTCCCAGGTCGTCCTGGTCACGATGTACTCGGCCCGATCGAAGTATCGGCCGGCCCGCACCCCCACCCGGCGCTTCCGGCCCACGAGCTCGCCCCCCAATGAAGTGGCGAAGGCAAGGCCGGGCTCATCCCAACTCGGCACGCCGAACTGGACCAGCAGGGCCGGAGTGCCGAGGAACAGATGGTCGAAGAGCAGGCGAGTCAAAGTGGTGCCGTGGCCTTGGCGCCGGTGTTCGGGGGCGATCACCACGTGCGCCCACGGGATGAGGCTGTCCCACCACCAGTCGGCCACGGCGAAGCCCACCACACCGTCGAGGTCGGCGACCCATGCCGCGCCGTGTTCCGAGTCGACCACTTCCTCGACTTCTCTGGTGATGGATGCCCTGGAGCGCCCCAAAGGGCGATCTCTCTCGAGCCCGGTTCGACCGGCAAGGCCGGGATCCGCGAGGATCCTGACGATCTCTGGCACGTCCTCGGACTCAAGCGGGCGAAGCCTTAACACGCTCACGGATCTGTTCTAGCGGCTCGCAGAGCCGGACGCGGTGTGGTTACCGCCCGAGCGCCTCACGAGCGCCCGACGGCACCCCCGAGGGCGGCGAGCCGGAGGGCGAAGTCCTCGTAGCCCCGATCGATGTGCGTGACCTCGTCCACGGTGGTGACTCCGTCGGCCACCAGACCGGCGATGACCAGGGCCGCCCCGGCGCGAATGTCCGTGGCCAGGACTGGACAGCCAGACAACCGGGGGACCCCCCGGATCACGGCATGGGCACCTTCCACCGCGATGTCGGCCCCCATCCGGGCCAGTTCGCCCACGTAACGGAACCGGGCGTCGTAGAGGTTCTCGGTTATCACGGAGATCCCCGACGCCACGCTGAGATACGCCACCATCTGCGGGTGCATGTCGGTATGGAAGCCCGGGTACGGGAGGGTGGCGAAGTCCACCGGAGCCGGCCGTTCCGGGCCGCGGACCCGAAGCCAGTCGTCCCCCCTCTCCACCTCGCAACCTGAGTCCTCGAGCTTCCGCAGCTCCATTCGCAGGTGGCCGGGCCGGCATCTGGTCACGGTGACGTCCCCGGAGGTGATCGCACCGGCCAGCGCGTAGGTCCCCGCCTCCAACCGATCGGGTACGGCGTCGTGGTCGACGGGGCTGAGGCGCTCCACGCCGTCGATGGTGACGAGGGAGGTTCCTCCACCTTTGATGCGGGCGCCCATCGCGTTGAGCTGGGCGATCAGGTCCTCGATCTCGGGCTCCCTGGCCGCGTTGACGATGGTGGTGCGCCCCTCGGCCAGCACACCGGCGAACAAGAGGTTTTCGGTCGCCCCGACCGACGGAAAGGGGAGCTCCACCTCGGTGCCGCGCAGGCGGCCGTCGACGCGGCCGACGAGCTCGCCATGGACCAGCTCGAACTCGGCCCCCATCTGCTCCAGGCCCTCCAGATGCCACTCGATGGGGCGAGCGCCCAGGTCGTCGCCGCCCGGGAGCGCCACCCGTGCGATGCCGCACCGTGCCAGCAGCGGCCCGAGCACGACGATCGACGCCCTCATTGCCCTGACCAGCTCGATCGGCGCCTCCGGCCGGGGTTCCTCGGGCACGACCGTCCACAGCTCGTGGTCTCCGAACTCCACCTTGCAGCCCGTGTGTCTGAGGACCTCTGCCATCAGGTCGACGTCGAGGATGCGCGGGACGTTCCCGAGGCGGTGCCTCCCCGGGGCCAGCAGAGCGGCCACCATTTCCTTGAGCACGGCGTTCTTGGCGCCACGGACCCCGACGGTCCCGGACAGGGGGCGACCCCCTTCAACCGTGATGGTGGGCATTGCGGGCAATGTAGTGGCGGGTGGTTCCGGCACCCCGAAGGCCGGGAGCGGGCCGTGTCGTGGCTACCCTGCCCCCGCCATGAGAATCGCCTTGGGGTCGGACCACGCCGGGTACGAGATGAAGGAACACCTGGCCGCGTGGCTCGCCGAGTCCGGCCACGCCGTCTACGACCTGGGTACCCACTCCGAGGACCCCGTGGACTACCCCGACTATGCCGCGTCGGTGTCGAGGGCGGTGCTCGACGGCCGGGCCGATCGGGGAATCATCGTTTGCGGTTCTGGGGCCGGAGCCTGCGTCGCGGCGAACAAGCTGACCGGAATCCGCGCCGCGGTCGCCCACGACGCCTACACGGCGCGTCAGATGGTCGAGCACGATGACGTCAACGTCCTGTGCCTCGGCGCCCGGGTGGTGGGGCCCGCCCTCGCCGAAGACCTGGTCCGGACCTTCATAGACGCCAAATTCAGCCGTGAGGACCGTCACGTCCGGCGGCTGGAGAAGATCCGGGCGCTGGAGCAGTAGCTCAGTCGTCGATGGATGCCTTGGCGATGGCCGCCAGGGTGTCGAGACCGGTCACCCCGATCTCACCTGAAGCCCGGCCCAAGTTGACGTTGTCACCGTCTAACACCGCGTAGGTGGGTGTGGAGTACACGCCGAACCCGAGGGCGACGTCGTTGTCGGAGTTGTCCATCAGGGTCGGGATGGTCCACCCCTCGCGCTCCAGCCAATCCTGTGGCGGGAAGTTGACCCGTGCAGAGTTGGTGAAGATCGTCACGCCGTAGATGTCGACGCCTTCCGGCAGGCGGCCGTCGTCAACCCAGTCCTGGATCACCGGCACTTCGGCCTGGCAATGAGGGCACCAGTGGGCGAGGAAGACGATGATCTTGGGTCGGCCGTCCGGCTCGATGGAGACTTCGTTGCCGTTCCAATCGGCGCCGATCACCGTGGGGGCGGTCATGCCGATGGCAGGGTCACCCGCGTTCGGATTCTGGGCGACGGGCAGGTTCGTGCCCGTGACGGTGGGGTTGCCGAAGCCGGCGGACGCATCCGGCGGTTCCTCGCCGGCGATCGCCCAGGCAAGTCCGACGACCAACGCGAGGCCGACGACCCCGCCGATGATCCACATCAGGTTCTTGTTCATTCCTTGTTTGCCTTCATGTATGAGAGAGCCAGGACGGAGATGAGGGTAAACCCGGCCCCCGCCATAAATGGGATCGAGATGAAGCCGAAGACCTCGACGTACCGGGCGCTGCACGGGTTGAGGGGATCACACGCTCCGCCCTCGAGGCTGGGAAACACCTGCATCACGTAGTGGTAGATCGAGATCGCGAGGCCGATCAGCGAGAGTGGCAGGGCGTAGTAGCGGACGGCGAGTTCCTTTCGGATGGCGCCCACCAGCAGCACGATCGAAAGCGGGTACATGAAGATCCGCTGGAACCAGCACAGGCGGCACGGGACGAAGTGGGCCACCTCGGAGTAGATCAGGGATCCGACGGTGGCCACGGCCGCCACCGCCCAGGCGAGCCAGATGGCGCGGTTGCCGAGCAGCCGGGCTGCGGCCTCCCGACCACGAGCGAGCCGGTAGATGACCAACCCCACCGCGGCTGCCAGGGCGACTAGGGAGAGCAAAGCGAGGCTCGTGTTGTACAACTGGATGGCTCGGGCTGACATCGTGGCGGGCAGGCTACCGGCTGGCTCTCGGCTTCGTCAGTAGGAGGAGAAGCGGCCGGGCGGTGACAGGTCCTCCGGATCGACCACTTCGACTTCGGACGTCTCGCCCATCTCCTTGATCACTGTGGCGTGAACCTCGAGCTGGGATGTGGACGCCAGCTTGATCAGCTGATATCGATGCTTCTCGCCGGCGATGAGGATGTCGACGCTCGCCATCAGACCTGAGGGGGGCGC
>CAYLYQ010000075.1:0-7453 GCA_964388105.1 uncultured Acidimicrobiaceae bacterium
GTGTTGTTGCGGAACCGAAGGTCCGGCGTCGTCCAGTTCACCGTGGCCTCGATCCCCTCCGGGTACCGGGAGAAGTAGTAGCTGTGGGGCCGGTGCTCGATGTCCTGGTAGCCGCCCCAGAAGACCGCGTTGTACATGGTGGTGGCGAACTGGCTGACGCCGCCTCCGACGGTGTCCTCGAGCTCACCGGCGACGATCGTCCCGGCCGGCAGGTAACCCTTCTCCAGGGTGCGCTCGCCGACGAACCCGTTGATGCTGAAGACTTCACCCGGGAGGAGGATGGCGCCGTCGATCTCGTCCGCCATCAGCTGGATGTTGGTGACCCGATCCTGGCAGCAGGAGTGGTGGGTGGTGAACTGGCTGACGAGATGGGTGATGTTCATCTCCTCCAACTCGGCCGTGGTCGTGTCTGGCTCCGCGCCTTCGACCACCGGGAGGACCCCGGTTCGCCCGCTCGTCATTCCGGACTGGATCAGCTTCTGTGCGGTCTCGGTCTCGTCGATACGGGTGCCGTTGCGGCCGGGGACGATCGAGATCGAGTCGCCGTCGATGCGGAACTCGGCATCGACCGGTTCGGCCTCGAAGTCGCCGCGAACCGGCTCCAGGTAGGTGTCGATCACGGCCGGGTCGAACGTGTGGATGATCTGGGGAGATCCTCCGCCGACCACCTCCGCGACGTAGGCGCCGGCGAGTTGGGATGGCGTGAACACCACGGACTTGCTGTCGTGGACGAGAGTGATGGGCTCTCCGATGAGCTGTGATGCTTCACCGACCGCCCTCTCGATGTCCTCATCGGTGAGCGAGGGGACGATGACCTGGGTCGGAAGGTCGTGGTTGGAGAACTCGACCTCGAGCAGTGCGGAACGGATGATCTCGGCCGAACGCGTGCGATCCAGCCCTATGCCGGTCTCCGGGTAGACCGGAGTGGGCGTGCCGTCCTGGATCACGATCCCACCAAGGGACACCGGCTCGGAGATGACGTCGGCGTCCCACTCGTCGAAGAGGGCCTTCATCGCCTCGGGGTCCACATTGCCAGCCGGGGGAATCTGGGTGGTGGCGAAGATGTGAGTCAGCCAGTGAAGGAACTGGTAGACGGCGTTTCCTTCCCGGCCCACCGCCATGACCCGGTCGGTCAGATACTCCAGGTCGAGGCTGAGCCCGGTCGCAGGTGGATCGAGGCTGACCGGCTGCCCGTCGATGGAGAACTGGGCACGGCGACCGAGTAGGCGATCTTCCAGACTGATCAGCTCGCCACGAACCTCCGACTCCCCGAGCCCGCCCACCGCAACATCGGCGACCATGACGCGACCCATGACCTCACCTTGAGAAGTCCAGCGTGTCAGTCCGTAGAGAGCGAGCAACGCGGCCAGGCAGACCCCCACCACAGTGACGGCCGCGAGCAAGGGATTGACGCGGAAGAGGAAATGATTTCGATTCATGAGTTGGGTCGCCGGGATCGACCCAGTCCGTGGATCGCCGATGGTAGTTGCGTTTCCGAGACATCGGGAACGGTCACAGCCCGGATATAGGCTCGCGCCGCGATGGCGTTTGTCTTCCCCGAAGTCGTTCCCGGCGATCCGCTGCGCATATCCGCTTCGACGTTCCAGACCTGGAAAAGGTGCCCGGCGAGCGCCGAAGCCCGGTTCGCCGGGCTTTTCGAGCCCTACTCGAGAGTCTCCTTCTCCGGTTCCCTGGCTCACCTCATCTTCAAGCGCCACCTGGAGGACGGTCCCATCGCAGACGAGGAGTTCTCCACCATCTGCCGTCAGGAGATCGGCAAGTCGGAGAGCCTCAACTACAAGCTCGCCGAAGCCGGGCTGGGGCGCATGTCCGCGTTGTCGCCCCTGTTCGAAGAGGTCCGCGACTTGTATCACCGGTTCGTGCGACTGCCTCTGACCGGGTTTGCCGGCTCGGAGGTCGAGCTCGATCACGAGGTCGCTTCCTCGAACCTCACCCTGCTCGGCAAGATCGACGCCGTTTTCGATGACGGCGGCTGGCGCTTGGTGGACTGGAAGTCCGGCGACCTGGGTGAGCCCGAAGCCCAACTCGGGTTCTACGCCATGCTCTGGGCTCTGGCCAAAGGGGACATGCCGGCGGCGATCGAGGCCTACTCGGTCCGCAGCGGCGAGGTGTACCGGGCCGAGCCCAGCTGGGAGGGCGTCGAGGCGACCGCGGGCGAAGTGGCGATGATGATCAGCGAGATGCGGGTGTCATGGGCTGCCGGCGAGGCCGCCAGGAAGACGCCGGGCCCCTGGTGCCGGTGGTGTCCCTTGCGGGACGAGTGCCCGGAGGGTCAGGCGGTGGCGGCGCTCCTCGACTGAACCATGGCGTCGCGGAAGGCGGCGAATATCCGCTGGTGATCGCCTTCCATCCGCTCGGGGTGCCACTGGACGCCGATGGCCCACCAGTTGCCCTCACAGCGCACGGCCTCGATGAGCCCGTCATCGGCGGTGCCTTCCACAACGAGGCCGTCACCGAGGTCGGCGATCCCTTGGTGGTGCAGCGAGTTCACCTTGGCCTCCTTCGACCCGAAGAGGTCGGCGAGGACGGAGTCGGCTTCGAAGTGGATCGTGTGGCGGCGAGCATTCATCTCGTCCGGCGAGACTCCTTCGAAGGTGTCATGGATCCCGCCCGGCGAGGTGATCTCCTGTTCCAGTGTCCCGCCCATGGCCGCGTTGAGCAGTTGGAGGCCCCGGCAGATGGCGAGCACCGGTTTGCCTTGCCTGCGGGCCGCGGCGACGAGGGCGATCTCGAACTCGTCCACTTCGGGATCGAAGCTCTTGCTCCCGGCAGGCTCCTTGCCGTAGGTGGCGGGATCGAGGTCGTCGCCCCCCGAGATCAGGACGCCATCGACCATGCCGACGAGAGCTTCGGCGTTGCCGGACGGTTGGCCGTTGGGGAAGATGACCGGGAGGATGTCCGCGCCCAGCAGGCTGTCGCTGTAGAAGGTGGCGAGCGTCTGGAGCCGATCCGGGCCGTAGAAGGTGTCCAGGGTGCGCCGCCAGGCGGTCACTCCTGCGGTGGGCCTCATCGGTTCAACTCCTGATCGCTCGGCGTCTGCGGCTTGCGGATGCCTCTCCACTCCCAGTCTCCGCCGAGGGCGGTGGAGAGAACCTCCTCGGACTGCGAGGGCTGAGCTCCGAAGTCGTATCGGATCTCTGACTCCCGCTCCACGATTCTATTCGTCAGAGCACCCAGCCCCTCGACTTCGACGGTGACCACGTCGCCCGGCTCGACTGGGCGCGAGCCGGCAGGGGTTCCACTGAGGATGATGTCGCCCGGAAGGAGCGTGATCGTCCGGGCCAGGTCGGCCACCAGGTAGTGCATGTCCCATTCCATCTCGGACGTGTTCCCCTCCTGCCGGACTTCCCCGTTGACCAGGGTCCTGATGGTCTTGTCGTGGAAGTCCCAATCCGTGACCAGGCCGGGCCCGACGGGGCAGAGGGTGTCGGAGCCCTTGACACGCAGCATCGATCCGGCGTCCGTGTCCCGGAAGTCGTGGAGGCCGAAGTCGTTGGCGATGGTGTAGCCCGCGATGTGCTCGGCGGCCTCGGCAACGCAGATGTCGTAGGCGGGTTTGCCGATGACGATGGCGACCTCACCTTCGTAGTTGAGGTACAGGCTTCGCCGGGGGCGGACCACGGGGTGGCGGTGGGCGTTCAGGGCCGTGGTCGGCTTGTGGAAGTAGGTCGGCGCCGGCGGGAGGTTGGTCATGAACTCCTCGACCCGGCTCCGGTGGTTGAGGTGGACACAGATGATCTTCGACGGGACCACCGGCGGGAGGTGGTCTGCCTGATCGGCGTCGATGCGACGGCCGTCGGCGGTGACCAGCATCCCGTCGGTGACGGTGACTTCGGTGGGCTCGCCGTCGAGAAGGATCCGCCTGGTCTCCATGGCCCCAACGCTACCCACGGCGGGGGCCTGCCGAATCAGGCCTGTGATGCCTGGCGCATGGCCTCGATCAGGATCTCGGGCGATTGGGCCCCGGAGACACCGATCTTCCCTTCGAAGACGAAGAAGGGGACGCCCTGGATCCCGATCCGGGCGGCCAGATCCCGATCCTGTTCCACCGCCTCCGCGTACTTGCCGGTCTCCAACGCGTCGCGGGCCACTTCTGGGTCGAGACCAGCCTCCGCTGCGATCTCGATGAGGGTGTCGATGGACCCGATGTGCCGTCCCTCGGTGAAATGGGCGCTGAAGACCCGCTCCTTGATTTCCGCCTGCGATCCGTGCTCCGCTCCGAAATGGATCAGCTGGTGGGCCAGGTGGGTGTTCGCCGATCGCGCCGTTTCCATGTGGTACTCGAGGCCGACGGTGGAAGCCACGTGGGTGACGTGGTTTTGCATGGCCCGGGCGCGGTCCTCGTCGACGCCTTTGTGCCGGATGAGATACTCGAGCGCGGGCTCGTCGAGGTCGGTGGGCAGCTCCGGAGCCAGCTGGAAGCTGTGGTAGACGACTTCCACGGCTTCGCCCTCATCAAGGCGGATCGCTTCCTCGAGCCGGCGCTTCCCGATGTAACACCAGGGGCAGACCACATCGGACCAGACGTCGACTCTCATTCGGTGCCTCCCACGAGCCGGCGGGCGGTGGCGGCGACTTCGGTGGCGTACGCCTCGATGTGGGCGGGGTCGTCGGTCGCCAGGATGAAGGTGGAGAAGCCGTGGGTCTCGGCAAGCCATCCGATCGTGTCAGTGAGACGGGAGGCGTTGAAACCGCTCTCACCCAGGCCCAGGTTGGCGATGCGCCTGATTTCGGATGGAGAGCGGCCGACGCTTGCCGCGGCCTCATCGATGCGGCGGGTGCGGTCGGCGAGGTCTTCAGGGGAGATGCGGCCGATACTCGGCACCCATCCGTCCGCCTTCCGGCCGATCAGGTCCATCATGCGAGGGCCGTAGGCGCCGACCCAGATCTCCATGGCGTGGGCGGGGGCGGGGCCACGCTTCGCTCCCGAGATCCTGTAATGGTCGCCGCCCGCCTCGAGCCGTTCTGTCGTCGAAACGTCCCAGATGCCGCGGATGACGTCGATGCCGTCCTCCAAAGCCTCCAGCGCTTCGCCCGGCGACCGCCTTGGGCCGCCCATGGCCTCGACGGCGTCCCAGAAGGTTCCGGCGCCGAGACCCACCTCCAAGCGTCCGCCGCTCAGGATGTCGATGCTGGCGGCGGCGCGGGCGAGAACTGCAGGCGCGCGCATCGGAAGCGAGTGGACGAGGCTGGCGAGTCGGACCCGTTCGGTGACGGCCGCGGTCCAGGCGAGAAGCGCCAGAGTGTCGTGGAATCGGGGCTGGTAGGGGTGGTCCTGATAGGTGACCAGGTCGAGACCAATCTTCTCGGCATGCACGGCGAGGTCGACGGCGAAACGCGGCGGGTCGTTGTTCGGCGTAATGAACACGCCGAAGCGAAGATCGTGTCCGTATTTGAGCACCTATTGAGGAACAGGGTATTGGTCGGGGTCATTCCGCAGGTGGGTACCCGCTAAGGGCATCAGTAGTCGCTGAGGGTGGGGGGGATGCCTGTCCAGATGAATGTGCCGGCTTCGGTGTTGGAGATGACGAGCAGTGAGGCGGTTCCGATGAAGATGCGAGACGCCGCCCCCGGTGAGACGACGTCACCCAGGTCTTGGGTCGTCCAGTTCTCGCCGTCGGGTGAGAAGAACAACACCGCCCGGCCGTTCGCGTAGGTCGGTATGCCCCAGGAGCGCATCGCCTCCTCTAGGTGGGTCAGTTCGGCGAGTGTGAAACTCGTCAGGTCTTGTTCGGTGCGTGGGTCGGCGATGATCACCGTCGTGCCGTCCTCAGACAATCTTGCCGGAACCTGGTCACGCTGCGGTTGCCACAGATCTCCGTAGATGATCGCCCGATCACCATCCCAGAGCGTCAGGCGGTGTCCAGCCTCCAGGGTGAAGCCGTCCCGGGAAAGTGATGGTGGGCCCTCGAAGTAGGTTTCGAGGTCCACGCTCTGAGCCAGTGTTGCCACCCCAGCTGCCCCAACGGCAAGGTCGGGCTGATGGTCGTTCCAGCGGCAGCACCGAGCCAACTCTGTCGGGGCTTTGAAGAGGTCCTCCCAGGTCGACAAGTCGTCGGAGGTTCGTAGCACCGGAAGACCCGAGGGGAAGGTGGCTGTCATCGATACAAAGCGGTCGTGCCACTTGGTGAGCAAGCTGTAGGTGGCGAACGGGTCGGGAATGCGCACGTCGAGCGCGTCCCAGCTCGCGCCGTCCGAACTCGCGTAGGTAACCCAACCAGAGCCATCAGACAGCCACCCGTGCGCCAATAGCCGCTCATCCGGGCCGGTGATAGCCGGGATCAACTGAACTGGGCCTTCCTGTCCTCCGAAGGTGTCGTCGTTGAGGACCACTCGCCGCCAAGAACTGCCGTCCGGGCTCCCGATCAAAGCTACAAGGCGAGTTCTGAATGGGACTTGTTCGGGCTGCTCGGGCAGGCCGAATTCCTCGATGGGCAGGACATCGACCGCAATCCCCAGTGGAGCGGTGACTACGACTCGCTGCTCCTCATCGAAGTGCCCCAAGTAGCCGCTAAGGCCGGGAAAGCGCGCCGAGACGGCATCCGGCACTGGGTCAGGAGGGTTCTGCCACTCCTCGGCGATGAGGATGATCGCCTCGTCTGTGACCCCGGCGCCACTGAGCCAGAACCCGGTGGCGGCACCAGGTTCAGGCAGGGCCGCCTTTGACCAGTCGTAGCCGTTCGTCGACAGCCAGACCACTGGATGGAGGTCGGAGTCGGTGCCATAAGCCATGAAGCCGGGGCCGGCTTCGATCACACGTGGGTGCTCGATCCCCTCGAGCTTCTCGCCGACCTGGAGCCAGCCGCCATCCCAGATCCAGGTCTCGATGCCACTGTGACCCTCATTCGATTGGTCGGCTACGAAAAGGTGAAAGACCCCATCCCTCTCGATGGTGTCGACGACGCTCTTGTTGGAGAGCATGTCTCTGTGGAGCCACTCGATCTGGGGCCCCGAGACGATGTCGGCCACCCGGAACGGTGGTGTCGTCGTGGTGGTGGTGGGGAGTTCGACCGAAGGAAAGGTGGAAGGGGTGGTCGGCAATGCGTCGTCGGCGACCGGGGGTGGATCCGCCTTGGTGAGAGCGAAAACGGCGGCAGTGCCGGCGACGATGGCGAGCAATGCTGCCGGCACCTTCCAGCGTGCCGATCCGGTCGACTTCTCGTCGGATCCGGAGGTCTCCGGGGTGACCATGGGTCAGAAACGCTACCGACGGGATGCGGCGTTCCGCCGGCGGGGTCTAACTTGCCCGTGATGGCCGAGATCCTGAGAAGCGGGGTGGCCGCCGACCCGCACGCCGACATCACCTCGCACGACACCTATGTCGAAGGCTTTCCACACGGGACCTTCCAGCGACTCCGGGAGACCGAGCCAGTGGCGTGGGTCGAGGAGAGCGACGGGTCGGGCTTCTGGGCAGTCACCCGCCACGCCGATG
>CAYLYQ010000076.1:0-7343 GCA_964388105.1 uncultured Acidimicrobiaceae bacterium
CCCGCTTGGCGTCACAATGCGGGCACCGGGGTATAACGGGTTCGTGGCTGTGACCAAGCGGCGGCTCGTCGTCGTCGCCAATCGTCTGCCCGTGCAGTTGAACGAACTGGGGGAGTGGGAGACCTCCCCCGGGGGCCTCGTCAGTGCCCTGGCGCCGATCCTGAAGGACCGCGGAGGGGCGTGGGTCGGTTGGCCGGGAGTCCCCGACCGGGACTTCGGCGAGTTCCAGGTCGAGGGCATCGACCAGGTGGCGGTGCGCCTGTCCGCACGAGAAGAGGACGACTTCTATCACGGGTTCTGCAACGGGACCCTCTGGCCCCTCTATCACGACGGAGTCCGCCCACCCGAGTTCCACCGTCACTGGTGGGGCCCTTATGTCGAGGTCAACCAGCGGTTCGCCGAGCGCACTGCCGCCGTCGCTCAGCCGGGCGACCTGGTCTGGATCCACGACTACCAGTTGCAGCTGGTGCCGGGGATGTTGCGCGCCCTCCGCCCTGACGTCCGCATCGGGTTCTTCCTCCACATCCCGTTCCCGCCGGTCGAGCTCTTCTCCCGCCTCCCGTGGCGAGCGCCCCTGATCGAAGGACTCCTCGGCGCTGACGTCGTGGCGTTCCAGACTCGCAGCGGTGCCCAGAACTTCGCCGCCGCTGCCCGGCGCTACGGCGGAGCCCGAGGCTCCGATTGGCGCCGACTCCGATACGACGAGAGGACCGTCCGCGTGGATCGGGCGCCGATCGGGATCGATGTCGCCTCCTTCACCGCCCTTCTCGCGCAGCCCGCGGTTCACAGAGTCGCCGAGAACCTCCGCCAGAGAACGGGCAACCCGAAGCGCCTCATCCTCGGGGTCGACCGCCTCGATTACACGAAAGGCATCGAAGTACGCCTCAAGGCCTTCCAAACCGTCCTCGAGCGCGAGTCGCTGACTCCCGAGGACGTCCAGTTTCTCCAGATCGCGGTCCCGAGCCGGGAGGCCGTGCCGCTCTACCAGGAGACCCGTGAGGAGGTGGAGCGGCTGGTGGGCCAGATCAACGGTGAGAACTCGAGAGCGGGCCTCCCCGCCGTCCACTACCTGTACCGATCACTCGGTCCTGAAGACCTCGTTGGGGCGTACTTGGCCGGCGACGTGATGATGGTGACCCCGCTGCGCGACGGGATGAACCTCGTCGCCAAGGAGTACGTGGCGTGTCGGGCGGACGAAACCGGCGTCCTGGTGCTGAGCGAGTTCGCCGGGGCCGCCGAGCAGCTTCGCCAGGCGCTCATCGTCAACCCGCACGACGTCGACAACGTCGCCGCCACCCTGGCCGAGGCCCTCCACATGAGCGACAGCGAGCAGCGGCGGAGGATGCGGGCGCTGCGACGGGTGGTGTCTGCCACCGACGTCTTCGACTGGGCGGAGAACTGTCTGGAGATGATGGGGGAGCAATGAACCGGGAGGAGGCCGCTGCCGCACTCGCCACCGCCCGCCGGCTGCTCGTCGCCTGCGATTTCGACGGCACCTTGACGCCGATCGTCGAGCACCCTTCGCTAGCACGACCCAATCCGGCGACCGTCGCGGCGCTCCGCCGCCTGGCCGAGGCACCGGACACCGTTGTCGCCGTGGTGTCAGGGCGACGCCGCTCCGAGCTGGCAGAGATGCTCGATCTCGAAGGCGTGGATCTCGTCGGGGGGCACGGCTCCGAGGGAGAGGACGAGCCCGATCTCGACGACGAAGCCATCGAACTCCTCGGCCTTCTCCGGTCCGACCTGGAGGGAATCGCGTACGGGATGGAGGGCGCGCTGCTCGAAGTCAAGCCGACCTCGGTCGCCCTCCACTACCGGCAGGCTCCGGGGGCCGGGGAAGATCTGGTCGCCCGTGTGATGACCGGTCCGGCCCGGCGGTCTGGTGTGCGCGTCCTGGCCGGCAAGAAGGTGATCGAGCTCTCCGTGAGCCGCAAGGACAAGGGGGACGCGGTTCGCCAGCTTCGGGAGCGTCACCTCGCGGGCACGGTCTGCTATATCGGAGACGATGTCACCGACGAGGACGCCTTCCGGGCTCTCCTCGAAGGCGACATCGGGATCAAGGTCGGCGAGGGTGAGACGTCGGCGATCATGAGGCTCGAGTCACAGGCCGACGTCGTGCCGTTTCTCGAGGATCTGGCGGCGGCGCGAGAACGCCATCTCTAGTTGATCAACATCTGATCGACCGGGGCGAAGTCGTCCCGCAAGACGACTCCGGACTCCGTGAACGCCACCAGGTCGTCACCAGCAATCAGCACCTCGGCGCCACCCCTCTGCCGGACGGCGGCGAGGATTGCGTCGCGGTCGAAAGGCTGGGAGGAGGCGACAAAGACGAAGTTGCCCCCACTGCGGCCGTCGAGATACGAAGGCGGGACGAACAAGGCGACGTGGTTGAAAACATCCATGAGCGTGCGAGCCGCCGACCGGGCAAATCGTAGGCCCCGGTAGTCGACGACGTTCATGGCATAGAGCCCGTCGTCGGCCAACACACGGGAGATCTCCGTCGTGTACTCGATCGTGGTCAGGTGCCATGGGACGGAAGCGCCCGAATACGCGTCGCCCACGACGACGTCGGCGGAGTCGTCGGTCAACGAGCGCAGGCTGATGCGGGCGTCGTCCACCACCACGTCGAAGTCCCGGTCCACCCCGAGTTGGGTGCGCGCCACCTCGACCACCCGACCGTCGATTTCGAGCACCGTGTGCGTGGACCCCGGTCTGGTGGCGTCGAAGTAGAGCGGGAGCGTCATGCCCCCGCCGCCGATCGACACGGTCCGCAACGGACCGTCGGGGCGGTGGGTGTTGACGGCGTCGGCGATGATCTTCACGTAGCGGAACTCGAGATGAGTGGGGTCGTCGAGGTCGACGTAGCTGTTGTGCAGGCGGTCGAGTATCAGCGTTCGGCCGGACTCGCGCTGGGGGTCTTCGGCGACGATGACACAGTGGTAGGCGGTCTCCAGGTCACACGGTCCCGATGCCAGGGCGAGGCCCGCTCCGATCCCCGCCACGAGGAGCACGGACGCCGCCACGCCGGTGCGGGACCTCGAGCTGTGGAAGGCCAGCCCAGCCGCGACCAGGGCCGCGCCGAGGACGAAGAGGATGGGCCGCGTCGGAAAGGCGGCCACGAGGAAGAAGCCCGTGGCGAGGCTCCCGAAGATGGCCCCCGCCGTTCCCACTGCCGAGAAGGACCCGACCACGGCGCCCGTCTCAGTGAGCGATGCCAGCCGCGCTTTGACCACGATCGGCGGGATGGCCGACAGCACCGCCGCCGGGGTGAGGAAGGCCACCAGGGAAGCGAAGACGATCGAGATGGGATCGCTGCCGAGGCGCGGGCCGATCAAGTCGACGATCAGGGGTGACCCCATGACGGTGAGACCTCCTGCAATGAGGATCGGTCCCACCAGCGACTTCGGATCCCGTCGGTCGGCAATCCGACCGCCCAGCCAGGCTCCCAGGGAGATCCCCCCGAGGATCACCGCGATGACTCCCGTGAACACCAACAGGCTCACCCCGAGGTACGGAGCGAGGAGTCTGACCGCCAACAACTCGACCACGAGCACCGCGGCAGAGGTGAAGAAGACGAGGGCGCGGGCCAGGCCGAGAGACATCTATCGGACCAAGAACCCCGTACCGAGGGTGTCGTCCGGGTCGATCCAAAACTCGGAGCGTCCGAGGATGTGCGCGCTCCCGACCACCTCCGGAATCACTGCCGGGAAGCCGCCGACCTCGGTCAACTCCGCGACCCGGCCCGAGAAGACGCTCCCCACCACGCTCTCGATCCAGACCGTTTCGCCGACGCCGACCATCCCGCGGGCGCGGAGGATGGCGAGGCGGGCACTGACCCCGGTCCCGGTGGGGGAGCGGTCGACCTCGCCCTCGGCGAAGACGCAGACATGCCGTCCCAGCACGTCCGTCCGTCTCGACGGCCCGGTGAAGATCACCCCGTAGAGAAAGCCGAGGTCGGGATGCTCGGGGTGCTCGATGGGCCCCGCGTCGATCACGGCTCGTTTGATCCGCCCGGCCGCCGCCACCAGAGCTGTCACATCGTCCCGGTCCACCGGGATCGTCGTCTCGTCGACGAAGGCGTAGAAGGCGCCGCCGAATCCGAGGTCGAATCGCACATCCCCGAGCCCTGACACGGAGACGGAACCGTCGAGGACCGGTGCGAAGGACGGGACGTTCCGGAACGACACCTCGACGACCCTGCCGGCTTCCCGGGTCGCCGTGGCCACGACGGTGCCCGCCGGGGTGTCGATGACGAGAGTCGGCCTATCTCCCGGCTTGTCGATGATGCCCGTGTCGAGAACCACCTTGGTGAGGGCGATGATCCCGTGGCCGCACATCGTGGAGAAGCCCTCGTTGTGGGTGAAGAGCACCGAGAGATCCGATCCAGGGGTGACCGGGCGACCGATCCAGCCGCCGTACATGTCGGCGTGGCCTCGAGGCTCCCACATCAGCAGCCGGCGGAAGCCGTCGAGGTGCTCGCGGGCATGAGCCCTCATCTCGAGCACGGTCCCGCCCGGGATCGGAGGCAGACCGCCCGTCACCACCCGAAACGGCTCCCCACCGGTGTGCGAGTCGACGACCGTGACCCGCCGCCAGTCGTCGGGTGGCTGATAGGCGGCGCCGGCAGAGAGGTCCATGGCCGGAGGATACGATGCGCCTCTGTGAGGACGGTTGCCGAGATCGTGGCCGAGCTGGCCGCCAGGACCCGACCCGAGAACGCCGCGGACTGGGATCCGGTCGGTCTGCAACTAGGTGACCCGGCGGCCGAAGTGTCCACCGTCGGGGTCTGCCATGAGGTCACCGAAGCCGTCGTGGCTGCAATGGAGGAGACACCCGTCGATCTGCTCGTCTCGTACCACCCGCTGCTGTTCGCCCCGACCCGCCGGGTGGTCGCCGGGCGTTCGGCCGAAGCGAGGGCATTTCGCCTCATTAGGGCGAATGTGGCTTTGCTGGTCGCCCATACCGACTGGGACGCCGCACCGGGTGGGGCGTCCGAAAGCCTTGCCGATGCCCTCGGCCTCGGTGACGTCAGGCCGTTCGGTGGCGACGAGGAGACCGTCGCCATCGGCCGGGTCGGCAAACTGACCGGGACACTGGGCGTTGTCGACGCCCGTGTCTCCGACCTGTTCGGCGCAGCCGGACTGAGGGTTCACGGCGACCGGCGCGCGGAGATCGAACATGTGGCCGTCGTTCCCGGATCCGGGGCGTCGTTGATCGAGGCAGCCGCCGAGGTCGCCGACGTCCTCGTCACCGGAGATGTCCCGCACCACCGAGCCGTGCGGGCTCTCGACCTCGGGCTGTCTGTCGTCGACCCGGGTCACACCGCCACCGAACGACCAGGGATCGCGGCCCTTCACGACCTGGTGGCGTCGATCGGTGGCCTCGAGGTCGTCGACTGGACCGGCCTCGACCCGAAAACCTGGTCCTGAGGGAGAACTACCCTCTGTCATCCATGACGATCACCGAGCTCCACGACCTCCTCGATGTCCAGAAGGTCGATCTCGAAATCGACCGGCTCCTCGACCGCCGCCAGTCGCTCCCTGAGCTCGATGAGTACCGGAAGGTGAACGAGTCCCTCCAGAAGCTGGAGCGAAAGCACCAGACGGCCGCCAACTCCCTCCGGGAGCTGGAGCTGACCATGGACAAGGCCGACGGCGAGCTCTCCATCCTGGAGAACAAGCTCAAAGAGAACGAGACGCGCCTGTTCGCCGGCGGCATGAGCGGTCGCGAGACCGAGTACATGCGACTCGAGGTGGAGAGCCTGCGCGGACAGCGCGAGGCGATGGAGACGCGAGTGCTGGCGATGCTCGACGACCTCGATCCCGCGCGCGACGAAGCTTCACGCCTCCAGAAGAGGATCGACCGGGCCAAAGAGGAGAGCGCGAAGCTCGACCAGGCGATCCGGGCAGAGTGGAAGCTGATCGACGCCGAACTGGCCCGCAAAGAGGCGGCGAAGGCGGAAGCGCTGCAGCCGATCAGCCCGGAATTGGTGGATCTCTACGAGGGCCTTCGCCGGTTGAAGGAAGGCGTGGCCATCGCTCCTTTCGAGAACGGGGTTTGCGGCGGGTGCCACATGGCACTGTCCCCGTCGGAGCGGGAGGAGGCGTTCTCGGAGGACCTGCCGCGGTGCGTCCATTGCCGCCGGATCCTCGTGGCCTGAATGCTCTTCTGGCACCTGGGGGCGAACCTGTGGCTGTTCCGCTGGATCTTCCGAGACCCCAAGGTCGACATCCGCTTCCTCTTCCTCGGAGCGCTGCTTCCCGACCTGATCGACATGCCCATCGGCACGCTCCTCCTCGCCGATCGATACTCCACCTCGGAGCTCTGGGCCCACTCGCTCGTACTGCCTTCCGTGTACATGGTCGCCGTGCTCCTCGGCACCCGGCGGGGGAGGCGGCGCCGAGCTTTCATGGCGGTCGGCGTGGGTTGGCTCTTTCATCTCCTGCTGGATGGGATGTGGGTCGACCAGGAGGTGTTCTTGTGGCCGTTCTTCGGGGACATCCCGGCCGGCGAAGCGCCCTTCTGGCCACTGGCCTGGGAGCGCGCCATGTCTGACCCATGGCGGTGGGTGCGTGAAGCCATCGGGATCGGCTATCTGGCCTGGCTGTGGCGTCATCTGGGGCTCGGTGACCGGGAGAGAAGGCGGGGCGTGGTGACGACGGGGAGGTTGCCGGGTCATGGCGCGGCTTAGTCGTCTGCTGGCGGTCGTGCTGGTGCTGGGAGCTTGTGCCGGGGGTGAGGAGCTGCCTCCCGGTCCCGACAACGGCGCGGAGAGCCCCGAGGCTGCGGTCCAGGAGTTGGTGACCGCGTTCGGGACCCCGGACTTCGATGCCGCGGCCCGTCTGGCGATGCCGGGCCACGCGGCACTGGCGTCCCTCGCCGAGGGAGCGAGCTTCGGGGATGTCGCCGAGGCGCTGCGGGGCGACGGTCGCCTGGTCAGCTCCAACTTCTGGTCCGGGTTTGCCCAGGGGGCGGGCGATTACCTGGTGTCGGGCGGGGCTGTCTCGGCCGCGGGGCCCGAGGTGGTCTCCGATGTCGAGTTCCAGCGGGTTCTGATCACGCTCCAGGACGGGACCGACCGCTCCGTCTTCGTCAGAGACTCCGACGGCTACCGGATCGACCTGTTCGCGTCGTTCGGCGGCGGGATGGCCGCCCGCATGATCCAACCCGTGGAACGCCTGGTGATAACCCAGACCGACGACGCCCGGCTCATCCTCGCCGAGCTGCGCGGTGTGGTGCCCTCGCTGCTGCTCGCCGCACAGAACCCCGATCTGATGCCGACCGTGCGCAACGACTTGACGCGGTTGGTCGAAGTGATCATGCGCACGGGCTGAGGCCGGTTC
>CAYLYQ010000077.1:0-5138 GCA_964388105.1 uncultured Acidimicrobiaceae bacterium
GAGCAGAAGGAACGGCTCCAGGCGCGCCTCGACGAACCGGACAAGAACTGGAAGTTCAACAAGTCCGACCTCGACGACCGCGCTCTCTGGGACGACTTCCAGCAGGCCTACCGCACCGCCCTCGCCGAGACGTCCACCGACTACGCGCCCTGGTACGTGATCCCGGCGGACCGAAAGTGGTATCGCAACCTGGCGGTGTCATCCGTCCTCATCGACACCTTGGAGAGGATGGACCCCCGTCACCCCGACCCGGAACCGGACCTCGAAGGCATCGTCATCACGTGAACCTGGCTCGCTTCGCTCGCGCCCCCTCGGCCCTTCGGGCCACTCCCCCGTTGCTCCGCACGGGGGAGAAATCCAGAGGGAGGAATTAGACGATCCTCCCGAACTCATCGGCCGCCTCGCGGGCCTCGGTTTCGTAAGGGTTCGCCCGGTAGGCGGCCCGGTGACCGAGGCCGCGGGCGATGCCGGCCAGGTAGCGGCGCAGGTACCGGGCGGCGAAACCCATCGTGCCGTAGTCGGACCACTGCCGGATGTGGACCAGCTCGTGGACGATCAAGCGTCCCAGGATCTTCGGATCGGCGGAGAACTGGTCGGGTCGCACGAACACGGTACGGCCCAGCGCCACAGCCCGGACGTCCGAGCCCCAGATCGCCCGTAGCCAGCGCGGAGCCGGACGAAGAGGGACCGTGTCGGGGTCGATGGGGTGGAGCAGCGCCCGCAGCTCGGCACCGTCCATGCCGGCGGCTCGGAGCGCCTCCCCTCCCGTCAACCGACGACGATGTTGACGAGGCGGGGCGGCCTGGAAATGACTTTCCTGACCTCCTGGCCGTCGATGTGGACGGCCGCCTTCTCCGACTTCAACGCCAGGCGCTCGGCGTCCTCCGGCGTGATGTCCGCCGGTACTTCGAGACGGTCCCTGACTTTCCCGTTCACCTGGACGATGAGCGTGACGGTGTCCTCCCGCGCCAGGTCGGCATCCCAGGCGGGCCAGGACTGTGTCGCCAGCCATCCGCCTTGGCCCCGACGCTCCCACATCTCGTGAGCGAGGTGGGGTGCCATCGGCGAGAGCATGAGCAGCAGCAAGCGCACCGTCTCGTCCATCTCAGACTGGCGCGGCTCGTCTGCCAGGTAGTCGTGGATGGCGTTGGTCAACACCATCAGCGCCGGGATGGCGGTGTTGAAGTGGAAACGCTCGATGTCCTCGGTGACCTTCTTCACCGTCCGATGGGCGAGACTCACCAGCTCGCGGTCACGGTCGTCGGCGGGGCGCTCGGAGTATTCGACCGGTTCGACGGCAGCCCTCCACACCCGCTCGAGGAACCTCCGGGTGCCGTCGATGCCGCCCTCGTTCCAGTTGGCGTCGTCGGTGGGAGGGCCCATGAAGAGGTGATAGAGCCGGAGAGCGTCGGCCCCGTGTGTGGCGTACATCTCGATCGGGTCGACCACATTGCCCTTCGATTTGGACATCTTCGATCCGGCGAGGGTGATCATTCCCTGGGTGAAGAGCCGGGTGAACGGCTCCTCGACGGACGACAGGCCCATGTCGTAGAGGACCTTCGTGATGAACCGTGCGTAGAGCAGGTGCAGCACCGCATGCTCGACACCCCCGATGTACTGATCGAGAGGCATCCAGTACGCCGCCTTTTGCGTGTCGAAGATGGCGTCGCTGTTGTGGGGGTCGGCGTAGCGGAAGAAGTACCAGGATGAGTCGACGAACGTGTCCATGGTGTCCGTCTCCCTCTTGGCCTCCCCGCCGCACTTCGGGCAGGTCGTGTTGACGAACTCGTCGACACCCGCCAGAGGGGACCGGCCCTGGGGCACGTAGTCCTCGACATCGGGGAGCAGCACCGGGAGCTGTTCGTATGGGACCGGGACCAGACCGCACTCGGGGCAGTCCACGATCGGGATGGGCGAACCCCAGTACCGCTGGCGGCTGATCAGCCAGTCCCGCAGCCTGTAGTTGACCGCTCCCGTGCCGATCTGGCGCTCCTCGATCCATTCGATGATCTTCTTCTTGGCGGACTGCTGGTCGAGCCCGTCGAGGAAGCCGGAGTTGATCGTGGGCCCGTCGCCCGTGAACGCCTCCCCTTCCCACCCGGCAGGTGGCTCGACGGTGCGGATGATCTCCAGCCCGTACTTGGTGGCGAAATCCCAGTCACGCTGGTCCTGGCCGGGCACGGCCATGATCGCTCCGGTGCCGTACCCCATGAGGACGTAATCGGCGACGAAGATCGGGACTCGGGCGTCGTTGACCGGGTTGATCGCGTAGGCACCCGTGAACACGCCGGTCTTGTCGCCTTCGGACATCCTCTCCAGCTCCGACGCACGCGAAGCCTTCTCCTGATAGGCGCGAACCTCGTCCTTTTCGGGCCGCCCCTCCACCAACCGGTCCACGAGGGGGTGCTCGGGCGCCAGGACGCAGAAGGTCATGCCGAAGATCGTGTCGGGCCGGGTGGTGAACACCTCGAACGACCCGCCCCCGTCGACCTCGATGGTGAAACGGGCGCCTTCGGAGCGGCCGATCCAGTTGCGCTGCATGGTGCGCACCCGGTCCGGCCAGTGCTCCAGCTGATCCAGATCGGTCAGGAGACGGTCCGCGTAATCGGTGATCTTGAAGAACCACTGGGCGAGGTTCCGCCGAACCACGGGCGTGTCGCATCGCTCGCACAGCCCGTCGACGACCTGCTCGTTGGCGAGGACGGTCTGGTCTTTGGGACACCAGTTGACCGGGGCTTCCTTCTTGTAGGCAAGGCCACGGGAGAAGAGCTCCAGGAAGAGCCACTGATCCCACTTGTAGAACTCGGGCGAGTGGGAGGCGATCTCCCGGCTCCAGTCGTACATGGCCCCGAGCTGCTTCATCTGGGCCGACATCGTGGCGATCTGGGCCTCGGTGTTCACCAGCGGGTGGACGCCAGTGGCGATGGCGGCGTTCTCGGCAGGGAGACCGAAGCTGTCCCAGCCCATCGGCGACAGGACGTTGAAGCCCTGCATGGTCTTGTACCGGGTGAGGAGGTCGCCGTACGTGTAGTTGCGGATGTGGCCCTGATGCAGCGCCCCGGACGGGTAGGGGTACATCGTCACGTTGTAGAACTTGGGGCGTGCAGGGTCGGCTTCGACCTGGAAGAGCTTCTCTTCCTCCCAGATCCTCTGCCACTTGGCCTCGATGGTCTTGTGGTCGTACGACATCCGGAGCCTGAGGGTACCTGCCCCTGCCATGATGAGGATTGACGAGATCGACAAGGAGAGGCAATGGAATCGTGGCGTGTCGGAGTGATCGGCGGGGGCCTCATGGGCTCCGGGATCGCCGAGGTCTGCGCCCGGGCCGGGCACCAGGTGGTCGTCCACGAGATCGACGCAACGGCGGCCGAGGCGGCCATGGGGCGGGTCTCCAAGTCGTTGGGACGGGCTGTCGAGCGCGGCAAGATCGAACAGGCGGAGGCAGACTCCGTCTCGGGCCGCATATCCGTGTCCACGGACCTGGGCGACCAGGCGGACCGACAGATCGTGATCGAGGCCGCCACCGAGAACGAGGAGCTGAAGAAGCGCCTCTTCGCCGACCTCGACGCTGTCGTCACCGACCCGGAAGCGATCCTCGCCTCCAACACCTCATCGATCCCGATCACCCGGCTCGCCGCCGCCACGAACCGACCCGGTCAGGTGGTCGGCCTCCACTTCTTCAACCCCGTCCCCGTCATGGCGCTCGTCGAGCTGATCACGACGGTTCGGACCGATCCAGGTGTGGCCGGGAGAGCTCAGGAGTTCGCCGAGGGACTCGGGAAGACCGTGGTCAAGGCCAAGGACCGCGCCGGGTTCGTCGTCAACATGCTCCTCATCCCCTACATGCTGGGGGCCATCCGGATGCTCGAGGCGGGCTTCGCGTCCCGAGAGGACATCGACGCCGGGATGCGCCTCGGTGCCAACCATCCGATGGGTCCGCTGGAGCTGACCGACTTCGTGGGCCTCGACACCACGAAGTACGTCGCCGACGTGCTCTTCGAGGAGTTCAAGGAGCCGATGTACGCGTCTCCCCCGCTTCTGACCCGCATGGTGGAGGCCGGCCTGCTGGGCCGAAAGTCGGGCCGCGGTTTCTTTGAATACGGCTGAATCTGGGGCGCCTTTGAGGGTCTTGCCCCACGCGAGGGGGATTACGCTTCGGCCCAAGTCGTCCGGGCTCGCCGGACGGGAGGAGGAGCAATGACCAACGATCCCAATTCGCCCATGTCTTCGGAGTCCGGTGAGCCATCGCCGGTCGCCGACGCCATGGCCGATGCCAAGGCTGCCTTCAACAAAGCTGGTTTTGCGACGCCGACAGGGATGGTCGCCCTCGCCGGTCTGATCCTGCTTGGCGTGGAACTGATCTTCGGGATCATGCTGCGAGAGTTCAGTATCGGTCCGTGGCTTCTCCCGGCACTTCTCGCCGTGATCGTCTATTACGCCAAGGGAAACTACGACCCGATCGGCCCTGCGGACAAGATGCTCAAACTGATCGGCATGCTGATGGCGGGCATAGCCGTGGTCAGCATCCTCAACACGTTGCGTTCGGCAAGCGTGTTCTTCGACGAGTTCGCCGACGTCCTCGGTTACCTCCTCACTTGGGGAGCCTCGGTCCTGGCATTCCTCGGAGCGCGAGCCATCAAGTAGGGCGGAGTCAGGGCCCTGAAGGGATTTGTCCCCCAAGCGCAGCTTGGGGGAAGGTCCCTGCGCCGAAGCGCAAGCGGAGGCGGAGGTAGGGGGCCGGTTCCGCACAGGGAAACCTGTGGCGAGAACTAGTAGCTTGTTGGTCAAAGGAGCAGGCGCGTGCTGATCGACAAGATCCGTTCGGCGGTGATCGGCGCCGACACCGCAGTGACCACCCCGTTCGGCGTTCGACGGGTCGTCTACGCCGACTACACCGCCTCGGGCCGGTCTCTCACCTTCATCGAGGACTACATCCGCGAGCAGGTGCTCCCCATGTACGGGAACACCCACACCGAAACCTCCGGCACCGGCCTCCAGACGACTCGATTCCGCGAGGAGGCCAGGGACATCATCCGCCGGTGCGTCGGCGCCGACCGAGCGGAGCACGCCGTGATCTTCGCCGGATCGGGCGCGACCGGCGCCATCGACCGGCTCATCGGGATCATTGGTCTGCGCAT
>CAYLYQ010000077.1:5238-7168 GCA_964388105.1 uncultured Acidimicrobiaceae bacterium
GACTACAAGGACGCCATCTTCATCTCGCCCCACAAGTTCATCGGAGGCCCCGGGACTCCGGGGGTTCTCGTGGTGCGTCGCGATCTCCTGGCCAACAGGGTGCCGGCGGTCCCAGGGGGCGGCACGGTCACCTATGTCAGCGGAGACCAGCAGCTCTACCTCGCGGACCCCGAGCACCGCGAAGAGGGCGGCACACCAGCGATCGTCGAGTCGATCCGGGCCGGGCTCGTCTTCTCACTGAAGGAGCAAGTGGGGACCGACCTGATCCGCAAGCTGGAGCACGAGTGGATCACCAGGGCCATCGCTTCGTGGTCTGCCAACCCCAACCTGCGAATCCTCGGCAACCCGGAGGCCGATCGCCTGTCCATCGTGTCGTTCCTCGTCCGGGCGCCGAGCCACCTCGGAGAGAACCGTTTCCTCCACCACAACTTCGTCGTGGCCGTCCTCAATGATCTCTTCGGCATCCAGGCCCGCGGCGGGTGCTCGTGCGCCGGGCCCTACGGCCATCGACTGCTGGGCATCGATGCGGACACCAGTGACCGGATCCGCACCGAGGTCCTGGCCGGCTGCAACGTCATCAAACCGGGCTGGGTTCGGGTCAACTTCAACT
The DNA here is from genome assembly GCA_964388105.1 of uncultured Acidimicrobiaceae bacterium. GTDB lineage: Bacteria > Actinomycetota > Acidimicrobiia > Spongiisociales > ZC4RG35 > ZC4RG35. Next base: position 5,849 of record CAYLYQ010000077.1, read on the forward strand.
ACTTCATCCCCGAGGAGGAGTACGAGTACGTCGAGAGGGCCGTCCACCTGGTCGCCGACAAGGGCTGGCGACTTCTGCCGCTCTATGAGTACGACTCGGAGACCAGCGAGTGGTTCCACCGCGACGGTCAGCCGGTTCCGCCCTTGAGTCTGGCCGGATTCCTCGACGAGTCACCCCGGCAACGGATGACGGCCCCTCTCGAGCGTCTCGCCGACTTCCTCGCGGAAGCTGAGGAGATCCTCGACCGGCCGATCGATCCCGCTGATCCTTGCGCCGAGCTGTCGCCTGGATCGGAGGCACTCCGCTGGTTCCCACTCCCCCACGAGGTGCAGTCGTCCGCGTAAACGCCGGCTCGATGCAACCGGACACCGCCCTGGCGCGTGGTCAGGACGTGGATGACTCCGCAATCTGGGCGAAGCACAAGGAAGAGCTGGTCCGGTACGCCACGATGTTGGTTGGACCGGACCATGCTGAGGATGTCCTCTCCACTGTGGTGGAACGGGTTCTTCGCCGGCGTGGGTCGTTGGGTTCGCTCGACGACCCGCGCCCCTATCTCTTCCGCTCGGTCCTCAACGAGAGCCGGGGACTGCTCCGCCGAAAGCGCGTCGAACCATGGCCGGAAGATCGGGTGGCCGAAACGGTGGAGCACCGACCTGACGTGGCAGTAGCTGTCGGGCGGCTGCCGGACCGTCAACGCGCAGCCGTCTACCTCACGTACTGGAGAGACCTTCCTGTGCGCGAGGTGGCCGAGCTCATGGGTTGTCGTCCTGGGACCGTGAAGCGGTACCTGCACCTGTCACGAAAGAAGCTTGGGGAGGTCTTGGAACCATGAAGTCGACACTGAACGAACCCGGTCGGGCCGACCTGCGTCGGGTGCTGGCCCAGATGGAGTCGGCAGCGCCACTGGCGCCCGATCTCGAGGCGCACGCCGTGATGCCACCCGCTACGGATCGTCGCAGCGTCGTCAACGCACTGATCGGAGTCGCCGTCGTGACGGCGCTCATCCTTCCAGCCGCGCTGTTTTGGTACTCGCCGGCCGACGGGCCGGCCCGTGTCCCGGTTGGGGCAGAGCCCCCGGTCGAACCGAGCACCACACCCACCACGGAAGTAGGGCAGAACGTGGAATGGGCATCGACCGAGTTTTCAGACTTCGTGGACGCGCTCACAGTCCACGGAGGTCGCTTCTATGCCATCAGCGCAGGTGCTGTGGTCGTGAGCGACGACGGGGCCAAGTGGTCAGAAACAGGGCATTTGCCGCCGAACTCCCACGTCCGCCAACTGATCTCCCACGACGGCCTTTTGGTTGCCAACGGCAGCGTG
>CAYLYQ010000078.1:0-1097 GCA_964388105.1 uncultured Acidimicrobiaceae bacterium
TTCGGCTTTGGAGAAGAAGGAGCGCTGTTGAACCCCGAACTGGACCGTCTCGCCACCGACTACTGGGATTTTGTCCTCCGCAACGAGCCACTGAACGCCACGATGATCGGCGTCCACGATTACGACCACCAGTTCGGCGAAGTGAGCCTCGAGTCAGAGAACGCCCACATCGCCGGGCTGCGTGAGTTTGCCGCCGCTGCGCAGGCGATCGACCCCGAAACCCTGACTCCGGACGAGCGGATCACCCGTGACGTTCTGATGTTCGAGGCCGGCACCCAGGCGGACCGTCTGGAGACGAGAGCCGCCGAGCACGACGTCAGCCACATCTTCGGGATCCAGACCGCCCTCCCCGTCTACTTCCCCCAGATGACCCTTCCCGAGCCAGCCCACGCTCTGGCGATGATCGACCGGTTCCGGGCCATGGGCCAGTACTTCGATGAGGCCTCAGACCGCCTCCGCGTAGGTGTCGCCAAGGGGCTGGTGCCGATGGCCTCGACCGCGGCGAAGACCGCCGACCAGGTCGACGAGCTCCTCGCCCAGGACCCCAATCCCATACTCCAGTTACAGGCCCCTGAGGGTTGGGATGGCGAGGATGCCTGGCGTGAAGAGCTTGCCCGGGTCTTCAAAGAGGTCTCAGCACCGGCTTTGGCTCGTTGGCGGGACACCATCAGGGATGTTGTCGTCCCGGCCTCGCGGCCCGACGACCGCCCCGGCATCTGTTACCTCCCCGGCGGCGACGAGTCGTATGCCACTTCGCTCTACCACTTCACATCCACCGACATGACCCCGGAGGAGATCCACCAGGTCGGCCTCGACCAGATCGCCAAGCTCGCCGACGAGTACCGGGAGATCGCCGGGCCCGTGCTCGGCACCACGGACCTCACCGAGATCTTCACCCGGATGCGTGAAGACCCCGAGCTGCGCTACCGGGACGGCGCCGCCATCGTGGCGGCATCGGAGGTTGCGGTCGCGAAAGCGAAGGCGGCCATGGGCGACTGGTTCGGCCGGCTGCCCAAGGCGGAATGTGTAGTCGTCGAAACCGTCCACGGCCCCGCCGCGTACTACTTCCCTCCGGCGTCCGACGGTTCCCGACCCGG
>CAYLYQ010000078.1:1197-3563 GCA_964388105.1 uncultured Acidimicrobiaceae bacterium
ATCGATTACTTCAAGGACAACTCGCCGATGAGCCAGGTGGGCATCGAGAACGAGGTCGACCGGTACATCGCACTCCCTGGCCAGGCCACCTCGTACATGATCGGCCGTCTCGAGATCATGCGGATGCGCCGGGAGGCCGAGGAGGCGCTCGGGGACCGGTTCGACATCAAGGGGTTCCACGACACCGTGCTCAGCTCGGGTCTGGTGCCGCTCGGCACCCTGGACCGGATGGTCAAGGACTGGGTGGCGTCGGTCTAGCCGGGCACCGGCGCCTTCGGCTCATGTCGACGACGCCTCAGTCGTTGGCGACGACGAGCTTGCCCAGTGCGCGCCCTTCTCCGAGGCGGGCCATGGCTTCGGGGAGGTCTTCGAGCTCGTAGGTCCGGTCGATCGAGGTGCGAAGCTCGCCCGATGCGGCCATCTCACCCAGCCTGGCGAGATCGTCCCGGTTGGGACGGACCAACAACACGCCGAGGCTTCGCGGGCCAATTGAGAGCAGGCGGCCCAGGGTGGCGGCCGAGAGCAGGGACCGGGTGTGCCCTCCGACGACCCGGTAGCGGCCTCCCGGGGCGACGGCCCGCCTGATGGCGAACATCGAGCGCTCGCAGATGAGGTCGACGATTCGGTCGTAGGGCCCGGTGCGCGTGTAGTCGGTCACTCTGTAGTCAATGGTCTCGTCGGCGCCGATGGACTTCATGAACTCCTGCTTGTGGGCGTTGTCGACACCGGTGACGTGGGCGCCGGCCGCCTTCGCCATCTGGATCAAGAACCCGCCGGTTCCGCCACCCGCCCCGTTGACGAGCACCCGGTCGCCCGGCGCCACACCAGCCATGCCCTGGATGGCGATCATGCCCGACTGGGGAAGGGTCGACGCCTCGGCAAAAGTGAGCCCTGGCGGTTTGATGGCGAGCAGGGCGGTCTCGGGCACCGACACGTACTCGGCGAGGGTCTTCCCCCCGTGGTACATCAGATCGCCGAAGACCTCGTCGCCGGGACGGAACCGTTCGACGGCGCTCCCCACCGCCTCGACGACGCCGGCGACGTCGGTGCCCGGAGTCGTGGTCTTGGGCCGGCGAAGTCCTCCGATCCGGGCGTAGAAGGGCTTTCCGACTAGCACCTCCCAGTCGGAACGGTTCAGCGAGACGGCTTTGACCCGGATGAGGACGTCGTGCTCCCCCACCGCCGGCATGTCGACTTCCCGGACCTCGAGGACCTCGGGCGGGCCGTAGCGTTCGTAGTAGGCGGTCCTCATGTTCTAAAAGGCCGGGTAGAGGTCGGCAGGGAAGACCCGGTCTTCGAAGAAGGCATCGACCAGGTCGTTGGCGATTCGCTCGGTGACCTTCCCCAGTTCCACACGGTCGAGCCACTCCCGAGGGATGGCCTCGACGCCGTGACTTGCACCGAGGATCTGACCGGTCATCGAGCCGGTCGAGTCGGAGTCGCCGGAGTGGTTGACGGCCCGGAGCACACCGGAGCGGAAGTCGTCCGCCGTGAGGGCGCAATACAGAGCGATAGCGAGAGCCTCCTCGGCGACCCAACCCCCGCCCAGACTCTCCACCTTGGCCGAATCCGCACCGCGGGTGGCCAGTTCCCGGGCCCGGCCGACGGCGCGTACGGTCTCCCCGGAGTCGGGATCCGGCTCGGCGAGCGCAACCGCCTCATCGATGGCCGGCTCCAGGTCGAGCCCGCGGCGCAGCCCGTCGACGACCTGGGCGAAGACACCGGCGGCGATGTAGCCGGTGGGGTGACCGTGCGTGATCTTGGCCAGGCTCTTCCCCAGCTCGTAGGGGTAGGTCTCGCCGTGGGCGCCGATGAATCCGACGGGAGCGATCCGCATCACGCCACCGCAGCCCTTGGAATCGTTGACCGGGACACCGGGCTCGGTGGCCCCCAGCATCCGGAGGGCGGACAGGCAGGTGTTGCCCGGCCCCCGACGCTTCCACAGGCCCCGTTCCTCGAAGAGCCACCCGGTGCGAACATGCTCGTCGTCGTATGACTGGTGGCCGCCGCGGTAGGCCTCACCCTGGGTGAGCAGCCAGCGCATGTAGGCGTTGACCGTGGTGTTGATCGGGCTCCACCAGCCACCCTCGGAACCGACCCAGCGCTGCCGGGTTCGGATCAGCGCTTCGGCGGTCCACAAGGTCATCTGGGTGTCGTCGCTGACTCCACCGGGGTGGGCGGCCCGGTCCCAGAAGCCGGTGACCCCTTCGGGCCCGAGAATCTGCCGGATCTCGTGCAGACTCATGAACTCGACCGGCTCGCCCAGCGCGTCGCCGACCGCTCCTCCGAGGAGACAGCCGAGTGCGCGGCGGCGGGTGTCGGCCACGGCCTCGTCCTTGCTCGGTCGGGGGGTGCCGACCGGTGTC
>CAYLYQ010000078.1:3663-6790 GCA_964388105.1 uncultured Acidimicrobiaceae bacterium
CAGTTCGGTGTGTACGGCGATCCGGATCGCGACCCGCGAATGAGGGTGGTGTCGGTGGGATTCGTTGCCTTCCTCCCCGAGGTGCCCGCCCCCGAGGGCGGTAGCGACGCCGCCGCAGCTTTCCTGGCCCCCGTGGACGAAATCCTGGCCGACCCGAAGCGCCTCGCTTTCGATCACCACCGGATCCTCACCGACGCCGTGGAGCACGCCCGGAGGACACTCGAGACCACCACCGCCGCCACGGCGTTCCTGCCGCCGCGGTTCTCGATCGGGGACCTCCACCGTGTCTATGAGACCGCATGGGGCACCAGCCTCGACCCCGGGAACTTCCAGAAGAAGGTGGTCGACATCGAGGGGTTCGTCATCCCGACCGGGGAGGTCCGCCAGGGCCCACGCGGACGCCCGGCCGAGCTCTACCGCGCCGGGCCTGCCCGGACGCTCGACCGGCCGATCCGCCGCTGACCCCTTCGGTTCCCGATCCCTCGTCCCGACAGGGCCAGAATGAAGCCGGAACGAGGTCTCGCCGGAGCGAGGACTCCTGAGAACTGGAGATGAGATGATCGACTGGGGCCTGATGTTCTTCGGTGACGGCGACGCGTTCTTCCTCGTGGAGATCGTGATCCGGACCGTGATCCTCTACTCGTTTGCCCTCTTCATGGTTCGCCTGATGGGCAAGCGAGGCATGGCACAACTCAGCCCGTTCGAATTCGTGATCATCGTCGCTCTCGGCTCCGCGGTCGGCGACCCGATGTTCTACCCCGACGTCCCACTGGTCCACGGATTCGCGGTCATCGTCACCGTGGTGGCGGCGCAGCGGCTGATCGCCCGCATCACCCTGAACGAGGCCGTGGAGCGTGTGCTCGAAGGACAACCGCTCGTCGTGGTCAAAGACGGCGTCATCCTCGAAGACGTCCTGACACGCGAGGAGTTCACCAAAGAGGAGCTCTACGAGCTGCTCCGACTCAACGGTGTCGCCCGCCTGGAGGACGTGCGCCTCGCCGTGCTCGAAGGGATCGGACGACTCTCGGTGCTCACCCAGGATGCCATCGACGAGGGTTACGACCACCAGTTGTGGCATGCACGGGGAGCCGGTTGAAGGGTCTCAGGAGAACAGGCGGATAGTCGTCGGCTCACGGCGGTCGGTCGGCTCCGGGAGCACCCGGCACAAGACCCCGTCCAGCACTTCGATGCCGCGGTGCCACCGACAGATCCACTCCGCCACCCAGCCCGGGGAGTTCATGGTCCCCTCCCGGTGCTGTTCGCGGAACCACTCCACGTCGGGCTGGATGTCTTCGGTCTGTGACCGGATGAACGCCTGCATGTCGGTGTCGACCAGACCCGGCGAGACCGCAAGGGCCTGCCGGAGGAGCCCTGGTTCCTCCTTGGCCACGGTCTCGGTGATCCTGTCCACGGCGGCCTTGCCGGCGCAGTAGGCGGCCCAGCCCGGACGACCTTCCCGCGCCGCACCGGAACTGATGTTGACGAGAGTCCCCGTGGTCCCGGCGGCCGCGAGAACCTCGAGGAAGGCATTCTGACCATTGAGGACCCCGCCGACGTTGATCCCCAGATGAGCCATGAGCAGGTCGAAGTCGAGGCTTCGCGCCTTGGCCACCGGCTCGAGCACCCCGGCGTTGTTGATCCAAAGGGTCGGCGGTCCGAACCTCTCCACGACCGCGTCGCCGAACGAACGGACCGCGTCGTAATCGGTCACGTCGAGAGATCCGGCCACCACCTGGTCCCGGAAGTTGGGAGCGACGGACGGCATCCGTCGGGCGCAGAGCCCCAGCCGAGCCCCTCGGGCGGCGAACCACTCGGCCATTCCCGCGCCCAGGCCACGACTGGCCCCGGTGATCACCACCACCTCGTCGCTCAGGTCGAAATCCATTCATTCACTCCTTGTCGGTTTGCAGGGACGGCCCGAGGTGCGTGCTCCCTCATGGCCCACGCCCGGTATCGCCCCGAGGCGGCGTTCGGGACACCCAATCCCTGATCTCTGCGGTGTGCTCGCCCAGACGCGGCGGTGGCGACACCGTCGCATCACCCATGGACACCGGGGACCGCACGAGGTTGAGCGGGCCTCGCACCGTGTCGAGCACCGACTCCACTCGTGCTGCGCCTTCCGGTGCCGAGAAGACCTCGTCGACGGTGCGAACCGGGCCGGACGGAACACCAGCCGCCATCAGTGCATCGACCCACCGGTCTCTCGTGTCGGTGGCGAACGTCTCCGTGAGAGTGGCGATCAGCTCCTCCCGGTTGGCGACCCGTGCGGAGTTCGTGGCGAACCTGGGGTCGTCGGCAAGATCGGAGCGTCCCACGGCGGCGCACGCCGCCCGGTACTGCTTCTCCCCCGCCGCTGCCATCACGAACCAGCCGTCCGCCGCCCGGAACGCCTGATAAGGGACGATGTTGGGGTGGGCGCTCCCCGACGCCCGCGGCACCACTCCCCCGAGCAGATAGTTGGACGCCTGGTTGACGAGCGACGCCACGCTCGAGTCGAACAGGCCCACCTCGAGGGCCTCGCCGACCCCGGTGGCGTCCCTGCGGCGGAGTGCGGCCAGGATGGCGATCGCCGCATGGAGACCGGCGATCACGTCGAGCAAGGCGACACCCATCTTCGCCGGTTCGCCGTCGGCCGTCCCGGTGATCGACATGAACCCCGAGATCGCCTGCATCTGCAGGTCGTACCCCGGCAGGTCACGCATCCCGTCGTTGGTGAACGCCGGCATCGAGCAGTAGACGAGGCCGGGGTTGGAACCCCGCGCCGTCTCGAAGTCGAGCCCGAAGCGCGCCAGGACACCCGGACGGAAGTTCTCCACCACCACATCGGCCCGATCGACGATGCCCCGAGCCAGTTCCAGGTCGGGAGCTTCAGTGAAATCGAGGGCAACGGAACGCTTGTTGCGGTTGACGGAGAGGAAGTAGGCGGCGTCTTCCCCGACGAACGGAGGGCCCCAGGACCGGGTCTCATCGCCCCGCACCGGGTGCTCGATCTTGATCACGTCGGCGCCCAGATCGGCCAGGACCATGGTGCACATCGGTCCGGCGAGGATCCGCGTGAAATCTGCGACGACCACGCCGGCGAGCGGTTGAGACATCAGCCGCGCACGATAACGAGGCTCGCAATCCC
>CAYLYQ010000079.1:0-6702 GCA_964388105.1 uncultured Acidimicrobiaceae bacterium
GTGTCGGAGAGAGGACTCGAACCTCCACGGGGCTATGAACCCCACCAGGTCCTTAGCCTGGCGCGTCTTCCAATTCCGCCACTCCGACGGGGTGTTACGACAGTACGAACGTGAGGACGAACGTGCTGATCGCGAACAGGATCCCGACAACCACAGTGAGACGGTCCAGGTTCCGCTCCACGATCGTCGACCCGCCCAGGCTGGAGGTGGACATGCCGCCCCCGAACACGTCGGACAGGCCGCCACCCTTCCCCGAGTGCAACAGCACCAGGGCGATCACTGCCAGGGACAGGATCACATGGAAAACGATGGCGATAGCGGTGAGGAATCTCATCTGCGTTCAAGACCCGCCGGTGTCGGCGGGCCCAGACATGGTACCAGCGTCACCCAACACAAGGGAACTTGGCTGACGCCTACTCCCGCTTCCCCGCCTGCTTGGCGACGGCCTCTGCAGCCGCGGCAGCGGCCTCGGGATCTCCCAGATAGCGGCTCGAAATCGGCTCCAGCGACTCATCGAGCTCATAGAGGAGGGGGATGCCGGTCGGGATGTTGAGGCCGACGATGTCCTCTTCACTGATGTTGTCGAGATGCTTGACCAGGGCCCGCAGCGAGTTGCCGTGCGCCACGACCAGCACCGTCATGCCGTCCTCCAGCTGCGGCACCAGGACGTCGAACCAATAAGGCAGCATCCGCTCCACCACATCGGCCAGGCACTCGGTCGCCGGCATCTGGTCGGCCGGCACGTCGGCGTACAGCGGGTCGTGGGACGGGTGGCGCTCGTCGGAAAGCTCCAGTGCGGGCGGGCGGGTGTCGTAGGAACGCCGCCACATGAGGACCTGCTCGTCGCCGTACTTCTCCGCCGTCTCGGCCTTGTTCAGCCCCTGCAGCGCGCCGTAGTGCCGCTCGTTGAGCCGCCAGCTCCGCTGCACCGGCACGTCTTCCCACCCGGCCTCGGCGATGGCGAGGTCCGCGGTCTCGATCGCCCGGCGCAACACCGAGGTGTGGATCACGTCCGGATCGAGCCCCTCGGCCACCATGAGCCGGCCCGCCTCCCGAGCCTCCGCCTCGCCATTGGCGGTCAGGCCGACATCCGTCCAGCCGGTGAACCTGTTCTCCAGGTTCCAGGTCGACTCGCCGTGGCGCAGCAGGATGAGGGTGTGCGTCATCGCCAGTACCGGACGATCGCCGCGAATCCGTCGGGGTCGAGGGACGCGCCTCCCACCAGGGCCCCGTCGATGTGCCTCTTGGCCATGAAGTCCTTGATGTTCCCCGCGTTCACCGAGCCGCCGTAGAGAACCCGAACCGCCTCGGCCACGGTGCTGTCGGCGATGCCGCGCACCGTCTCCCGCACCACCTCGGCCATCAGTCCGGCGTCGTCGGGAAGGGCGTTGCGGCCCGTGCCGATCGCCCACACCGGCTCGTAGGCGACAGCCACTCGCTCCAGGCCGTCCAGCCGGGACAGGGCCGCCCGCAGCTGGGAGACGACCACTTCCTCGGCCCGGCCCGCCTCGCGCTCGTCGAGGGTCTCCCCGACGCACACGATCGGCGACATGTCCGCCGCCAGCACCGCCCTGGCCTTGCGGTTCACGGTCTCGTCGGACTCCCCGAAGAGCTGGCGCCGCTCCGAATGGCCGACGATCACGTAGCTGCAAGCCAGCTTGGCCAGCATCGCCGCCGAGATCTCCCCCGTGTACGCACCCTCAGACTCCCAATGGACGTTCTGGGCGCCCAGCCTGACCAGGAGGTGGTCCTGTTCGATGACCAGCTGCACCGATCGGAGCGACGTGAACGGTGGCGCCACCACCACCTCGGTCCTCTCGTAGTCCTCCGACTCGAGGCGATAGGACAGCTTCTGCACCATCTGGATCGCTTCCAGGTGGTTGGCGTTCATCTTCCAGTTGCCCACCATCAGGGGCTTGCGATCGGTCATTGCACCCATCTTTCCAGAACCGCCACGCCGGGCAGAACCCGGCCCTCCAGCAGCTCCAGTCCCGCTCCCCCGCCCGTGGACACATGAGAAACGGTACTCTCGAGCCCCAGTGCGCGCAGCGCCGCCACCGAGTCACCGCCGCCCACCGCGGTGAACCCACGGCTGCGACCCATGGCTTCGGCAACCGCCACGGTGCCTCCACGGAACGCATTCCACTCGAAGACCCCCATCGGGCCGTTCCAGAACACGGATGACGCCCCGGCGATCTCGTCGCCGAACCAGGCCGCCGTCTCCGGGCCGATGTCGAGCCCCATCTGCTCGGGCCCGATCGCCGAGATCCCGACGATGTCGGCCTCGGCATCCTCGGCGAAACGGTCGCCCACCACCACATCCGTCGGGAGCATCACCTTGCCCGGGTGCTCCTCCATGAGCCGGCCCACGGTCGCCACCATGTCTTCTTCCACCAGTGACTTGCCCACCGGCTCACCTTGCGAAGCGAGGAAGGTGAAGCACATGCCGCCGCCGACCAGCATCCGGTCCACCTTCGGCAGCAGATTCTCGATGACGGCGAGCTTGTCCGACACCTTGGCTCCCCCGAGCACCACGACGTAAGGCCGTTCGGGATCTTCGAGAAAGCGACTCAACGCGCCGATCTCGGCGTCGAGCAGCGGACCGGCGACGGACCGCAGGATCTCGGCGACGCCAACAGTGGAGGCGTGGGCCCTGTGCACCGATCCGAACGCGTCCTGGACGAAGAGGTCGTGATTGGCGGCGAGCTGGTTGGCGGTCACGGGGTCGTTCTCGGTCTCCCCCGGCAGGAACCTCGTGTTCTCCAGGACGGTGATGCCACCGGGGACGGGGCTCTCGAACGAGACCTTCACATCCGTCAGTTCGGACATCCGGTCCGCCACCGGACGGAGCGAGAAGGCCGGGTCGATCCCTTTGGGCCGGCCCAGATGGCTGCACACCTCCACCCGGGCGCCGCGGTTCACCAGCTGTTCGAGTGTGGGCAGGGCCGAGATGATGCGGAAGTCGTCCGCAACCAACCCCTCGTCCAGTGGCACGTTGAGGTCGGAGCGCACCAAGACACTCAGCCCCGCGACATCCACGTCGTCGATCGTCAGATACTTGCGCATGTCACTCCATACCCTTGGCAAGCCGTTCCAAGACAACTCCTAGTTTGACCGGGTCGTGGGCAGGCCAATCCGCCGTGGTGTCAGACACGTCCGCCGCCACCACACGCCACCCCAACTCGGCGGCAGCCTCAGGGTCGACGGTCAGCTGGGTCAGGCCGTCCGGGACATCGACCGGCCCGCTGTTGACCACGACCACGCCAGGCCCTTCGACACCGCAATGCTGGCGAAGCGCATCGAGATGCTCGGCACCGGTGAGTCCGAGTGTCTCTCCGTCCTGGGAGACGAGATTGAGCACGAAGACCTTCTGCGCGGCGGACGCCTGTACGGCGGGAGCGAGCATCTGCACCTTCAGGGCGGAGATGACCGAGGTGTAGAGGCTGCCTGGGCCGAGGACGATTTGGTCGGCGGCGGCCACGGCTTCGAGAGCCGGGCGACACGCCGCGGTGTCCGAGGGCTCGATGGTGAGGTCGCTGATGCGGCCGTGCGCCAGCGCGATGTCGAGCTGGCCGACCACCTTCCGGCCGTCCACTGTCGCCTGCAGGGTCACCGCCCGATCGGCCACGGGAATCACCCTCCCCATCGCACCGAGCAGGTTGCCGGCGCTGAGGACCGCGGTGGAGAAGTCACCGAACATGTCGCTCAGAGCGAGCAGGATCAGGTTCCCCAGGGAGTGGTCGTCGATGTCTCCGCCCTCGAACCGGTAGGCGAACAGCTCCGACCACATCGTCGGCTCCGGGGTCAGGGCGAGGAGGCAGCGCCTGATGTCACCGGGTGGCGGGATCCCCAACTCGGTGAGACGGCCCGAGGAGCCACCGTTGTCGGCCACGGTCACCAGCGCGGCGATGTCCCGCGCGTAGGTCTGGATCGCCTCGAGGGCCGCCGCCTGTCCGTGACCGCCGCCGATGGCGACGACCGCCGGTCCGGTCGGGTCGAGAAGGAGGGGGGCTAGGGAAGTCTGGGTTTGGCTGGTCACCGATGGATGTCCCGATGCTGCACCGCCGCCCCCACCCCGTGATCTCGCAGACGCGAAGCCAGTTCCTCGGCAATCGCCACCGAGCGATGGTGCCCGCCGGTGCACCCGATGGCTATTGACAGGTAGGACTTGGCCTCGGCCTCGAACTTGGGGATGAGGAACTCGAGCAGGGACTCGACCCTGTCGACGAACTCCCCGGCACCGTCCGAGGCGAGGACGTAGTCGCGCACCGCTTCGTCGGTCCCCACGAGGTCCCTGAGCTCGTCAACCCAATGCGGGTTGGGCAGGAACCTCACGTCCAACATCAGGTCGGAGTCCCGGGGCGTCCCGTGTTTGAAGCCGAACGACCGGATCGACACTCGCATCGGCCGTGGCGCCTGGCTCTCGCTGAAGGTGGCGGTGATCCGCTCGCGCAGCTCGTGGATGTTCAGGTTGGAGGTGTCGATGACCACGTCGGCCATCTCCCGCAAGGGCCTCGTCATCTCGCGTTCGGCGGTGATCGACTCGGCGATCGTGTCGAGGCCCAGCGGATGAGGCCGGCGATTCTCCTCGTAGCGCTTGATGATCACGTCGTCGTCGGCGTCCAAGAACATGATCCGGGTGTGGATGTTGTCCCGCCCGAGGGCGATCAGCGCCTCACGGATCTCGTCAAGCGGCAGGCCCGACCTGGAGTCGATGACTACCGCGAGGTGCGTGTGCTCTTCGGGAATGTCATGTGCCTTCACCGCCGCCCCGAGCAGCGCCGGCGGCAAGTTGTCGATGACGACGTACTCGAGGTCCTCGAGCACCGTGGCGGCGCTGGAGCGGCCGGCACCGGACATGCCGGTGACGATGAGAACGTGGGGCGCGTCGTGCGAAGAGTCCATGGGGATCACCCGTGGAGGGCAGAGTACAGATCGGCGGCGACCTGGCCGGGTACCACCTCCGCCAGTTCGGCCTGCTCCGCCTCCCGCATCTTCTTCAACGACCCGAAGCGGCGCAACAGGGCCTTCTTGCGGGTCGGTCCGACGCCTGGAACCTGGTCGAGGATGGAGTCGACCATGGTCTTCGACCGCAACTGCTGGTGGTAGGTGTTGGCGAAGCGGTGGGCCTCATCCCGCACCTGCTGCAGCAAGTAGAGGGCCTCGGCGTCGCGAGGGATGCGGATCGGCTCCGGATCACCCGGGACGTAGACCTCTTCCATCCGCTTGGCCAGGCCCACGACGGGGATGTCGAGACCCAGCTCGTCCATGACCTTGACCGCCCGGCCGAGCTGCCCGGCCCCGCCATCGACCACCACCAGGCTCGGCGGGTAGGAGAACTTGCCCAGCTCGGGCGCCGGCTTCTCCCGGTCCCGCAGGTAGGCCTTGAACCGGCGCCGGATGGTCTCCTCCATGGAGGCGAAGTCGTCCTGGCCGTCCACGGTGCGGATCTTGAACCTCCGGTACTCGTTGCGCTTCGGCATCCCGTCCTCGAGCACGACCATCGACGAGACCGTGTTGGTGCCCTGGAGGGTGGAGATGTCGTACGCCTCGATCCGCAGCGGGGCATGGGGTAGGCCCAGCACCTCCTGGAGCGACCGGAGGGCCTTGGCCCTGGCGTTGTGGTCGCGCTGGCGGCTCATGCGGTGGCGCGCGAAAGCCTCCCGGGCGTTGGTGCCGGCCGTCTCGAGGAGCCGCCGCTTGTGGCCCCGCTGGGGAACCCGGATCTCGACTCGTGACCCCCGCTCCTCGGTGAGCCACTCCCCCAGCAAAGAGACCTCATCGGGCTCGACCGAGACCAGGACCTCCTTGGGCGGGCGCTCGTCGCCGTAGAGTTGAAGGACGATCTGGGCCATGAGCTCGGCGTCGGTGAGCTCCTCGACGCGGTCCACGATCACGCCCCGCCTGCCGACCACACGCCCCTTGCGCACGTTGAGCACCTGGAACGACGCCTCCAGCTCGTCACCGTCGAACGCGACGACGTCGAAGTCCTCCGGCCGGTCGGTGACCACCTCCTGGCGGAGCATCGCTCGCCGCACGTCGTCGATTCGATCCCGGTAGCGAGCGGCCAGCTCGTACTCCTCCCGCTCGGCCGAAGCCCACATGCGCTCCTCCAGGTCGCCCACCACACCCTCGGTGTCGCCGCCCAGGAACGCCGCCAGGCCGTTCACCATCTGCGCGTAGTCGTCGGGCTCGACCGCCGCGATGCAGGGACCGGAGCACTTCTCGATGTGATAGAGGAGGCACGGGCGCCCCTGGGCCCGCTGTCTTTCGAAGAGCGAGTTGGAGCAGGTCCGCACCGGGAAGGTGCGCAGCAACAGGTCGAGTGTCTTGCGGATGGCGTAGGTGTGGGCGTACGGCCCGAAGTACTCGTTGCCCTTCCTCTTCCGCGCCCTGGTGACGAGGGCCTGGGGCCACTCCTGCGTCCGCGTGATCACCAGATACGGATAGGACTTGTCGTCGACGAGCTTGACGTTGAACCGCGGCCGGTGCCGCTTGATCAGGTTGTACTCCAGCATCAGGGCGGCCACGTCGGAGTCGGTGATGATCCATTCGACGTTGCGGGCGTTGTCGACCATGGCCTGGGTGCGGGGGTGCAGACCAGTGCCGAAGTACGACATGACCCGGCTGCGCAGGTTCTTCGCCTTGCCCGCGTAGATGACCCGACCGTGGGCGTCACGGAACATGTAGGCCCCCGGATCG
>CAYLYQ010000080.1:0-3126 GCA_964388105.1 uncultured Acidimicrobiaceae bacterium
GACCCCGCTTACTACGGGCTCACCATCTGGGACCTGGATCGGCGGTTCAGCACCGGCGGGCTGGCGGGCAGCGAGGAGATGCCGCTGAAGCGGATCCTGTCCCGACTCCGCGACAGCTACTGCGAGACCCTGGGCATCGAGTACATGCACATCACGGACCCAGCACAGAAGCGCTGGATCCAACAGCACGTCGAGATCCCGGAGGTGGCCCTGACCCGGGACGAGAAGCTGCGGGTGCTTCACAAGCTCAACCAGGCGGAGGCGTTCGAGGCCTTCCTCCACACCAAGTACGTGGGTCACAAGAGGTTCGGGCTGGAGGGAGCGGAGTCGCTCATCCCGCTGCTCGACGCCATCGCGGTCCAAGCCCGGGCCGGCGGTGTCACCGAGGCGGTCATGGGCATGGCACATCGGGGACGGCTCAACGTGCTCACCAACATCGTCGGCAAGAGCTACTCCCAGGTCTTCCGTGAGTTCCAGGGCGACATGGACCCGCGGGCGATGGGAGGCTCCGGCGACGTCAAGTACCACCTCGGGGCGGAGGGCACCTACGAGACGGCGGCCGGGCCGATCGACATCCACCTGGTGGCCAACCCTTCACATCTGGAGGCTGTCGATCCGGTCCTCGAAGGTGTGGCCCGGGCGAAGCAGGAGCGGATCGGTCCCGACGGTCACACCAAGGTCCTCCCGATCCTGATCCACGGCGACGCGGCGTTCGCCGGCCAGGGCATCGTCGTCGAGACCCTCCACCTCTCCCAGCTTCCGGGGTACCGCACCGGCGGGACAGTCCATGTCGTGGTCAACAACCAGGTCGGCTTCACCACCTCGATTCACGACGCCAGGTCGAGCATCTACGCCACCGATGTGGCCAAGGCCATCGACGCTCCCATCATCCACGTCAACGGAGACGACCCGGAGGCCGTGGTCCGCGCGGGGCGGCTGGCGGTGGGTTACCGCAACCGATTCGCCCGCGACATCGTCATCGACCTCGTCTGTTACCGGCGCCGGGGCCACAACGAAGGCGACGAGCCCTCGTTCACCCAGCCCCTGATGTACAAGATCATCGATGCCCACCCGCCTGTGCGGAAGCTGTACCTGGCCCAGCTGGTGGACGGGGGCGACATCACCGTCGAGGAGGGGGAGGCGGCGCTTTCGGAGTTCCAGGAGATCCTGCGCGAGGCGTTCGCGGGGACCCAGCAGCCGTCGACGAAAGCGGAGGCTCCCGATGTTTCCGCCGGCGCAATAGAGCTCCCGGACACGCGCGTGGCTCGCGACCGTCTGGATCGGGTCATCGCCCACATCACGACGCCCCCCGACGGGTTCGTCGTTCACCCCAAGCTGACCAAGCTGCTCGACTATCGCCGGACCGCGTTGTCAGCGGGGGTCGACTGGGCCCTCGCCGAGGCTCTCGCCTTCGGCACCCTCGCCGAAGAGGGCATCGACGTCCGGCTCGCGGGGGAAGACTCCACGCGGGGGACCTTCTCCCATCGCCACGCCACGCTGGTCGATTACGAGACCGGAGCCGACTGGACCCCGCTCGCGGACTACTCCGGCGACGGCTTCGGCCGCGTCTCGATCGTCGACTCGCTCCTCTCCGAGCTCGCCGCGGTCGGCTTCGAGTACGGCTACTCGATCGAGGCTCCATCCAGCCTGGTGATCTGGGAGGCGCAGTTCGGCGACTTCGCCAACGGTGCCCAGGTGATCATCGACCAGTTCATCGCCTCGGGGGAGGCGAGGTGGGGCCAGCCTTCCGGTCTGGTCCTGCTGCTGCCGCATGGTCATGACGGACAGGGCCCCGACCACTCCTCGGGGCGCGTGGAACGGTTCCTGCAGCTCAGCGCCGAGGAGAACATGCGGGTGGCGATCCCGTCGACCACCGGCCAGTACTTCCACTTGTTGCGTCAACAGGCGCTGATGCCGCACAAGAAGCCGCTCATCGCCCTGACCCCGAAGACGCCGTTGCGGACGAGGGCGTCGTATTCGCCCGTCGAGACATTCACCGATGGCAGGTTCGAACCGGTTCTCCCCGACGCCGAGGTGGCTTCAGGGGCCAGGCGGGTGGTCTTCTGCTCCGGGAAGGTGCATCACGATCTCGTCGACAGGCGAGCCGAGTTGGGTATCACCGATGTCGCGCTGGTCCGGATCGCTCAGCTGTACCCACTGGCGGCCGACCGGATCGCCGCGGTGGCGGAGGCCCATCCGGGAGCCGAGTTCGTCTGGTGCCAGGAGGAGCCCGAGAACCAGGGGGCTTACCGGATCCTCGCTCCCGAGCTCGCCGGGATCCTCGGTTCGATGC
The DNA here is from genome assembly GCA_964388105.1 of uncultured Acidimicrobiaceae bacterium. Taxonomy (GTDB): domain Bacteria; phylum Actinomycetota; class Acidimicrobiia; order Spongiisociales; family ZC4RG35; genus ZC4RG35. Next base: position 2,294 of record CAYLYQ010000080.1, read on the forward strand.
CCGAATACGCGGGCCGCAAGGCCTCGGCGTCGACTGCGTCGGGTCTGACCAGTGTGCACGAGGCGGAGCAGGTCGCGCTCATCGACACCGCCCTGGGCGTTTCGGCACCCGCATGATCCACCCTGCTCGCGAGCACCCCGTGTCGGTCAGCGACACGCTCTGCTCGCGAGCGCAGGTTGTTCATCAGTGCGTCCTGCTCGCGAGCACCCCGTGTCGGTCAGCAATACGCCCTGCTCGCGAGCAACCGGTGTCACCCCGTTGCGTATCATTAGGCAAGCTGTGGAACCCCCGATCGGCTGCAGGCGTCCTAGGGTCGTGAGGCGTATCGTCGTCGCCTTGTTGGTGGTGCTCGCCGGCTGTTCTTCGACAGGTCGAGTCGAGGGGCCGCTTCTGACTTCCCCGCGCCCCGGTTTCGGCAACGGCGGTGACGCCGCCCTGGTTTCGGGAACTGTGGTCTTCGACGAGGCGACGAACTGTCTCACTCTGGAGTTGGAAGGCGTCCGGTACCCGGTGGTCTGGCCTGCAGGCACCAGGTGGCAGGGCGACCCGCCGGCGGTTGTTCTCAGTGGCGGCGACCTGGCGGAGCCGGGCGCGTCGGTAGAAGGCGGTGGCGGGTACTACCCCGTGGGACAGGTCTTCAAGGTGGCGGGCGAGGCGGTGGCCACCGAAGCACAGCGTTGCATCGGCCCCACCGACGAGGTCGCCTTCTTCAACCTCGGATCCAGAGTCGACCTCGTCGACGGCTGACCGTTGAGCGGTCGTCGGTAAGTTGTGGCTGTGGTAATGGATACGCCCGATACGAACGACCTCGTCACGATCCCGGTCAGCGACCG
>CAYLYQ010000080.1:3226-6459 GCA_964388105.1 uncultured Acidimicrobiaceae bacterium
TCTCCCTTCATCAGCTACGTGATGACCCTTCCCGAGCACAAGAACCAGGGTTGGGCCCGCCGCCTCGCCGAGGCGGCCATGGCGAGCCTGGCGAAAGCGGGTGAGAGGGAAGTGGTCTTCTACATCACCGACGGGAACCTCCCGTCCGAAGCCGTGTTCAGATCCTTGGGAGCCCGCAGGGTCGAGGGCTAGCCGTGACGCCGCCGACCCCCTCGCCCCTGATGGATCGCCTCTTCAAGGCGTTCGAGATGACCGCCGATCTGCTCGATCATCTGAGTGAGGATGACCTGGGTCGAAGCCTGCAGGAGCCGTCGAACACGATCTGGGATCAGTTGTGGTGTGTGGTGGGCGCCCGCGAGAGCCACATACTGAGACAGAACTCCAGCCCAATTCTGAAGTGACACCGACCCAGGGAGGAACCGCAATGTGGAAAGAGAGACTATTAGTCGCACTGCTGGTGGGTTCTTTGCTCCCGACCTCCGTTGCGGCTACGGCAAGCGCAGGTGGCGACGCTCCCGACTCGCTCGAACCGCCAGCCATCGGTCCGACAACAGCCGCTGAAGCTTACGGGCAAGAGTTCCGGGTTGCTGCTGCTGAGGCCGAGAAGCGGCTTCTGCAACAGAACGACATAGAAGCCGCATTCGACACGGCTGCAGCGGAAGTCGGGGACGATCGGCTCGCTGGCGCGTGGATAGAACACACGCCGACAGGGGTCGACGGCCGAGTGAGCATAAAGGGAAATGAGCCCCTCCCGCAGGAAGTTGAAGAATACCTTCGGAAGGCTGGCATCACAGTTGCATACGGTGCCGCATTCAGCCGGTCAGAGCTCATTGAGGCAACGAACAAGGCAATTCAAGACGCATCGGTGGCGTACGCCAGCGTCGACGAGAAGTCGAATCAGCTTCGAATCGCCTTCGTCCCTGGAACAGACCTAGAGGAGCGGGTCCCCGCAATTCGGGTCGACATTCCATTCATTGCGACCGTGGCAGAAGAAAAGCCTGAGCCTTTTGCGGCAATGCACGGTGGTCAGCCGATGTTTCGGCAGTCGGACAACCTAAAGGTTTGCACGTCTGGTTTTAATGTAACCAAGACTCCGTATCTGCCCGGGATACTCACTGCCGGGCATTGTACCATTTCCCTCAAGATGAACCTGGTCAATCTCGGTTTTGTCGCGGCCGCCACCACCGCAAACGTCGATGTCCAGTGGCACACCGTTCCGAGTCCTCACACTACGGAGGGAAAGTATCGGTGCGGAATCAACCAGGTGTTTTGCGCGGTGACCAGCTCGGGCAACCCTGCCCAGGGATCATATATTTGCCACTACGGTGCCTTTAGTGGATTCAGCTGTGGCAATGTGATCTCACTTAGCGCCGCGCCGTCTTTGTGCCTCCCTCCCAGCTTCAGTTCTCCTTGCAACGCCAACTTCATCATGGTGCAGGGTTCCTCGCTTCGGGGCTGTCCGGGTGACTCGGGCGGACCCTTGTTTAAGAGTGGTAAAGCGCATGGGATCATTGCGGGCGGGACTGGAACGAGTTGCACCGCTGGTGGGAAGACCGTGTTCTACTCAAAGATCGGGACGATCCAGTCATCACTTGGGGTGACTATTAAGAATGGCTAGATCGTGGGTCTGTCCGCACTCAAAGCCTGAAAAGCGGAAAGAAGGGGGCCGTGATCCGGCTTACGCATTGTTGTGGAGGGCCACCCTTCGGCCTTAGGCTCACCTGTGCGTGCCCATCAATTTCGGTGGCGTCAGCTGCCGCTGGAGTGGCGTTCGACAACTGTCGGTTCCAGAACGGTGGCAGTGTTCTGGGATGGGGTGTAGATCGCGTGTGGCAAGTTCTGCCCTTTGTCAAACATGCCGAACCAAGGCGGCTCGTCCGAAGAAGGTCGCCGGGCGTGGCGGCAGCTCGAGAGCCCACCCGTTAGGACCGGCTTCGCATCTGTCGGCGGTGCCAGGTCGCTCTTCCTCTGGGTGGCCTGAAGCTACGAACGCCGTACACAGAGGCAATGATGAGGACGACCCCGGTCGCTATTGCCAGGAGTGTGCCGCCCGGGAGAGGTAGGTCCCCGGGTCGGCCGGGGAGGTACTCGGCCATTACTTCGTCCCAGGCATCGCTGGCCCGGTACCACCCCATAGGAGTCCAGGTTCCAAGAACATTGAAGTACCCCTCTGCTGTCTCCGACAGGAGGACATATCCGAACCCGGTGTCTTCGTCCCGGAAGTAGGAAAACCGGTACACAAAAGGTGAGAAAGCTTCTGGACCAGACTCCTGGGCCGAGAACTCGACCGTGTATGGACCCGAGAGTTTGGAAGGATCGACTGCGTCCGCGATCTGGTGGCCCAGCACTAGCCACGACCCTCCGCCGATCGGAGCGAACTTCCTGGCAATGTCCATGTCACCGATTACGACCCGGCGGTCCTGGTCGGGGCCCGTCATGGTGATCGGTCCGAGTTCGGGACTCGACAGAGCGGGCAGGGCCGCCATGACGAGGAACGTCGTCGTCAGGATGAGCATCAATGTACGTCTGGCCCTCATTTTGATCTTCAGTGTCGTCCCACCGGGGGGAATGGTGCGGGTGGTCGTGCTCGAGGAATCATCCTCTTCACCCAGTTGTGACGTTTCGGAACTCTTGACGGTTCCCGGCTCTTCGAGCCGCTCAGACTCACGGTTTCGGCTTCAAGGCCTCCCGAAGGAGATGAGAGCGGTGTCACCGCTCTCATCTCTTACAAACCCACTCTCACTCCGTGGCAATGCCCTCGCTGAGAGTGTGACAGTCCTCATCAGCTGTGAATTGTCTTCCCGATCCTCCCGCTCTCGGCCTCCGTCTTCGCACAGCACTGGTCTGCCCGCCTCGAAGATCACATCTCAAAGGACCCTGCACCTACACCGGGTCCGCACATCGAGGTCCCCTCGTCGGACTTCCCCACCTTTTACGCGGACCTGTGCCATCTCCTTCAACCCGACCAGGGAGCACCACTCGCCGCCCGCTACTCGGCTGAGTTCGCCTCCGCCGCAGAGTTCTTTACTACCGCTGACTCGGCCGCACTCACAGAGGACGGCATCGCCGACCACCTCCGGGAACGCTTCCAGGACTGTCCGACCAAAGCCGAGATGGTCACCACTGTCCGAGCGTTCCAGGCTGCCGGGTTTGTCCACTACTGGTTCGTCCAAGTCGATCTGGACACGCTCCTCTCTTCGGGAGCCGACCAACTCTCTGCTCTCATCACCAAC
>CAYLYQ010000081.1:0-6404 GCA_964388105.1 uncultured Acidimicrobiaceae bacterium
CCGCGATCTGGCGCTGGAGCGACTCGACGAGGTGAAAGATCTCGCGATGGGACCGGCTCATCATCGCCATCGGATCCTCGCCAGGGAGGATCTCGCTCATTCGCGGGTAGACCTCCGTCTCGTCGTTCGCCTCGTGGGGGAGGATCTCGCCGACGAGGAACTCCTCCACCTGACGCAACGCCTGCAGGCTCTCGGCTGGCATCCCGGGGTCGAGGTCGTCGGCCACCCGCCGCACCATGTCCAGTTGCGGGATGAGCCGATCATGTTCGACACGGAGCGTCTCCGACAGGTCGGGCGGGAGTCGAAGACGACCCTGAGCCGGCTCGGCTCCACGCAGGGCCCGCAGGGAGTTGGCCATCGAAACCACATCGATGACCTCCTGCACCAAGGCGCCGACCAGTGGGACGAGGAGGCCGAACGCTGCGGCCCCCATGGCGACGAGGGAGAGGCCCATCCCGATGACGACGCTCTGCACTGCGACCCGGCGGGTCCTCTGCGCGATCACGATCGCGTCCACCAGCCGCTCCAGGCGGTCGACGACGAGGACCACGTCCGCCGCTTCGGACGAAGCGGTGGCACCTCGGGCGCCCATGGCGACCCCCACGTCGGCCGCCGCCAGGGCCGGCGCATCGTTGATCCCGTCTCCCACCATCACCGTCGTGCCGGACCGTTGCAGCTCCTCGATCAGGAGGACCTTCTGCTGTGGTGTGGCCTCGGAGAGGATGTCGTCGACGCCGATACCCACCCCCACCGACCTCGCCACCAGAGGCTGGTCGCCGGTGGCCATGACGATCTGCTCCACGCCGGCACGCCGCAGTCCGCGAAGGGTGTAGGCCGCGTCGCCACGCACCCGGTCGTCGAAGACCAGGGCTCCTGAGATTTCGCCGTTGGTGGCCAGGTAGACCAGGGTCGGGGATACCTTGCTGACCCGACCCTGGAACGCGGCAACCTCGGAAGGCAATGACGACCCGTCGAGAAGCCAGGAGAGCTTGCCCACTGCCACACTCCGCCCGTTGATCCTGGCCGACACCCCATCTCCGCGGCGTTCGGTGACGTCGGTCGGCATCGAGAAGACGAGGCCCCGGTCCTGCGCAGCTTCCACGATCGAGCGCGCCAGGACGTGGTTGGACACCTGCTCAACCGAGGCGGCGAGCCTCAGGGCTTCATCTTCGGTGAGGGTGTCACCGAAGGTCGTCACCGAGTGGAGCATCGGCCGTCCGACCGTGACCGTCCCGGTCTTGTCGATGACGACGTTCTTCGTCTCCGCCAGGGCCTCCAGGGCCCCGCCGCCCCGGAAGACGATCCCGCGATGGGCGGCCCGGGATATCCCCGACACGACGGCAATCGGCACGGCGAGGATCAGCGGGCACGGGGTGGCGACCACCAGGACGGCGAGGCCACGGACGGGGTCTCCCGTCAGGAGCCAGGCGAGGCCGGCAACCCCCAAGGCCAACGGCACGAACCAGCCCGCCCACCGGTCGGCCAGTCGTACGCCCGGTGCCCGGGACTCGCGTGCGGCCTCGACCAGGCGGATGACCCCGGCATAGGTGCTGTGGGACGCGTCTTCCGTTGCCTGGATCTCGAAAGCGTCGGCGGCGTTGACGGTTCCGCTGCTCACCAGGTCTCCGGGCGCCTTGTCCACAGGGAGAGGCTCCCCGGTGAGAGCGGACTCGTCGACCACGGCCACGCCGTTCATGACGACGCCGTCGACTGGTATCACCTCGCCCGCCTTGATCAGCAGGTGGTCGCCGGGCCTGACGCCCTCGATGTCAACGGTTTCGACCTGTTCTCCGCGCATCCGATGCGCGACCCGGGGAGCTCGCTTGATGAGAGCGGTCAGCTCACGTTCGGCCCGGCCCGCCGCGAACTCCTCCAGGAACTGGCCGGTGGCCAGCATCACCCCGATGATGGCGGCGGTGAGGAACTCGCCGAGGGCCAGGGATGCCACGACGGCAATCAGGGCGATGACGTCGACTCCCGGCTGACGGCGCCTCATCTTCTCGATCATCTCGCTGAGCAGCGGCAGGAGCGGCGCCACCGCCACCGCCATCAGGGCGACATTGGCTCCGGTCGTCGAATCGGCGAGGGCGAACACGCCGGCAGCCGCCAACCCGACGATCGTGAAGGCCAGCATGAATCTGCTGGAACGCAAGAGCATGAACTTCATTCAAGCCCTCCTGGAAGGGCTGAGCGAGGGCCGTTCGACCTTTAGGGGCGGCGCTTCGCCAGACCTGTTTTGCTGACACGATGACAGGGCCGACAACAGGGCAATCCAGCGATCCGGGCGAACCTCGCGACCACGACTTGGGGCACGGCCATGCTCACCACGCGCCGCAGTTGGAGAGTGACGCCGGAAACGCTCACGAAGGCGGCCACGACAAGCACGCCGGGCACACCGTGGCCATGTTCCGGGATCGTTTCTGGATCTCGCTGCTGCTCACCGTTCCCGTCGTCTACTTCTCGCCCATGGTCCAGGAGTGGTTCGGATACACCGCGCGTCCTTTCCGGGCTCCGAATGGGTGGCGCCGGTCCTCGGCACGATCGTCTTCGTCTACGGCGGGTCGCCCTTCCTGAGCGGGGCCTTAGGCGAAGTCCGAGCGAGGCAACCGGGGATGATGCTCCCGTCGGGATGGCGATCCTCGTGGCTTTCGGGGCCTCGGTAGCCACCAGTCTGGGCTGGTTCGACCTGGATTACTGGTGGGAGCTGGCCGCCCTCATCACGATCATGCTCCTCGGCCACTGGCTGGAGATGAGGGCCATCGGTCGGGCGCGCGGGGCCCTGTCGGCTACCGCAAGATGGTGCAGAACCTGGTGTGGGCCACCGGATACAACGTGATCGCCCTCGCGCTCGCGGCCGGAGCCTTCGCCTGGGCCGGGATCGTGCTGCCGCCGGCGATGGCAGCCGTGCTGATGAGTCTGTCCACCATCATCGTGGCGTTCAACGCCCTGCTCCTGCGCCGTGTCGACCTGTCCCCGAGTGGGACTTGGCCGCGTGCGGGAGCGCCCCATTTCGCCTTCGGGACACCGCGACCGCCTCTAACGTCCTCAGGATGACCGACACCCCCGCACTTCGAGCGCTGGCGGCGAGCGGGCTCGATCACCGGGTGGTGAGAACGGCGCCGGCACGAAGCGCCGAGGAGAGCGCCGAGCTGCAGGGCATCCCGCTGGGGGCCCTGCTCAGGACGCTCGTCGTGAGGCGGGACGAAGGCGATTACCTCTTCGTCCTGGTCCCAGGGGGGCGGAAGTTCGACTGGCCGAAACTCCGTGACCTGCTGGGCGTGAGACGCATGACCATGCCTGACGCCGAAGAGGCCCGTGAAGTGACGGGATACGAGCGAGGTGCCATCACGCCCTTCGGGGCCAGCACGGCCCTTCCCGTCATCATCGACTCCACCGCGTTGGAGCACCCGGTCGTCGCCATCGGCGGCGGGGCGCACGGAGTCAACGTCCATCTCTCTCCACAGGCGCTGGCCGAGCATCTGAGTGCCACTGTGGCGGAGATCAGCGTCCCCGAAGCACCGTAGGGCGCTGATAGACCCGGCTTTCACTAGTGACCGGAGGCCGGGTGTGGTGGGCCCAGGAAGACTTGAACTTCCGACCTCATCCTTATCAGGGATGCGCTCTAACCGGGCTGAGCTATGGGCCCCGACTGGTAGTCAAGGACGAGAAAGTCTACCGAGCCGAGGGGCTCTGGGGGAAGTCGGCTCGGAGCAGGCAGCGGTCGGATGGGAATGGACCGGGTCAACCGATGGCGAAAGTCAGTTCGATCGAACGCACGGCATTGACCGTCGTTCCCTGCGCATCGACCACCACCGAGAGGGTGATCGTCCAGATCGTGCGGCCGACCGCTCCCGGTGCGAGACCCAGGTCGACCGAGGTCTCCCGACAGTCCTTGAGGATGACGACACCGCCACCCGTTCCCTGTCCCGGCACGCTGCTGCCCACGCAGATGTCGAAGCTGTGGCCGGTGTCGGCGGTCGCGGTCCACTTGAACCGCGTGCCGCTCACGTTGTTGCCGTTGAGGTCCTTGGCGAGGCCCCGGAGGTCATAACTCTTGGTCCCGCCACCTATGCCCTCCGAGATGTCGGTGTTCGGTTCGATGATGTGAGCCGACGGCGGTTGCTGTCCCGGCGGGAGCTCGAGGACTTCGATGTCCACCGAATCCGTACGGGACACCCCGTGTATGTCGGTCCCGGTGAGCACGATCTCGTAGGACCCGGGGTTGAGGGCCGTTTGGACGTTGTGTCCGTCGTTTTCCCACACGACCGTGGATCCCTGCTTCACCTGCCAGATGACGCGCTCATCTGCCAGGGCTTCGTTGACGAAGATGTCCGGATCGTGCGTGTAGGCGATCATCTGGAGAGCCGATCCCTCGTAAAGCGTCTGCCCGTTGACGGGGCTCAGTATCTGGACGATCGGGGGCTCGTTCTCGATGGTGATGGTGATCGCAGCTGTCGAGGCCAGTCCGCGCCGGTCCACCGCGGTCGCCTGTATCACGTGTTCGCCCGGGCTCAGATTCGCTCCGATTGCGGTGAGGGAAGGAACCGAGTTCAGCTCGCCATCGAGGTTGGACCACCAGGTGAGGGGGATCGGTTCGCCGACATACGAGCGAGCGGAGCCCTCCAACGAGATCACCTCGTCGACGGGGAACTCTCCGGACGGCGTCGAGATCTCGACCACCGGCGGCGTCCACACGACGCCGAGGGCCTCCGCAACCGCCATGTGCGCGTCGATCCGCCGTTTGTAGCCGGAGACGAGAGGGCCCAGCCCTCCGACATGGGCGGTGTCGTAGAGGATCTCCTTGATCTCGTCGTGAGTGATGCCCGGGTCAGCCACACGAAGCAGGGCGCCGACGCCCGCCACGAACGGGCTGGAGAAGCTGGTGCCACAGCCCTGGCTGGCCGCGCCGTCGTTGGCGGCAGGATCGGCGTAGACGTTGACGCAGTAGGGCCCGTAGATCTGCACCGAGCTCGACGACCGCTCCGATCCGTAGTTGGAACCGTCGTGTTTCTCGGTGGCGTCGACGGCCATGCCCCCCACGCACACGACGCGCTCGATCATGCAGGGATAGACCGGGGCCCCGTCGTCGACGTTCTCTCCCGCATTGCCGGCCGATGCGAATGCAACCGTGTCCGCCCAACGCTCGGCTCGACGGAAGGTCTTGTCGTATTGGCGACGCGTTCCGTTCACGGACACCGTGGTGCGTGAGCCGAAGCTCATGTTGACGATGTCGGGCTTCTCGTCCTTGATCACCTCGCGGAGCGCCTTCATCGTGTCGTAGGAGCCCCCTTGCACCGGCATGGTGACGAGCCGGACCCAGGGCCCGGCCACTCCGGCGGTCCCCTGAAGGTTGTCGTGCAGCCCGGCGATCGTGGCGGACACCTGGGTGCCGTGATAGGGGCAAGTGGAACCGTTGGAGCAGGTCCAGTCGTTGGCGGGTCCCCAGTCCCCCTTGCGTATCGTCGCGTTCTCCGGGAAGTCGGGCTTCTCGATGAATCCCTTGTCGACCACGACGACGGTGACACGGTTCTGCTGCTTGCCGTGGAAGTCGAGCATCTGCCAGGCGGTGTCCAGGCCGATGCCTTGTGCTGCCGTCGACTTGACGTAGGGCCAGTCGAATGCGTTCAGTTGGGACTCGACCCCTTCGAGGAGCTGGCCTTCGTCGACGTCGTGTGCGATCGGCACGAGGTTGAAGCTGACTTCCGGGGACACCCCGTTGAAAAGCCGACCCATGACGATGGCGGTTCCCGCGGTCGCCGGGTCGTCGACCAGCACCGTGCCGGTCAGACCCGGTTCGAGGGTGTCGATCCGCCAGGCGGCTTCGGCGAGGTCGACGGAAGCCAAGTCGCGGGCGCGCACCAGGACATCGATGCCGTCCTCGGGATCTGCGTCGGGGTCGTGATCGAAGTCGACCACTTCCACCTCGGGGTGGTCGCGCAGGGCCTCAACGGCGGCGAGGTCGGGTACGACCACGATGGCCTCGCCGACGACGATGTCCATCGCGGTGCCGTCCTCGGTCACAATGCGCCCGACAGGACGCGGCGGGTCTTCGGGGTGGAACCCGGAAACCGAGGGCACCACCGGAGTGATGGTCTCATCGATCTCGACAGTCAGGTCGACCTCGGGGAATGTCGCCAGAGTGGTTTCGCTCGCGGGAACTGTCGACGACCCAGCCGTACGCTCCCCGCGCCACTGGGACATGCCAACGGCGCCTGCGGCGATCACGGCGACGGCTGCCAGCCCTGTGATGAGACCGATTCGTCGACGCGAGGGGGGCGTTTCGCCGCGCTCGTGCTCGCTCAACTGGCTGAACCGAGCCGTTCTGGATCAGTCAAGTCTTGCGGCAGTGCGAGCGTCGCTCGACGGCACTGGTTGTGGTCTGTCGGCATCCCCCACCTGTTGTG
>CAYLYQ010000082.1:0-6366 GCA_964388105.1 uncultured Acidimicrobiaceae bacterium
CGGGAGTCGAGCGCTCGGGCGAACGCGGCAAGCTGGCTTTCGAGATCTCGACTCATGCATCCACTCCAAGCTCGCGCCGCAAGCGCTCCATGCCTCGCTCGGTGTGCTTCTGAACCGTGGGAACACCGATGCCCAGCAGTTCCGCCACCTCCGCAAGCGTCCATCCGTAGCCGTGGCGAAGAATGACCGCCGAACGTTGCCGCTCGCTCAATCGCGCCAGTGCCCCAGGAAGACCCGGCTCGAACCACTCGCCTTCCAACTGGACTACGCCCTGGAACAGCGGGAGGCTCCGACCCTGTCGAACCTTGCTGCGACGGGCCCGGTCGCGACCAACTCGGTAGAGGTAACCGGCGGGGTTCTCCATCCGAGATACCCGCTCCCAGGCCTCCCATCCGTAAGCGATCGCTTCGGCGGCGGCCTCTGAACCGACTTCCACACCGTATGCGGCACAGAGCGCGGCCCGCACCTTCGGCTCCACCTCCCGGAAGAAGTCATCGAACCCCTGATCGGGCGGGATCACGGTGAGCCACTCGGCATGCACACCTTTATAGAGCGTCAACGGCTGTCGGGTTATGACACTGGCGGCTTCGCATTGCCCTCCCGGGCCTTCGGGCCCCTCCCCGCCGGGGGCGGGGGGGAGACCGTGGGCGCTCGATTGAATCCCCTACCGTTACCTCGTGACCGAGACTCTCTTCGAGCCCTGGCCGCCCTGGGTGCAGCGCCCGGTGGGCATCCTCCTTCGGATCGCAGGCGCTCTCGGAGCGGTCGCCTTCGGCGCGGTGCTCGTCTTCGTCGGTTACTTCGGGGCGAGCTACAAGAAGACGCCTGCGGTGTGGGGGACCGAGGAGATCACTTTCGCCGTCGCCGGAGTCGCCATGGCCATCGCCGGTATCGCCTGGGCCGTCCGCCCGTGCCGGTTCACCTTCTTCGGTGCGATCGGAATCCTCGGCGCCGGGTTGTTCGCCGGCTCGGTCGTCTGACGGGGCTACTTGCCGCGGATCAACGAGGCAAGAGCATCTTCGGAGACCCCGAGCGCCTTCGCCTTCCGTCGCAGTCTCTCCGCATCCTCCGCAAGCCTGGCCATGGCTGCCGCCTGGCCGGTGACGGTGGCTCCCTTGCCCCGTCGCATCTCGACCAGCCCCTCGTCCCGCAACGACTGGTAGGCATGGAGAACGGTGTGCAGGTTGACCCCGAGCGACTCAGCCACGTCCCGGGCCGACGGAAGCCGCGTCCCCTCCGTCAGCTCCCCGTCCGCCACCTGCTGGCGAATCGAGTCGGCGATCTGTTCGAAGATGGGAGTCGTCGAGCTGGAGTCGATTCGGATCAACATCAGGACCGCCTCTGCGCGTATGCCTGGAGCAATCCGGCGCCGGTGGCGGCGTCGTCAACGGTGACCACGAATCGGCGACCGTTGCGTCGGGTGACGCTGATGGCGTCACCGTTGCGGAGGATGACCCCGAACGCCCCGGGAATGGCCCTGACCCCGTAGCCGCCGAACTCGGCCAGACCGGACACTTCCTGCGTGGCCACCGAAGCCACGTCGTCGATCGGCACCCGGAACTTCGGCCAGCCCAAGGCAGTCCTCACTGACAGCCCCCGCTCGTCGACGGTGACGGTGCCACGGCTGAGGCCGAATGCGGCCAGGCCGATGACCACGGCGACGGCGGTCAGGAGGAGCGCGGTTCCGACAGAGCCGCTGAGCCACACGGAAGCCGCGCCGACCGCGCAGCCGACCGCCCCCAAGCCGAGGAGGACGATCACCGGCGTCGACATCCCGATCTGCGTCGCCCACACCGCCCGTTCGGAGGGGCCGACCGAGATCGGGACCGTCCCACCAGCGTGGATTTCGGTCACCTGGCGCGGCTGGAGCACCCACCCCAGCAACCCCACCACCGCTCCCGCCGCAAGGCCGGAGAGGAGGACCGGGCCGATCGAGCCGCTGTCCGCGGCGTCGGCCAGCCCGCGCTGGATGTGGAGTGAGCCGGTGAGCAGCCACACCATGTAGACGGAGAAGAAGGCGGCGGTCGCAACCAGGAACCGCAGGGTGGGCCCGCGGGTCCCTTTGCGCAGGCTGACGATGACCGGAATGGTCAGGGCAAGTGGCATCACGACGCCGAGGAGGGTGGTCATCCACGGCACCATCGTTTTCGGCCCGAACCCGTCGACAACACCATTGGCGCCCCAGTGCACGGCCACCGGGTCGGGCAGGTCGTTCCACCAGATCGACTGGAGCCCGAGTCCGACGAGTGTGACGACGATCGGGAGCGCGATGCCCAACAGAGCCGCCGGCAGTGTGAAGCGCCTGTTCTCGTTCATAGGAAGTATTCTAGCACAACTCAAATACTAGAAATAGCCGCATTCCCACCCAACACGACAAACAGTGGGTAGCGTTCCGCACCGCCAGGAGCTGCATCTCATGCCGAAGATCCTCATCGCCGACGACTCGGAGACCATCACCACCCTCCTCACCACCGCGCTCGAATCGAGCGGGTACGAGGTGTCCGTTGCCGGCGACGGCAACCACGCGTACCAGTTGGGGATGGAGACGGAGCACGACCTCGCCATCCTCGACCAGCTCATGCCGGGACTGTTGGGTGTCGAGGTGATCGAGAAGTGGCGAGAGGCGGGTATCACCACCCCGGCGATCATCCTCACCGGGGTGGACGACGAGCGCACCGCCGTGGAAAGCCTCGATCGGGGCGCCGTCGACTTCGTCCGCAAACCGTTCCGGCTCCCGGAGCTGCTGGCGCGCATCAGACAGCGCATCTGACCTTCATGCCGGGCCACTTCGGGCCGATCTTCTCGGTACTGCATGCCGCTTCTCGACGCGATCCAGTTCGCCACGCTCGCCGTGCTCGTCGCCAACGCCCTGGCCGTGGCGGGTCTCATCGTGCTCAAGGCGGTCAACCGCTCCCGCCGGCGGAGGGCCGAGCTGGCGAGGCGGGAGCACATGCGGCTCATCAGCCGGCACGTCAGCTTCGAGAACTGCACGGACCCGATACCCGCCAACGTCGCTTCGGATCCCGCTTTCATCGATGCACTGGTCGACGTCCGCAACGCGCTGACCGGACCGGAGCTAGGCAGGTTGGAGCGTGTCGTCGCCCGGCACGGCGTGGTCGACCGACAAGTCGCCCATCTCCAGGCTGGATTTCCGCGGGCGCGCCGGTTGCGCGCCGCTATGGCTCTCGCCGAGCTGGGGGATCACTCGGCAGCGCCGGTTCTCGTCGCCCACCTCGACGACCGGGAACCTGAGGTCAGGGTCCAAGCTGCCCGGGGCCTGGCGCGGATGCGCTGGACTCCAGCCATCGACGAGATCGTCGCCCGCTTTGGGACCGAAACGCCGTGGGTCCGAAGCCGGTTCGCCGACACACTGGTCGGGTTCGGTTCGGCCGCCACCGGGCCACTGCTCGCATACGTGCGGATCAACCACCGCCATGAGACCGTCGGGCCGGTCGCGGCCATCCGGACACTTGCCGTCATCGGCGACGACCAGGCGGTTCGCCCGCTGATGGAGTTGTTGGGCGAGGCCGACACGGAGATCCGCATTGCAGTCATCGAGGCCCTCGGCCTGCTCGCCAACCCGCTGTCCGCACCGGCGCTGCGATCCGAAGCTCGCAGCGCGGATTGGCGGGTCCGCGCCAAGGCGGCGACCGCCCTCGGCCAGTTGCGTGATGTCGACGCCCTCGACATCCTCTCCGGCTCCCTCACCGACGCGGCGTGGTGGGTTCGCCGCAACTCCGCCGCTGCACTAGCCGCGATTCCGGGAGGGACCGACCGCCTCTATGAAGCGCTGTCGAGCGTCGACCGGTTCGCGGCCGACGCCGCTGCGGAGGCACTGGTGGACCTCGGCGAGCTGGCAGCGTCGAGACAACGGCAGGCGGAGGGTCGCGCCGGGTCGAGGGAGCGGGCCTTGATCGGGCATATGGAGGCCGGGCGATGAGCTGGAGCGGGCTCCTCGAGTGGCTGGGTTACGGCGTTCTCGCCTTCTTCGTCGCCATGCAGGTCTACACCCTGGGGCTGAACCTCCTGTCCGCGAGGGCGCTGCGCCGCGACCGCCACCTGAACCGGTTCGGACGGGTCACGGAGATGCTGTCCTCCCGAACCACTCCCCCGGTGTCGATCGTGATCCCCGCCTACAACGAGGTGGTCGGGATCGTCGACTCGGTGCGGTCGATGTCGCTTCTCAAGTACCCGCGCTTCGAGATCGTCGTCGTCAACGACGGCTCGACCGACGCCACGCTGGAGGCGCTGATCGAGGCGTTCGGGCTGGAGAAGGTGACCATCCCCTATCGACCGGACATCTCCACGGCCGCGATCAGGGGCATCTTCAGAGGGCGGGGCGCCGTCGACATCACGGTCATCGACAAGGAGAACGCGGGCCGGGCTGACGCCCTCAACGCGGGGCTCAACGCGGCCCGCTTCCCATACGTCCTCTGCACCGACGCCGACGTCATCTTCGAAGGCGACGCCCTGATGCGAGCGATGATGCGAGTCGTCGAAGACCGGGAGCGAACCGTCGTCGTGGGAGGGAACATCCGCCCGATCAACGGCAGTCCGGTCGATCTCGGCCACCTCGTCAGCTCGAGGGTCCCCAAGAGGCTGATCCCGCGGATGCAGGTCCTGGAGTACGTCCGGACGTTCCTCGGAACCAGGCCGGGATGGTCGACCATGAACGCTCTTCCTCTCGTCTCTGGCGCGTTCGGGATCTGGAAGCGATCGGTGGCCATCGAGGTCGGAGGCTTCACCCGAGGCCACATGGGAGAGGACATGGACATGACCATGCGCTTCCATCGCCACCTTCTTCGCCAGGGGGTCCCCTACCGCATGGTCTACGAGCCGTCGGCGGTGGTCTGGACGGAGGTGCCGGAAACCCTGCGTGTGCTGCGCCGGCAGCGCATTCGATGGCACCGGGGGCTGATCCAGGCGGTTAGGGACTTCTTCCCGATGACCTTCAACCCCCGCTGCCGGCAGCTGGGGATGGTCACATGGCCCGCGATCGTCGTATTCGAGTTCCTGGCTCCAATCATCGAGTTCGCCGGCTGGTTCCTCATCCCGACTGCCTGGGCTCTCGGCTTCATCGATCCGACCGCATTCGGGTGGTTGATTCTCCTCGCCGTCGGGATGGGGCTCCTCAACTCCCTGATCGCACTGCTGTTGGACGAGTCGTACGGCTACTTCGACTCCCCGGCCGACACCTCCCGATTGCTGGTGATGGCCCTCATCGAGAACTTCGGACTCCGCCAGATGACCGTCTGGTGGCGGATCCGTGCCCTCTTGGGCGGGGCTTCGGTCAAGTCGTGGGGGAACATGGAGCGGCGTGGGGTCGTCCGCCCGGTCGAAGTGGTCAGCCCTCCTCCAACTCCTCCAGTGTCTTCGGCCAGTCGTCCTTGAGCAGACGGGACAGGGAACGGTCGGCGAGCACCTTCCCCCCGGTCTGGCACCGCGGGCAGTAGTTGGTCTCGTTCTCGGCGTGGACGATCCTCTGGATCGAGGCCCCACAGCGCGGGCAGGGCTCACGGAACTTCCCGTGGACCGCCATGTCCTCCCGGAAGGCCGTCACCTTGGTTGGCCAGCCTTCACCGACTTCGGCGCGGAGTCGGTCGGTCCAACCCCGCAGCGAGCGAACCACGGCGTCGCGGAGCTCGGCGACCTCCTCGTCGGTCAGTTGGCGGGTCCGCCTCACCGGTGACATCCTCGCCTCCCAAAGGATCTCGTCGGAGTAGGCGTTGCCGATGCCACTGAAGATCCTCGGGTCGGTCAAGGCCCGCTTCAGGGTGCGGTTCTCCCGGCGCAGCGCCTGGCCGAAGGCCACGGGGTCAGCATCGAGCGGCTCCACACCTCCGCGGTCGAGCGCATCGAGTGACTCCTCGCCACGAACTACCCAGATGCCGGCTCGCCGCTTGGTGCCCTGCTCGGTGAGGATCAGCGACCCGGCGTCGAAGTCGATGGCCGCCAGGCCCACCTTCTTGGGGATCGGGGCGAGCGGCTTTTCCCAGCGGAGGCGGCCGGCGATCATCAGATGGATGACGAGGAACAACTCGTCGTCGAACTCGAAGACGATCCGCTTCCCGATGCGCCGCAGGCGCTCCACCACCCGTCCGACCGGTGCGTCGTAAGGCGGGTCGTAGGTGCGAAGAACCGACGGCGACGCTATCCGAACACCCGTGACGGACGTGTTGAGCACCCGACGCTCCAGCGCCTCGATATAGACGACGATGTCGGGCAGCTCAGGCACAGCCAGTACTTGGTACCACAGGACTTCTCCCCTGCGTAGCCACAGCGAAACAGGTGAAGGCGGGAGGAGCTTGTGGACTTCTCCCCCGTGTAGCGGCAGCGGAACGGGGGAGTACGGCGAAGCCGGGAGGG
>CAYLYQ010000083.1:0-5716 GCA_964388105.1 uncultured Acidimicrobiaceae bacterium
GGACGAAGTTCCGCTGGAAAGCCACGATGTCAGAGTCGACTTCCTCGCCACCGAGCAGGCCGTGGTTCCATGCTCGAGCGGACGCGACCACTGATTGGAGCCGTGGTCGCCCATCGGGGATGACGGTCCACGCAGGAACATGATCGGCCGATCGCCCACCGGTGGACTCGTCCGAGGGCTACCGTCTTTCGGCGATGGGTCGCGTGTTTCTTGCTCTCACCCGGATCGCCTTTGGACTGCTGATCCTGGCCGCCTTGATCTCGATGATCCTCGTTCTCATCGACGAGGGAACTTTCAACGCGCTCAACTTCTTCACGTTCTTCACCATCCTGTCCAACTTGTTGGCAATGGGCGTCCTCTTGGAGGGTGGCCGGCGGATGCTCACCGGCGCGCCGCCGGTGCCGGACATGATCCGGGGCGCCGCGGTGGTGTACATGACCGTGACGTACCTCGTGTTCGCCGTCCTGCTCCGTGACCTCCAAGAGGAGTTGCAGACGCACGTGCCGTGGGTGGACAGTGTCTTTCACCGCCTGGCGCCCATCGTGCTCATGGTGGGGTGGGTTGTCGACCCTCCTCACACGCGGATCTCTTTCCGGCGCTCCCTCTGGTGGCTGTCTTTCCCTCTGGCGTGGCTGACTTTCACCTTGATCCGCGGTGCCATCGACGGACGCTATCCCTACCCGTTCCTCGATCCTGCCAACGGGGGCTACGGCACCGTCGCCGCCTATGTGCTGGCGATCACCTTGCTGTTCGTGCTGGTGTGCTGGGTGGTGGCGGCCGGCGGGTCCGCCCTTCGGGCTCGTCGCCGCGACGAGTGATCAGGAGCTAGCCGCCCAGGAGACGACGTTCTCCGGCCTCATCGCGATCACGGCTCCCCCTGGCGGGCGCTCCCGGTACTGTGGATACTTGGCGGCGAGAGCGGCGATTGCTTCATCCCTCGCCACACCCGACTCGTGGATTCGAGCGATGGCATCGACCCGAACCCACCACAGGTCCTCCCAGACGTCGGAATAGTGGTGGATGAGGAGTGTGGCCCGCGGATCTCGCTCCAGGTTGGCAATGCGCTGCAGCTTCCGACCGGACTTGGGTTTCCAATCGACCGCGGTTACCAGGTGATCTCCCGTCAGGGCAAACGTCACGGGAATGAGATGCGGGCGGCCGTCCCGACCCGTGGTGCCCAGGACCCCGGCTGGGGCGTCGGCAGCCCGTAGCACGCGCTCATCCATCGTCTAGCACTGGCTGGATGGCGCGCCACGCCGCCTCGGACCAGCGGGCGTGGCCCCGTGCGCTGACGTGGAACAAGTCCTCCGACCAGAGCGACCGGTCTCGCAGCCAGAGGGTTCGGTCGTCGTACCGGTGATCGGAGACGACGGCGCCGTGGCGAAGGGCGACCCGGTGGTGGATGCGGTGATAGGCCTCGGAGCGTGCCGTCATCAAGGCACGGAGCGGCTCTTTGAGGCGGGGGATGGTCCCGAGGTCGCCGACGCCGCTCAATACCACGGCGACGCCGGCCGCCCGCAGCGTGGCCACGCTGTGGTCGAGGTGGTACTCGAATCTGGAGAGCGGGACCCCCCGGATGGCGTCGTTGGCGCCCACCGAGATGATGGCGACGTCTGGGCCGAACGCCAGCGCCGAGGCCAGCTGCCCGTTGCGGACGTCGGCCGCCTTCGACCCGCCGACCGCCTGGGAGGCGAGAATGACATGGCGGCTCGCCGCCAGTCGGCGGGCCGTGATCCGAATCCAGGTCTCGTCGGGATGGTTGACACCGGGAGCGGTCACTGAAGAGTCGCCCAGGACCGCGATGCGAAGAGGGGGATTCCTGGGGTCGCCGAACTCACCGGAGGGATCGAACTCGGGAAGACGCGGCGCGGGGCGGAGCAGCGCATAGGCGACCTCGGCGCCGACCAGAGCGACCGCGACCGCGGCCCCCCGGCGCACCGTTCTCAGAGCCATGGCTCTATGCGCTGGCAGTGCGATCGATGCGCGCTTTGAGGCCGAAGCGACCGGTCGCTTCCCGAAGGTCGACCACGGCCCCGACGGCACGGGCGAAGTCGTTCGGATCGTCAGGGGTGAAGTCGAACATCTCGTCGCCGATCACCAACTCGAAGCGGTAGATGGACTTCCTCTCGGCATTGATCGCCTCGAGGGGCCACGACCCGAGCTGCCTCCGGCCGGCCGCGACGCGGAACCTGCCGTCATCGATGTCGATCAGAACGGTCGACGGTTCGAGCCCCACACCCTGCAGTCGTCCTGCGTAGCTAGACATAGCACCATCAATCTACCCGCCTTCCGGGCCTCGCGCACCAGGAGATTTGCGCCACTCTGGGTACAGTCTTTCCAGGATGAGTGAGGGCAGAGACGAAGACCTCGGCGTAGGCGCGACGCATCGGATCCGGTTCGTCACGGCCACTTCCCTGTTCGACGGTCACGACGCCTCGATCAACATCTTCAGGCGCATCCTCCAAGCTGCGGGGACCGAAGTGATCCACCTTGGACACAATCGCACCGCCCTCGAGATCGTCGAAGCCGCGATCGACGAGGACGCCCACGCCATCGCCGTCACCTCGTACCAGGGCGGCCATATGGAGTTCTTCCGCTACATGCGCGACCTGCTCGTCGAACGCGACGCCGGCCACATCCGCCTGTTCGGTGGTGGCGGCGGGACCATTCTCCCCAGCGAAGGAGAAGAGTTGGTCGAGTACGGCGTCACCCGCATCTACTCGCCCGATGACGGGCGGGCGATGGGGATGCAGGGGATGGTGGACGACATGATCGCCTCGTCCGACTTTCCCACCGGCCAGCTGTCCGACAACTTCGACCTCGGCTCCCTCGCCACCGGCGCCCGGGGGACGATCGCCAACCTCATCTCGGCCGCTGAGAACTACGGCGACAAATACGACGACGTGTTCGACGAGGTGGAGAGGCGGGCGGCCCGCTCGCACGCTCCGGTGGTCGGCATCACGGGAACGGGCGGTTCGGGCAAGTCGAGCCTCGTGGACGAGTTGCTGCGCCGGTTCCTGGCCGACTTCGAGGAGATGACGGTCGCGGTGATCTCCGTGGATCCTTCGAAGCGACGCTCCGGGGGAGCCCTCCTCGGCGACCGGATCCGCATGAACACGCTCCCGCACCCCCGGGCCTACATGCGGTCGCTGGCCACGCGCCAGGCCAACATCTCCCTGTCGCCTCATGTCAAGAGAGCCGTCGATGTGGTCAAGGCGGCGGGATACGACCTCGTGCTGCTGGAGACCTCCGGCATCGGCCAATCGGACACCGAGATCGTCGACTACTCCGACCTCTCCATGTATGTGATGACCCCCGAGTACGGGGCGGCCACCCAGTTGGAGAAGATCGACATGCTGGACTTCGCCGACCTGGTGGCGATCAACAAGGCCGACAAGCTGGGAGCGGACGACGCACTCCGCGACGTTCGCAAACAGTGGAAACGCAACCACCTCAGATTCGCCGACGCCGACGAGTCGGTTCCCGTGCACCTCACCATCGCGTCGGACTTCAACGACCCCGGCACCAACCGCTTCTACAAGGCGTTCGTCGGTGCTCTCCGGGACCATGGCCTCTCCCTCGAGTCGACCCTCGACCTGCCCACCGATGTGGAGGCGAAACAACACGTCGTGCCGCCGGACCGCGTCCGCTACCTGGCCGAGATCGTCGAGAACGCCAGGCGATACGACGCGTGGGCCGCGCAGCAAGCGGACGCCGCCGAGAAGGCCTACCGCCTCGAGGCTGCCACGGAAGCGGGTGTCGACGTCGCAGAGGCGCTGACCGCCGCCACCGAGGCGATCGACCCGGAGAACCGGCGGGCGCTCGACCACTGGGACGGCATGGTCGCCGAGTACTCCGGCGAGGAGTTCGTCTACTACGTCCGGGGCCGGGAGGTCAGGGTGCCCCTTCATCAGGAGACGCTCTCTCACACCCGGATCCCGAGAGTCGCCATGCCGCGCTACCGGTCGTGGGGCGACCGCCTCCAGTGGCTCCTGCAGGAGAACGTGCCCGGCGAGTTCCCGTACACCGCGGGCGTGTTCCCTTTCAAGCGACCCGAAGAAGAGCCCGCCCGCATGTTCGCGGGGGAGGGGCCGCCCGAACAGACCAACCGCCGGTTCCACTACCTGGCGGCCGGGATGCCCGCTAAGCGTCTCTCCACGGCCTTCGACTCGGTGACCCTCTACGGCGAAGACCCCCACGAGCGACCCGACATCTACGGGAAGGTGGGCAACTCGGGAGTGTCGGTGCCCACCCTGGACGACGCCAAGAAGCTCTACTCCGGCTTCGACCTCAACGACCCGGCCACTTCGGTGTCGATGACCATCAACGGCCCGGCACCGATGATCCTGGCCTTCTTCATGAACGCCGCCATCGACCAGGCGTGCGAGAAGCACATCACGGAGAACGACCTCTGGGATGAAGTCGAGCCTCGGCTGGCCGAGCTTCGCGGTGGCTCCGCCCCCGAGTATCACGGTGAGCTTCCCGACGGCAACGACGGCCTCGGCTTGAAGCTCCTCGGGGTCACCGGCGATCAGGTGCTCCCTGCCGACGTGTACGAGCGGATCAAGGCGGAGACCCTCGCGCGGGTGCGGGGCACGGTGCAGGCCGACATCCTCAAGGAGGACCAGGCCCAGAACACCTGCATCTTCTCGACGGAGTTCGCGCTGCGGATGATGGGGGACATCCAGGAGTACTTCGTCGCCAAAGACGTGAAGAACTTCTACTCGGTGTCGATCAGCGGATATCACATGGCCGAGGCGGGGGCCAACCCGATCACCCAACTCGCATTCACCCTGGCCAACGGCTTCACCTTCGTGGAGAACTACCTCGCCAGGGGCATGCACATCGACGACTTCGCCCCCAACCTGTCCTTCTTCTTCTCCAACGGGATCGACGCCGAGTACTCCGTCATCGGGAGGGTGGCCCGCCGGATCTGGGCCAAGGCGATCAAGCACAAGTACGGCGGCAACGAGCGGTCCCAGAAGCTCAAGTACCACATCCAGACCTCCGGCCGCAGCCTCCACGCCCAGGAGATCGATTTCAACGACATCCGGACCACCCTGCAGGCCCTCTACGCCATCTACGACAACTGCAACAGCCTGCACACCAACGCCTACGACGAGGCGATCACGACGCCCACCGAAGAGTCGGTGCGCAGGGCGCTCGCCATCCAGCTCATCATCAACCGGGAGCTGGGGCTGGCGAAGAACGAGAACCCACTACAGGGCAGCTTCATCATCGAGGAGCTCACCGACCTGGTCGAAGAGGCGGTGCTCCTGGAGTTCGAGCGCCTCAGCTCCCGTGGCGGCGTCCTGGGGGCCATGGAACGCCAGTACCAGAGGACCAAGATCCAGGAGGAGTCCCTCTACTACGAGCAGCAGAAAGAGTCGGGTGCCTACCCCGTTGTCGGGGTCAACACCTTCTTGTCCAAGGAAGGGTCGCCGTTCCAGGTGCCCGACGAGCTGATCCGGTCGAGCGCCGAGGACCGGGACCGCCAGATCGCCGATCTCCGGGCATTCCAGGACCGCAACGCCGACCGGGCCGACACCGCCCTGGCCGAGTTGCAGAAGGCCGCGGTGCAGGGAGGGAACATCTTCGATGCCCTGATGGAGGCCTCCAAGGTGGCGTCACTCGGTCAGATGAGCCACGCCCTCTACGAAGTGGGCGGCCAGTACAGAAGGAACATGTAGCCGTTCAGTTTCTCCCCCACCTGTGG
>CAYLYQ010000084.1:0-5490 GCA_964388105.1 uncultured Acidimicrobiaceae bacterium
GACCGCGCGGGAACTCGGCCAGTTCGTCGAGGAACAGCACCCCTCGGTCGGCCAGAGTGTCGAAATGTACCTAGACGGGATTACTCGTCCCGCTGATCGGAGCCTGAGCGAACAGGCTGGCAGGCTTGTGGGCAGGATTCCCGACAGGAGCGGCCGGGAGACACCTACACTCAACGACAGGCGTGTAATTCGTGGAGGACGGGTCAGTGTCATACCGGGTGGCGGAGTTCTTCGCTGGGATGGGCCTCGTGAGGTTGGGCCTGGAGCGCTCCGGGTTCTCGGTGGTGTTCGCAAACGACATCGACGAGACGAAGGAAGCGATCTACACGGCCAACTTCGGGGCAGAGGACTTCCACCTGGGCGATATCCGGGATGTGCGGGGGCATGACGTGCCAGAGGTGGACTTGGCGACGGCCTCGTTCCCCTGTACCGATCTTTCAGTGGCCGGCAACCGTGCCGGTCTCGGGGGCGATGAATCCGGGATGTTCTGGGAGTTCGCTCGGGTGCTCCGAGAGATGGGGGCAGATCGCCCGCCGGTGGTGCTTCTTGAGAATGTGTTGGGCTTCGCAACATCGCATGGTGGGAATGATCTCCGGACGGCTGTGCGGGAGTTGAACGACCTCGGGTACTGGTGTGATGTGTTCGTTGTTGACGCAGCCTGGTTCGTGCCCCAGAGCCGCAAGAGGCTGTTCGTGGTCGGTTCAACCGAGCGAGCAGGCTCTGATCCAAGTTGGGAAGTGTCGGATCTCCGACCGGCTGCGGTTGTGAAGGCGCTTCTCGGTGCGGAAGACCTGAGGCTTCATCAACTGAACGCTCCTGCGATCGGCGGCACAGTGAAGGGGCTCTCTAGCGTCGTCGAGCGGATTGCCCTGTCTGACGAGCGTTGGTGGGACAGGGATCGACTGGCCGCATTCTTGGACTCCCTGTCTCCTATCAACGAGGAACGGCTGTCGGGTCTTCGTGACGCAGCGGCGATCGAATGGAGGACGGCCTTCCGGCGAACCCGGAACGGGAAGGCCGTATGGGAGATCAGGGGCGACGATCTCGCCGGTGCGTTGAGGACGGCTCGGGGAGGCTCTAGCAAGCAGGCGCTCGTCCAGGCCGGGAACGGGACGGTGAATGTGCGGTGGATGACACCACTGGAGTACGCACGCCTCATGGGGGCTGGTGACGTGCGGCTGGATTCGGTGACGAAAGTCCAAGCCCTCTACGCCCTGGGGGACGCTGTGTGCGTGCCAGCCATCGAGTGGATCGCCAGACACCACCTGAGGGCGCTGCTGGATCGACGGACGACTGCCGAAGGGGAAGCGACGGCGTCGGGTTAGGGACGGTGATGACGGTCAAGAGAGAAGCCTCGCTGCCGTGTCGGCACACAATCGATGCCAAATCAGTGGATCGTCTGATCCGGCTGCTCGACAATCTCCCGTCAAAGGCTCCCGACCTCATCGAGGAGTCAGGGCTACCGGCTGACAAGGACACCTACGACGTTCTGTTCAGCGCAGCCATTGAGTCGATTCGAGGAACCCACTCGGCCAGCACGGCAGAGAAGAGCGAGTTCGCCACAGCGGTTCTGGACTACATGAAGGCGAAGAGGCATATCCGGAAGTGGGAGTTCGTCGGTAGCGGGGGACGTCAGGACTACAGGGTCGATCTGAACGATGGCAGGGTCGTTGCCATCGAGGCCAAGGGCTGTCCCGATGGCAACAACATGAACATCTGGGAGCGACCGGCGTGGGCAGATGAGTTCGTTGTGTGGAGCCAGTGCCCGAACTCGCTAGCGAAACACCCAGGCTTAGGTACATGGTCGGGTGTCACCATCCGGCTGCTGCCGAAGTCGATTGTTGACCCGGTGCGGGTCGATTCGATGGTCTTCTGGGATGGTCGGTGCGGAAGCGATCTTCGCCGGTGTCCGAAGGCGTACGGAGTGGAAGGGCTGCGGTCGAAGGCGACCGAGATCCCTGGTCAACGGGATGGCAGCGGGAGTCATCGAGATTGGCTGCCGCCACCGTGTATCTACATGTTCCCTCGGACAGTGCCGAACGCTCCGGGGAATCCACATCCGCCGCATCACACCTGGAGGACGCACGGGTTCGCCGACGCACTCCTGACCGCCTTCAATGTGCCGGACGAGGAGAAGGACGACTACGTCCACAACATCAATGCTGAGGTCGAGTTGCGACGGGATGGGCGGTACCTCCGTGTCGCCCTCGACGTTGCTCGACCGGGGCGGGATCGGGTGGTTGTCCAGAGTGCGTGGAAACGGCTGAAACGGGAGTAGCGGAGCCGAGGGAGCATGGCCGACACCTACCCACCGGAGGTGCGAAGTCGGGTCATGCGTGCGGTCAAGGGCAAAGACACTGGGCCGGAACTGCTTCTCCGAAGAGCGCTCTGGGCGATCGGCGCTCGTGGGTGGAGATGTCACCGAAGGAATCTCCCAGGCATCCCTGACCTCGCCTTCGGACGGCTGCGGCTGGCCGTCTTCGTCGATGGGGCGTTCTGGCACGGTCACCCCGACCACTACTGGCAGGGGCGTAGTGGGCCGTACTGGGACAGAAAGATCGCCCGGAATCAGGAACGAGACCGGCAGGCCGACGAGGCGCTGCGGGCAGCCGGGTGGTCGGTTCTGCGCATCTGGGACTTCGAAGTGGAAGCCGACCCGATGGCGGCAGCCGAACGTGTCGTGGCGGAGTTGGGTCGGCTGGCGACGGACTAGCGCCTTAGGTGGCCTGAGATGGGTGGGGGCCACCCAGTGGCCCCCACCCGACCGTCCTCCCATCCGCCACCTGGCGGCAAGGTACAGAGGCCGGAGACGAGAGTCCATACCCCTGTCGGTGGGGTGATCCTCTTCACTTGAGTAGGCAACGAAACTGGTCACGGTGGCGGGCCGTCTGTGCGGGGTCGAGAATCACAATCCTGTTGTTTCTGTCGGTGGGGTGGCGTAGGTTGTGGATAACCCGCCACCGGATTACACAAAGTTGACGGGATGCCCCCCCGTATAGGGAGGCCGGCCATTGTTGGGTCGTCCTTGGGGACTTCGGGTGTAGGTGTTGTGCGGTGGGACACCGAAGCACCTGGGGTGTGAAAAACACATTGCCTTTGGCGCCGGGTCTGAACCGAGATCCGGCGTTTGTGTTGGAGGCGATGTGGCTGAGAAGGCGGGTTGGTATCTCTCCCTCTACCCCGATGCGGGTGAGGCTGGCGGATCGTTCCGGGGGCAGGATGAGGCCCGCTCGGGTGGCTCGGGGTCGTGGGAATCCGAACCTGGGCGCTCGCTGGATGAGGCGGTGCGTCGGGCCAAGGGGAAGGTTCGGCGGTACTGCTCTGCGAATGGGTTGAATCGTTTCGGGACGCTGACCTACGCCGGTGAGGGTGAGCAGGATCCTCGGGCGGTGCGTGCCGACATTCGGCGGTTCTTCCGTGGGCTGCGGCGTGGTCTCGGGGGTGATCCGTTCCCGTATCTGTGGGTGCCGGAACTCCACAAGACGGGCCACGGGTTCCATGTTCACTTCGTCGTTGATCGGTTCGTTCGGCGTGGACTGATCGAGGCGGCGTGGGGTCGTGGGTTCGTGTTCATCAAACTGATTCAGGGTGCCCCGGTCGGGTCGGGTGTCCGTGAGGAAGCGAGGATCGCCGCCCGCTACCTCTCCAAGTACCTCGGCAAGAACCTCGGGGAGACGGGAGGGCTCAACCGCTACGACTGCGCTCAGGGTTTCCAGCCGAAGGTGGAACCGCTCTACGGCACCTCCGAAGCCGAGGTTGTGGCTCTCGCCTCGGATCGGATGGGCGAGGCCCCCGTGTATGTGTGGCGGTCGATCAATGAGGAGGGCTGGCAAGGCCCTCGGGCGGTGTGGCTCCAATGGCGATGAGAGAGCCGACCCTCACTGAAGTGATCGAGTGTGTACGGGCGTCGACGGCCGCTCAAGGGCTTCCGGAGCGGGTCACCGATGCGGGGATTGTCGAGGCGGTATCGACGCTGCTCCGGGAGGGCCGGGAGCCTGTTCGTTCAGAGTCGCCAGACCAGGGTGAAACGGGAGCGGTCGAAGGTGTTGCGGCCCCTGACGGCGGGATTGACGACGACATGATCGAGGATGGTGGAGACGATGGCGGCTTGCCGGGTGAGAGGGAGACCGGCCCAAGCGTCCCGTAGCAGGCTGGACTTCCCTGCGTAGTCCTCGATGCGGTGCGTGGATGAGATGCGGGTGAGACGGCGTTTGGCGGCGTCGATGCGGGCCTGTATGGGTTGACGGGCGGTGCGCCACTCCCGATGCGTGATCTCCTGGGCGGCGTAGTCCTGGGCGAGTTGATCGAGCATGGCTTCGTCGGCTGCGACCCGTTCGGCGATCTCGGCGTGTTCGGCGTTGAGGCGGCGGGCGTCTGCGAGGGCGGCCGCCAACTCGGGTGTATCGAGGCGGTAGAGGACGGCTTGGGCAACGAAACTCTCGATCGGGTCGGCGAGGGCGTACATGTGCCCGCATCCCGAGAACCCCGGCCCCTTTGCGCAGTGGTACCGGCGCTGTCCTCGGTCGTTGGGGCGAGACACCATCGGAGCGTCACACAGGCCGCATCGGAGCAGGCCTCCGGTGAGCAGGTAGCGGCGGGGGGTTCGCCCCGAAGGGGCGGAACCCGCCGCCCTGCGCCGGAGGGCACGGAGGCGGTCGGAGTCCTCCGGGGGAATGATGGCGGGCCATTCGGCGTCGGCGACGATCTCGCCGTGGTGCTCCCGGCGACCCGAGATACGGCCCGAGGTCAGCATCCGGCGCATCACCTGGATCGACCACTCCCGGCCCGTACTCGTC
This sequence comes from uncultured Acidimicrobiaceae bacterium, assembly GCA_964388105.1. Classification (GTDB taxonomy): domain Bacteria; phylum Actinomycetota; class Acidimicrobiia; order Spongiisociales; family ZC4RG35; genus ZC4RG35. The sequence continues at coordinate 4,797 of CAYLYQ010000084.1, forward strand.
GGGATGTTCCGCTCGTTGAAGTCCGCACAGACCGACCGCCACGACTCCCCCGCCAGGACTCGACGGGCGGCCTCTCGGATGTGGGCGGCCTCGTCCTCGACCACCGTTCGGCGGTCGGGGGCAAACCCGTAGGGGCGTGTCCCTCCCCCCGAGACCTTCCCCTTCGTCGCCAACTCGAGAGCCTTTCTACGGATGCGGGCAGACTTCTGATCCGACTCCTGACGGGCGATCGCCCCCACGATCCTTGCGACCGCCCGACCCGAGGCGCTCCCGAGGTCGATCTCCCCCGCCGTGACCGTGTGAACCGAGAACCCCCCAACAGCGTCGTACAGCGCCATGAAATGCTCCCACTCCAAGGGGCTGCGGGTGAGGCGGTCGTTGTCCCACACGACCAGGGCATCGACGGCTCCGGCCTTGAGGTCGTCACAGAGGCGCTGGTACTCGGGGCGTGGCTTCCCCGACCACGCCGACAGGTCGTTGTCGATGTAGGTGTCGTAGACCGTCCACCCGAGGGAAGCGGCGAGGGCTTCACAGTCTGCGACCTGGCGCTTCACACCGAGGCGTTCGTCCTTGGGGTCGGACGAGATGCGGGCGTAGATCGCCGTGTTGGGCATCCAGGAACATTAGCGCACACTGGAATCGGCCAGGGTGAGCTCCCCAGGCACGGGAACACCAGAGCCACCCCCGAGGATGG
>CAYLYQ010000085.1:0-5077 GCA_964388105.1 uncultured Acidimicrobiaceae bacterium
TCGGCGATCTCCTCTGCCGAGGCGACGATGCTGTATCTGCCGAGGATCTCCTCGCGCGGCATCTCGTCGGCCCTTTGGCGCAGTTCGGTGGGATCGACCGCTTCCAGCCGCCCGGGAGCGCGGAGGCCCCGCCATGAGTAGAGGGCTTCCCAGGCTTCATCCTCACTGGAGGCGAACACGGACCAACGAGTTGCCAGGACCGTCGGATCGGGTTTTCCGGCTGAGGACGCGGCCTCGCGCAGTGGGTCGGTCACCTCGGCCCGCGTGGTCGCAGGGTCCTTGACGGATGTGATCACCCCGTCGGCCTTTTCGCCCGCCAGCGTCGCCGACTTGGGGCCGCCCGCGGCCATGAGGATCGGGACCGGTCCGAGGGGAGGGGAGTAGAGCTTGGCCCGGTCGGTCCGGTAGTAGTCGCCGTCGTACGTCAGCTTTTCACCGTCGAGGAGGCGGCGCATGATCTCCAACGACTCCGTCATCCGGGCGTTGCGTTCGGCGTACTTGGGGAACTCGTAGCCCAGCGGCCCCTCGTTGATGTTCTCGCCGGTGCCCACGCCGAGGGTGAAACGGCCGCCGGAGAGTCGGTCGAGCGTGGCCGCCGCCTGGGCGACGACCCCCGGGTGATAGCGAAACAGGGGAGTGGTGACTCCGGTGGCGAACTCGATGCGGGATGTCGCCTGCGCCATGGCGCCGATCGTCGAGAAGGCGAATCCGGACGCCGACTGATCGTCGACCCAGGGGTGGAAGTGCTCCGAGACCACGACCATGTCGAACCCTGCGCGCTCTGCGAGGACGGCATGCTCGACGAGTTCCTCGGGCTGCCACTGCTCGTGGCCGCAGAAGTAGGCGAATCTGGTCACGGGGGCGGCAGGTTACTGGTAGCTGACGAACACCGGAGTCGGCACCTTCGACATCGTCGATTCCGGTGTCGGTGGGCCGCCATCGTCCCTGACGAAGAAGTTCTTCCAGCCCCACGCCCAGTGGTTGTTCTCGGTGCCCTTGGTTATGGCGTTCCAGGTGTTGTCCTTGAGCTGTTCGGAGCCCTCTCCGTCCATCTGGATGATCATCTGCAGTTCGGGGCGGGACTCCAGGGCCTCCCGGTCCCGGATCATGCTGTGGCGGAACTGGTGGACGATGAGCATCTTCTGGGGCAGGCCGTTGTCGCGGACCAGGTCTCCGAGCCACTGGACGACCTGGTTGACCTCCGCTGCCGATGTGCTCCCGATCTGCTCCAAATGGACCTGCGAGTCGGTGAGCCGCCACTCCGGGTCCAGCGCCAGTCCGACATGAGGGTGAAGGAGCAGCTCCTCGTAGAACTGGGCCTGCGATAAGAAGTCCGACCGGCCCGATTGCAGGTCGAGGACGACGTAAGCGCCGTTCTCGGCGGCGAACTCGATCCACGGGAGAAAGGTCTCGTGGGGCCACTCGGTGGAGTAGTCGCCGTCCTCGCCGGGCCCGGCCGCCGCCACTGACGCGATCATCTCGAACGTGGGGATGACCTTGTGTCCGTCTGCCGTGTAGGCCTCGAGCAGAGATTGCATGCGGTCGAGCGTGCCGGCTGGTCCATCCTGCTGGCCGAGCGCCCCGAGGGATCCGGCCTGCGGGTGCCCGTAGAAGGCAACGTACCTGCGGGGCGCTTCCGGGGTGAGGATGTGGAAGCCTCCGCCTGGCAGCTGATCCCCGCGAGCGAGTGCGTTGATCTCCCACTCGGCAGCATCCGGGATGCCGCCGACGTAGCGGATGGTCGACGGGTCCCGGCCGCTGAGAGCGCCAACGAGGGCGGGGTTGCCCAGCAAGTCCGAGCCGTCGAGGGCGAGGACAGTGGCTGCCACGGCGTGCACCGAGGCAGAGGCGAACAGGAGCGTCACCGGGTCGGAGGCATCGACCAGCCAGAGCTTCTCGTCGGTGTCCCTGGTCGCCAGACCCTCCACCAGAGCGTGTGGATCGACCGCCGGCGTCGCGCCTGCAGGAGGCTCGGCGTCCGGGCCGACGACGCGGGTTCCGGTGTCGATGGCGTCGATGACGGCCACCAGGTCCTCCGCGTCGAGGGTGGGGCCGGTCGCCACCCGCTCGGTCGTCCCGAGCACCTCGGCCGCTTCGGCCACGGCCTCGACCACCGTGTAGCGCTCCACACTGGCCCCGGGTGGTGCGCTGATCTCCGCCGACCCGACGACGTGGATGTTGCGTGGCCGGAGGCGGCCCAATTCCGCGGCGAGGCGCGGGTCGGGGAAGAGAAGAGGCCCACGCAGGGCTGCGGCGAGCTGCGCTCCGGCCATCACCTGGTTGAGGTCGTCGGGAGCGACGATGACGACGTCGCTCGAGCAGATGAAGACCTCGCCTGAGAGCGACATGGCGTCTCCGGCCAACGAGCCGGTGGCTATGTTGGCGGTGCCGCCGGTGACCCGGATGCATTCACGTTCGGCTGTGGTGGTGGTGCCGTCCCCGGTACCGGACGCGGCCGAACAGGCCGCAAGTGAGAGCACGACCAGGAGGATGACTGCCGCCGCTTTCAGAGCCTTCAGAGCGCTGGTGAGGGTACCCGGCACCCGGTCGGTAACCGGGGAGTTGGCCGCCTAGAAGAGGGTGTCGGGTTTCGCCGGTTCGACGAGGTGCGGGCCGTCGTTGCGGACGTTGTTCACCGCTTTGGACACCTGGTGCTCCATGAGCACCTCGGCGTCGACTTCTCGTATGAGGTCTAGGGCCACTTCGGAGTCGTTCATCTGGCGGTCGAGCCAGGTCTCCCAGGCATCCTGAGGCACGACGACCGGCATCCGGTCGTGGATGGCTTCGACGACGCCGGCAGACGGACGGGTGATGATGGCGCAGCTCCGGAGCCACTCGCCGGTGTCCTGGTCCTTTCGCACCGCCCACAGGCCGGCGAACACCATGGGGTGGCCATCCGCCCTGTACACCCAATGGGGGTGCCGGCCCTCTTCGTGGGGGCCCCACTCGTAGAAGCCGTCGGCGGGGATGAGGCAGCGCCTCCGGGCGAAGGAATCACGGAAGGTGTTGTTGGTGGCGACGGTCTCGACCCTGGCGTTGATCTGGCCCCGGGCATTCGTGTCGTCGATCCAGTGGGGGAGGAGACCCCAGCGCATGGTGCCGAGGGTCCGCTTCTCGTCCCGCTCCGCCACGACGTAGACGGCGTCGGTGGGGGCGACGTTCCACCTCTTCTCCAGAGCCGGGGTGACCACCTCGTCGACGGCGAGGTACTCGGCGTAGAAGTCGAGGTCACCGGTCAGGGAGAAGCGTCCGCACATGGGATCACCCTATTGGAGTCCGCCACTTCCACTAGAAGTCGTAGAGGTCACCGGCGAGGTACTTGAGTCCGGTGTCGACGGCGACGGTGACAACCGTGTGCCCGGGCCCGAGCTTGCGGGCGATCCCGATGGCGCCGGCGACGTTCAGGCCACTGGAGATGCCTGTGAGCAGCCCTTCTTCTTTGGCGAGACGTCGGGCCATCGCACGACCGTCGGCCTCTTCGACGGCTTCGACCTCGTCGTAGCGACTCGGATCCAACAGGGGTGGGACGAAGCCGATCCCGATCCCTTCCACGCCATGCCTTCCTGGCTCGCCACCAGAGATGACCGCGGTCGAAGCGGGTTCGAAGATCACCACCTTGGCTCCGGATCCGGCGTCTGAAAGCGCTGACGAAACCCCCATGGTCAGCCCAGCGGTGCCGGCTGCGGCACAGAAGACGTCTATGGGTCGATTCATCTGCTGCATCAACTCCTCCCCGAGCTTCCTGTAACCGATCAGGGAGTCGGCGTTGTGCAGTTGGTCCGTGAAGAAGGTGTCGGGTTCGGCGGCGAACTCCATGGCCTTCTCGATCATGCGAGGGACCAGATCCGGTGTCACCTTCCCACCCTGGCTGGGAACGATCGTCAGATCGGAGCCGAGGGCGGTCATGGTCTTCAACTTCTCGGCACTGAAGGCGTCAGAGGAGACGACTTTGAAGTGATAGCCCTTGGCCGCGCAGACAAATGCCAACGACGACCCTGTGCTGCCCCCGGTGTACTCGACGACCGTCATGCCGGGCCTCAGATCGCCCCGTCGCTCTGCTTCCTCGATCATCGCCAATGCCATCCGGTCCTTGTACGAGCCGGTGGGGTTGAACCACTCCAGTTTGACGAAGACATCGGCCGCGTCCGCGGGTGTCACCTTGGAGAGTTGGACAACCGGGGTGCCGCCGACCACGTCCGTCATCGAAGTTCCTAGTCGCAAGGTGTCCTACCTCTCGGGTGCGACGACGCCACGGTCACTTCCTGATCGATCGTTGCCGCTTGTGATCAGGCCCGGCTGAGCTTAAGCAGTGCCTTCACGCCTGGGCAGGGATCCGACGCCCACTACGCGCAGGAGGCCCCTTTCGGGGCCTCCAACACGCCTGGCGAGCCTGCCTGTAAGCCGGATTCTGTCGAGGACGGTCATCCATCTGGGCCTCACGTCGCCGTGAGGCTCGAGCGGTCTACCCGGGACTTGATCGGCGGGCAGCCGGCGTCCCTGCTTGACCTTGCTCCGGGTGGGGTTTACCGAGCCGACCCGGTTGCCCGGATCGCTGGTGGGCTCTTACTCCACCGTTTCACCCTTGCCTGTGCCCGTTTCCGGGCCATCGGCGGTCTGCTCTCTGTTGCACTTTCCGTCGGGTTGCCCCGCCTGGGAGTTACCCAGCACCCTGCCCTGTGGAGTCCGGACTTTCCTCGGCCTTGCGGCCGCGACCGTCCGGCAGGCTCGCTCGTCGCAATTCTACTTTGCGGGCGTTGCGTCGACGGCCGCCGAGCCATCCGGCGAAGCCGCCGACCACTATGGAAACAACCGCCAGCCACAAAACACTCCCGGTGTCGGCCGGGCTGCCACCGAGGCGGGCGATGGCGACGATGATGAAGGCCAGAGCCAGCCCGGTGATCGAGCCGTGGAAGCGGTGGGAGTGCCTCGACCTCGAGCCGGAGAGCCAGCCGCCGACGGCCAGGCCGACGAGGATCCCGATCACCAGACCGACGTCGGGTCCCCAGTCGCCGATCAGGCCGAGGCCGAGGCCCAGGACGAGGGACAGGATGGAGGCCGCCAGGCCGCCGGCTGCCAC
>CAYLYQ010000086.1:0-4785 GCA_964388105.1 uncultured Acidimicrobiaceae bacterium
CCACTTGTGGGGGAGTGGCCCGGAGGGCCGAGGGGGCGCGGCCCGCCAGGGCCGCCAGGTCACTTCTCTTGGACCATGCGAAGGAACCGCCGGGCTCGCTCGCTCTTGGGGTTGACGAGAACCTCTTGAGGGGGTCCATCCTCGACCACGACGCCCCCGTCCATGAACACGATGCGGCTGGCGACGTCGCGGGCGAAGCCCATCTCGTGGGTCACCACCATCATGGTCATGCCGTCACGGGCCAGGGCCCTCATCACGTCGAGCACCTCGCCGATCAACTCTGGGTCCAGGGCGGAGGTCGGTTCGTCGAAGAGCATCATGTCCGGCCCCATGCACAGTGACCGGGCGATGGCCACCCGCTGCTGCTGGCCACCCGAGCAGCGGACCGGGTACTCGTGCGCCTTGTCGGCGACGTCGACCCGCTCCAGCATCTCCATGGCCACCTTCTCCGCCTCCTCCTTCGACCGTTTCAGGACCTTGGTCTGGGCGATGGTCAGGTTCCGCAGCACCGTCAGGTGAGGGAACAGGTTGAACTGTTGGAAGACCATCCCAATGCGGGTCCTAATGGCGTCCACGTCCACGGAGGGGTCAGTGATGTCGACACCGTCGATGAGGATCTGACCGGATGTGGGCTCTTCCAGCAGATTGACGCACCGCAAGAGCGTCGACTTGCCGGAACCTGACGGGCCGACCACGCACACGACTTCACCCCGAGCGACCTGGAAGTCGATCCCCTTGAGCACCTCGAGAGGCCCGAAATACTTGTGCAGATCGACGATCTGGATTGCCGGCGTGGTCATCGGCCCTTACCGGTTCTCTCCTCCAGCCTCCGGACCAGATAGGTCAGCGGGAGGGTGATGAGCAGGTAAACGATGGCGATGACGGTCAGCGGCGTGGCGTTGCGTCGTGCCGACATGAAGTCGCGGGCGAACTTGACCAACTCCCGGGACATCGGCGTGGAGCCGATGATGTAGAAAAGCGAGGTGTCCTTGATCAGCAACACCATCTCGTTGGTCAGGGGCGGGATCATGATGCGGAACGCCTGCGGGAGGACGATGCTGAACATGGTTCGTCCCTGGGACATGCCCAGTGACCGGGCCGCCTCCACTTGTCCGCGGGGGACAGCCTCGATGCCTCCTCGGATGGTCTCCGCCATGTACGCGCCGGCGACGATGGAGAGTCCCATGACCGCGGCTCCCACCGAGCCCCCGGGAACCCTGATATCGAAGGCAATGGGGATTCCGAACGCGAGCAGGATCAGAGTCACCAATGCAGGCAGCCCCCGGAACAGCTCTATGTACCCGAGAGCGAATGCCCGGAAGGGGACGAAGCTGGACATCCGCATCAACGCCAGGCCGAGCGCGAGGACGAGGCCGATGCTGAACGAGGCCAGGGTGTAGAGGACGGTGTTGCGAGCGGCGACCGTGATCACTTCCGGCAACATGTCCCGCATCAACTCGACGTTGAAGAAGTGGTGGGCGATCTTCTCCCAGTCGCCGCCCAAGACGGCGGCCACGATCACCGCCACCGTGACCAAATAGGCCAGGGCGGTGGGAACGAAGCTCTTGGGAGGACGTCGCGGTGAGGTCGCCATACAGAAGGGGCGACCCTAGTGGGCCGCCCCTTCGCCAGTCGTTTCGATCAGTCCCGATTTATGCGTCGAACCACTCCGAGTAGATCTCGTCGTAGGTGCCGTCGCTCCGGAACTTGGCCAGGGTGGCGTTGATCGCCGCCAGCAGGTTGGGCACGTCCTTGGTCCCGAGCCCATACACCTCGTCGGTGTCGAAGGTGGCGGCCACCTTCCATCCCTCGTTGTTGTCCACGTAGTCCTGGGTCACGGGCAGGTCGGTCATGAATCCGTCGGCGCTGCCGGCCTCGATGGCCAGGAACGGGCCGTCGGCGTCGGCGAACTCGACCAGCTCCATGCCCTCGGGCCCGTTGTCCCGGGCGTAGAAGTGGCCCGTTGTCCCGGTCTGGACGGCGAGCTTCTTGCCCACCATGTCCTCGAGGCTGTTGATCCCCGAGTCGGCCTTGACGAGCAACGACTGCTCCGCCTCGAAGTACGGCTCGGAGAAGTCCACGTTCTCGGCGCGCTCCTCGGTGATGGTGATCGAAGCCGCGGCCACGTCACACTGGGTATCGAAAGCGAGACCCCCGGTGATGTTGTCCCAACCGGGCTCGGCGACTTCCATCTCCAGACCGAGGTCCTCGGCGATGGCTCGCATCAACTCCATGTCGAAGCCGGTGTACTCCCCATCTTCGTCGATGTACTCCATCGGCGGATACGGCACGTCGGTGCAGACCGTCAGGACGCCGGGCTTCTGCAGCTCGAGATCGGCTGCAGCGGCTGTGGTGGTGGTCCCGTCGCCGGAGCCGTCGCCACAAGCGGCAACGACCAACGCCAGTACGGCGAGAGCGGCGAAGAACCGTGTTTTGTTCTTCATCAACTGATGTCCTCCATGATTGGAGTCGGCCAAATGCCGACCACGCAAGGGTAGACCGCTTCGAATGCTCCGGCTCCGGAAGAGAAGACGGGTGCGGTATCGCGCCGCACCCGTCGTCCATCTGAAGTCGTTTCGAGGTCAGCCGGCCCGGCCCTCCCGGAACAACTCGCCGACCGCTGCCACCGACCCGAGGACACCGGAAGTGTCCAGGGGCAGGAAGATCTTGGTCGCCTGTCCGTTGGCCACGCCCTGGAGGGCTTCCAGGTAGCGGATGGCGATCAGGTCGGGCGTCGGGTTCCCGTTGTGGATGGCGGCGAAGACACGCTCGATGGCCTGGGCCTCGCCCTCGGCCACGGTGAGCAGCTGGTACCGCTCGGCGTCCGAGACTCGGCGGATCGCTTCGGCCTGACCCTCGGCCTCGAGGATCTGGCTCTCCTTGACACCTTCGGAGGTGAGGATGGCGGCCCGCTTGGAGCCCTCGGCCTCGGTGACGGCGGCACGACGGTCGCGCTCCGCCTTCATCTGGCGGTGCATGGCGTCGGTGACGTCCTGCGGCGGCTCGATGCGCTGGATCTCGACCCGGACCACGCGAACACCCCACTTGTCGGTGGCGTCGTCGAGGATGGTCCTCAGCTTGGCGTTGATCACCTCACGAGAGGTGAGCGCCGAGTCGAGGTCGAGGTCGCCGACCACGTTCCTCAGGTTGGTTTGCGCCAGCTTGGTGACCGCGAGGATGAAGTTGGCGACGTTGTACTGGAGCTTCACCGGGTCGGTGGGCTCGAAGTAGATCACGGCGTCGACCGTCACCACCACGTTGTCCTTGGTGATGACGTCCTGCGGGGGCACGTCGACGACCTGCTCCCGCATGTCGATCTTGATGATCCGCTTCACGAACGGCATGATCCAGCGCAGGCCGGAGTCCACCGTCTTCTCGTACCGTCCCAGGAACTCGATGAGCCCCTTCTGGTATGGACGAACCACCTTGAAGCCGGATGCGGCGACGACGATCAGCGCCAGCGCCAACACCGCGAACAGGATGATTACCTCAGGCATTGTTCCCTTTCCTCTCTAGTTGCTCTCAACACGATTCTCGTCAATCCTCGATCGGCTCGACCATGAGCCGCGTCCCCCGCACATCGACGACCATGATCCTGGTCCCGACTTCGATCCGGCTCATCGAAACGGCACGCCACTCCTCGTTGAGCACCCGGACCATCCCAGAGCCCGTCGTGGGGTCCACGGCTTCGAGCACCACGCCTGCCGCCCCGGCCCATCGGTTGGCGCCTATAGCGGGTTGGTCGCCCTGGTCCTGGCGACCGATGTACTTCCGAAGAAAGGCGAAGGCAAATGCCGTCACCCCGAAGAACACCAGCCACTGTGCGACCAGACTCACGTTGAACCAGGCGAGGATGGCCGCGGCCGCCGCCCCCGTGGCGAACGGGAGCAGGAAGAACCCCGCGGTGAACATCTCACCGATCCCCATGAAGAGGGCGAAGATCGTCCATACCCAGCGCCAAGTCTCGTTGTCCACGCTCTGTCCTCCTTTTCCGGCGACCGCAGCCGCACTTGCGAGGGCAACCGCCGCTAAGCCGTAGAGCACGGTGTCGCGACGGTTGGCCCGTCTCTTGCTCGTTGTTCCGCTTTGAACTTCTTCCCAGGTCGGCACCTTGTGGCCGGCGCGGGCCGTCGCCCACTCTTCGGCCAGCTGGGCGAGGTCAGAGACGACCATGCTCGGGTCTTCGCCGTCGCGGGCTGCCTCGGCGAGGTGGGCCTCGAGCTCCCCGCGCATCTCGTCCACCGTGCGGCTCGACAGACCGGCTTGCCGCCAGTAGTTGGTGAGGTCCGCCACGATCCGGTTCCTCTCAGCCGGCATCTTCTTCTCCCAGAACGGAGTCGACCGCCGCGCGGAACGATCGCCAGTCGTCGACCCAACTGTCGACTGCTTTCCGTCCTCGGTCGGTGATCCTGTAGTACTTGCGGGCCGGGCCCTCGCTGCTCTGCACCAAGTAGCCCTGGATCATGCCGGAGCGTTGCAGGCGGGAGAGGATGGGATAGATAGATCCTTCACTGGCGAGCCCCAGGCCCCGCTCCGTGAGCTTGTGAGCCATCTCGTAGCCGTACGAGGGCTCTTCTCGGATGACGGCCAGCAGGCACATGTCGAGCACGCCGTGGAGGAGCTGGGTGCTCCGATCCTGTCGGGTGCTTCCAGATACCATGCGCTACATGATACCGGGCGTTGCCCGATTGATCAAGATCGACGCAAGGTCGACACAGGCTTTGCGCGACGGAACCGACCCCCTACCCCCGGCCTCGTTCCTCGGCCGGCGGTACCTTCCCCCAC
>CAYLYQ010000087.1:0-4372 GCA_964388105.1 uncultured Acidimicrobiaceae bacterium
TGGCGGACGTCATGGAGACGGACCTTTGGTACCCCGGCTCGTTCCACGATCCGCTCGAACGTCTGGGAGATCGAGTGGGGGTGGATCGGGTTGCCGTCAACGTCGGCGAACACCCAGCCCGTCGATTCGATCCCCACAGCGCCGCGCTCCGACGCCTGCCACGCCTTCCACGCCGCAAGGACCTGAACGGTGGTGGCGTCGAGGTCGATGGCACGCCTGGAGTTGGTGGTCTTGCCCCTGGACTCGTGGAGTTCGTAGCCGACTGAGACGAGACCGCGGTTGACCGAGGCGACAGCACCGTCGAGGTCGATGTCGTCCCATTGCAGGCCGAGCAGCTCGCTGCGGCGCATTCCAGTGTTGGCGAGCAACCACAGGGCCGGAAAGAGCCTGTGGCCGGCAGCCGCACGTAGGAACGTACGCAGTTCGGGAGCTGTCCAGGCTTGAGGTTCCACCTTGGGGATCGACCGCGTTTTGGGAGCGTGCGCCACCAGAGCAACGTTTCTGGTCACCATCCCGCGGCGGACGGCGTCGTTGAGAGCACCCCGGATGATGAGATGGATCTCCAGCACCGTCTTCGGCGCCAGCGGCCGCTTCCCGTTCTTTGGGTGGAGCTTCTCGTCGTACAGCCTCTCCAGATGGTGAGGTCGGAGCCGCCGGATCGGCACCTTGCCGAGAGTGGGGAGAATGTGGCGTTCGACCTTGCGCCGGTATCCGTCCCACGTGCTGTGCGCCAGGGCGACCTTCTTGGCCGGCAGCCAGCGCGCCGTCAGATAGACCCCGAGTGTGAGTGACCGAGCGTCGTCCTGTCGGCCGTTCAACTCGGCGGCCAAGCTTGCCGCCAGCCGCTCGGCGTCCTCCCGACTGGTCCCGGCAGGCTGCCAACGTCGCCTCTCCTTCCCGGTGACCGGATCCAGGCCTTCGTACACGATCGCATACCAACGGTCACCCTTGCGGGCCACGTAGCCTCTCATGAGGTTCTCCTTTCCGGGCTGCCGACCTTCGGAAACCCGGTAGAAGGATCGGTAGAAGCGGCCCCCGCGGGCGGGAGCAAAAGGGCATTGCCCGATCTCGTGTTGAGAATGTCCTTGTCGGAAGGTGTGTCGAGGTGAGCCCCGCACGAATGGAAAGTCGGTAGAAGGCTTGATCGGGGGCCGAGGGTCCGGTCGAGGGGTGTCGTAGAACACAAAGACGCGCCGGTCGGCGGGGCTCGCACCCGGCCACTGAAGCGACCTGGGGTCATCCGTTCCGGATGCTGTTGATCTCCTACGCGTCTTCGCTGGTGGGGCGGTGGACGCCGCCGGCTGCAGCGTTGACCCCTTCGGCAAGGGTTGGGTGGATGTGGACGGCTTGGCTGACCTGGTCGATGGTGAGGTCTGCTGTGGCGGCGACGACTAGCTCGTGGATGAGATTCCCGGCGTCCGGGCCGACGATGGTGGCGCCGAGGATGCGCCGGTGTGGGTCTGTGATGATCTTGATGAACCCGGCTGTCTCGTCGATGGCTCGAGCCTTGGCAACACCACTGAACTGCGCGATGCCGACTCCTATGCGATCGCCGTGGGTTTGGCGGGCCTGGGTCTCGGTGAGGCCGAAGCTGGCCACTTCAGGGTCGGTGAACACGGCGTGGGGGATGAGCCGGGTCTGGGTGGCGATGTCTTCTTGCTTGTAGAGGTGGCGGTATAGGAGGGCTGCGTCGTCGCGGGCGGTATGGGTGAACATGGGTGGTCCGACCACGTCACCGATCGCATACACCCCTTGGCTGCTGGTGGCGTACGTCTCGTCAACGGTGACGAATCCTCCGTCGTCGGTTGCGATTCCGGCGGCGTCAGGGTCGAGCCGGTCGGTGTTGGGGGTGCGGCCGGTAGCGATGAGCAGATGCGACGCCTCAAGGTCTTCGCCGCCTACGGTCAGGATTACACCTCCGTCGGGGTGGGGGGCGACCGCGTCCGGAGCGGTGGCGGTGCGGACATTGATGCCCTCTTCGGAGAAGACTTCTTCGATGACCTGGGAGACGTCTGTGTCTTCTCCGGGGAGGAGCCGGTCGGCCCGCTGCAGGATGGTGACTTCCGCGCCGAACCTTCGGTACATCTGGGCCAGCTCGCAGCCCACGTAGCCTCCGCCGACCACCACCAGATGGGAGGGGAGATCGGTGAGGTCCAGCGCGGAGGAGGAGTCGAGCCAGGAAACCTCGTCGAGGCCGGAGATGGCGGGGAGGTGGGGGCGGGCGCCGGTGTTGACCACTATTCGGTCGGCCCGGAGGTAGGTTCCGTCGACTTCGATGGTGTGGCCGTCGACGAACCGGGCGTATCCGCGGACCAGTCGGAGAGACTCGGCCCGGTCGACCGTCCGCTCCGAGCCGCCCCGGATCGCTGCCACCACCTGGTCCTTTCGGGCCACCACCGCAGCGAGATCGACTCGAACGTCTCCGGTGTCGACACCGAAGTCGGCAGCGCGGCGAGCGAGGTGAGCGACCTTGGCGGAATGGATCATGGTCTTGGTGGGGATGCACCCCCGGTTGAGACAGGTCCCGCCTAGGTTGCCGGGTTCGACCAGGACAGTCTCGCCGTGGCGGGCGGCCCTCAACGCCATGGGAAGGCCAGCCATCCCGGCTCCGATCACGATCGTGTTCACCTTCTCGGTCATCGCCTCTTCTCCTCTGTTTCGCTAGCTGGTGAACGTTGGTTGGGGTTTGGGGAGTGAGCCCATGAGGTGGACCCCGGATTACCTCTCGCCGCGACGGGCCATTTCTTCCGTGGTGCCGTCCACGCCCTCTCCCTCAGGGGAGCGACGACGACGGGAGTAGGCCGTGGTGGCAGCACCGACGATGATCACGGCGATGGCGGAGGCCGCCCACAGCCACGGGTTGGCGCCAATCGATGTCTGAAGCCGGGAGGAGACGGTTTCAACGACGCGGCTTGGGGCGAGCCACGGATTGGGATCGGCGGTGGGGGTGATGGCCAGCGCCGTGGCCCAGTAGTAGACGATGAAGACCCCGGAGGCGATGAGCATCCACCCTCCAATCCGGGAGAGGTGCCGGCCCAAGCTGCGGAGCAGCCCGACTAGAGCCTGGCGGGACGTGGCCACCGCCACTGCCACCGCAGTGAGGACAAGTCCCATTCCCAGCCCGTAGGCGGCGAACACTGCCGCCCCGGAGGCCAGGTTGGTGGCGGCGAGGGCGGCGCCGGAGACGGCGAGGAAGACGGGGAGGGTGCAGGAGAGGGAGGCGATCCCGTATGCCACCCCGAAGACGGCGAGACCACGGCGGCTGCCGGTCTTGTCGAACCTGGCTTCGAAGGTGGGGATGGTGATCCCGCCGCTGCGCAGCACCACCACCCCGTAACCGACCAACCCGACGCCCAGAACCAGCGCCACCCACGGGACCACGCTGAGGAGGCGGGTGGAGGCTACCGCCACCAAAAGCCCGATGGCCCCGAAAGTGACGAGGAAACCGACGGTCACCCAGCCGCCCACCCGCAGGCCACGCCGCCAAGCCGTGGCGGAGGTGGTCGGCGTGGTGTCGGTGAGGAGAAGGGACAGGTAGACGGGAACCATGGCGAACCCGCAGGGATTGACCGTGGCCACCATCCCGGCGGTGAAAGCGAAGATGAGGGGAAGGGTCTGGGTCACAGGTCGGAGAAGTAGCGGTCGATCCGTTCGGCCAGCGCCTCTGCGGACAGCTCACCGGTGTACAGCTCGACGATGGCACCCTCAGGCGAGATGAACACGGTGGTGGGCATCCCGAACGCCTGGAATGCCTCGAACGCCGAGCCGTCGGGGTCCCTAGCCACCGGATAGCTGATCCCGGTCTGCTCCACCACCGCCTCGGCCGCTCCCGGATCATCGGCGAGGTTGACGCCGAGGAACGCCACCTCTCCCTTGTGTTGCTGGTGCACCCGCTCGAAGCCGGGCAGCTCCGCCAAACAGGGGACGCACCACGACGCCCAGAAGTTCACCACCAGCGGCTGCCCGGCGAAGTCGGCGAGCCGCACCGTGCCGCCATCGAAGCCCTCCAACACCACCTCCGGTGCAGGAGGACCGTCCAGCTCGTCCTGCCCCGACCCTGTAGCTGCGAAGAATGTGATGACCGCCACCACGACGATCGCCACCAAGGCACCCCACGTCCAGCGACCACGTGGGATACGGAAGCGGCTGCCGTTGTGAGCTCGGGTGTTAGCCACGACGGCCTCTTTGCGGTGAGCGGTCATCGGCGCAAACACGCTTCTGGCGACGCCGCCAGACAGCCCAAGCAGCCAGCCCGGCCAAGCCCGCCCCCAACCCCCAGGCACCGAACACCACCACCGAGGCGACCACCCCACCGCCGGCTGCCAGCAGGAGCGGCAGGCCGGCACAGCATGCAACGACGCCCACCGCTCCC
>CAYLYQ010000088.1:0-4338 GCA_964388105.1 uncultured Acidimicrobiaceae bacterium
TTGAAGCGCAAGCTCGACCGCCTGCGGGACAAGCTCGACGACATGGAGGAGGAGATGGAACGTCGCATCGAGGAGGTTGCCCGCTCGTACCGGCGCGACATCGTCCTCCGGAGCCAGGTCGCGGACGTGCTTGGATTGGACCGATGACCGACACCGTTGAGGCGTACGAGGGCCCGGTCCGGGTGTATCTCCCCGGCGGGGCGATCCTGACCACCGGGCGGGCCCAGCTGGAGGTCGACACCGAGATGTCGACCTGGACGGGGATGCTCCAGGTCCTCAAGGGCACCGCCGTCGACGGCAAAGCCCTGGTCGTGGACATCGAGGTGCCGGACGGCGGGCGCTCCCGTGCCCAGCTCGTGCCGGCCGGCCAGTCCGGCGAACGCGCCTACTCGAAGATCGTCGGCCTCGGCTCCGACCGCCCCTTCTAGAAATCCGCGAGAAAGACTCATCCATTCAACCGCGCTGCTCCGAATAGGGGGTGAAGTTCGGCGACAGGAGTCGCCCCCAAGCGAAGGAGCAAAGACATGAACGGCATGGACATCACCGCCCGGCTTCTGGCCGGCATCGGCGCACTCAACTGGGGCCTGGTGTCCCTGGCCGAGTTCGACCTCGTGGCCGCCATCTTCGGGATGGAGTTCGGGGAGACCAGCGCCCTCACCCGAGTCGTCTACGGGCTCGTCGGCCTGGCTGGAGTCTGGATCATCGCCCGCCTGTTCGGCCGGAGCGAGAGCCGCCAGCCCGCCCTGACCCCCCGGACCAACTGAGCGAATCCACCGACGTGCTCCGCCGCGGCCATTCTCCCTGGCCGCGGCGGAGCACCGAAGAGGCACGGAGTGACCAACGATGGAGGAGTCAGCCGCGGGACTGGGCCAGAGACGCCGACAACCGCCTCATCCCCGTCCGAATCCTGCTCTTGACCGTGCCCTCCGGCTGACCGAGGCGCCGGGCGACCTCTGTGTAACTGAGACCTTCCAGATAGGCCAGGGCGAGGGCCTCCCGCTCCCCCTCGGGGAGCTGGTCGAGAGCCCGCCGGACATCGTCGGAGACGGTGCGTTGCACCACCTCCTCCTCGACACTGGAGTAGTCGGGCTCCGGCGGTCGCAACTCCCTTCGGGACCTCGCCACCTCGGATCTGACGATGTCCACGGCTCGCCGGTGCGCCACAGTGGTCAAGAACGACTGCAGCGATCCCCGGTCCGGCCTGAATCTCTCCGGGGCCGTCCACAGACCCGTGAAAGTGTCTTGGACGACATCTTCGGCGAGCGGCTCGCTCCGCAGGACGCGCATCGCCACCGCCTTGACGGCACCGCCGTGACGATGGAACAGCATCTCGAACGCGTGCTCGTCACGATCCGCCAGACGCGCCGTCAGAGTGGCGTCGGCTATCTCGCCTTCGATCACTTCCGCTCCCACGGGTTCACGGCGCCAATGCTATTGAGCCGGCGACGGGCGACGACTCGACCGGTGATCTCGCCAGCGGTCTCATTACATTCCACGGCGCACCATGGACTCTGACGCTCCCGGCAATACAGGCGATCTCGTCGCGGCACGACTCGCCGCGACTGCCGCCGCCACGGCAGGTGACGCCGCCACGCTCTACCACCTCGTGGCGGGGCTCATGGACGAGGGCTACGACCTCGACAGCGTCCTGTTCGATGTGCTTGGGACCGTGCAGCGCAACATCGGGAAACGCTGGCAGGCGGGTGACTACCTCGTGTCCGAGGAGCACGCAGCCACGGCGACGGTGGAGACAGTGGTTGCTCTTCTGTCCGGCGCCCTCGACCGTCCGACCGACGGGCCCGAGGTCGTCGTGGCGGCCGTCCCTGGGGACCTCCACTCTCTGCCGGGCCGCCTGGTGGCCGCTCAACTGCTGTTCAGCGGTTTCCACACGACCTTTCTCGGCGCCAACGTCCTCGCCAGCGATCTCGAGGAGTTTCTCGAGACCGAGCCGCCGGCCGCACTGGTCCTCTCCTGCTCCATGACGGGCCACCTGCTGGGTGCCCGGGCGGCGATCCGTGCCGGGCATGCGACGGGCACCCCCGTGCTGGTGGGTGGAAGGGGATTCGGGGAGGCCGGGGAGTGGGCGAAACTGGTTGGCGCCGACGCGTGGGCATCCACGGCTCCCGAGGTGCCGGTCATCCTCAGATCCTGGCGGCCCGATCCGGCAAGGGCCGAAGCCGAAGCGGCCGAGCCTTCGGCGGAGCTCCTCGATCTGATGGCCCGACGCGCCGAAGTCATCGCCACGGCGCTCGGCTCCCTGTCCGAGCGTTCCTTGGAGACCAGCCCGCGGGTATTCGACGAACTGACGATTCTGGAGGGGGCTGTGGAGGCCTCACTCCTCGTGGGTGACGAACGGCCGGTCTTGGACACCCTTGCCTGGCAGGAGCAGACCCTCGGTGCGCACCGACTGCCCCTCGCCGGCGCAATCGCCATCGCGCTGCAAGGAGCGCTGACTGAGGTCAGCCCGGAAGCCGCGAGGATCCTCGAAGGCGCCGGCCGCTCGAGCTGACGGCGGAGGCCGTTCCGTGCCCCGTCAGTCGACGAGGTCGAGCCTGATCCCGCGCCGGACATGACCCGGGAAGGGCTCGATCCCGGCATCCATCGCGTTGATGGCGCTCATGGTGCGATTCCATGACGCCGAGCCCTCGGTGGAGACCCTGATCACGCTCCCACCCGTCACCTGGGTTGGGATCACGGACACCTCGTCGAAGGCCCAGATGCCGTCACGCCGGCGGGCCGTGACCATCGCAATGACGCCGTCGCTGGTCTCCGGCCGGAAGACCTGGCCGGAGAGGAAATTGCCCAGCCCGTACAGGATGTACTTCTCCCCCACCTTCTCCACCGGGCTGACCACGTGGGCGTGATGGCCCACGACCAGGTCGACATTGGGCGATTCGATGAGTCGGCGGTAATCCTCGACCTGGCGTGCCGTCGGCATGGTCCGGTACTCGACACAGCAGTGCATGCTCGCCACCACCAGGTCCGCCCCGTAGAGCTTGGCGCGCCGCGCCCGCACCAGGATGTCGTCGACATCGATCTCCGAGCTGATCCACTCCATCCCCCGGGGAGGTCGGATGCCGTTGTACCAATAGGTCGCGGCGATGTGGGCGACCTTGACACCGCGAACGTCGTAGACCGGGTCGCTCCACAGCTCGAGGACGCTCGAGCGCACCCCGGACTGCTGCAACCCGGCGTTCTCCAACAGCTGCCTGGTGGCGAGGGCGCCATCGACTCCCCTGTCGATGGTGTGATTGGACGCCGTGCTGCAGGCGTCGAAGCCGGCGTGAGCGATGCCGTCGGCGAGCTCCCGCGGACCGTTGAACCGCGGGAAGCTCGAGATGCTGCTGTTGTCGGGGGACAGGGGGACCTCGAGGTGGCAGATGGCGAAGTCGGCGCCTTCGATCAGATGGCGGACGGGCTCGAACATCGGCCGGAAGTCGTACGGGGAGCCGTAGCGCCGGGCGGCGGCATTGACATTGAGGTGGGCCAGCGTGTCTCCGGTGAAGGCGAAGACCAACTCGTCGTCCCGCGTTTCGGCACCCTGCGCGGGCAGGGACAAGCCCAGGACCACGATCGCCACAAGAGCCCTCTTCATCCACTGGAGAGTCTCGCCGGTGGACACCGGCTTTGCGAAGGACCGTTCGGCCCTTTCGGGTTGAATGCCCGCATGGAACAGCCTGTCGGAGCCGCCGTCGACACCGAGCCGTCAGCTCCGCTGGCCGGCCGCACCCTGGAAGGACGCATCGTCCGGTTGCGCACTCCGGATCCCCGCTCGGACACAGCAGTCCTCTACCCCGCCACGCACGGGTCCCCAGATGCCGAGGCCGTCTGGACGTACATGGGGTACGGGGCGTTTCCCGATCGCGGCGCGATGGCTGACTGGATGGCTGGCTGCGGAGAGAGCCGCGACCCCCTCTGGTTCACCGTGGCGCGCCTCGACGACGAGCCGGTGGGGATGGCGGCGATGATGAACCACGACCCGGCGCACCGCCGGATGGAGCTGGGCCACATCTGGTACGTGCCGTCCGCCCACCGAACCGGGGTCAATACCGAGGCGGCATTCCTCATGCTCGACGAGGCGTTCGGCCGCTACCGGTGCCGGCGGGTGGAGTGGAAGTGCGACAGCCTCAACGCCCCGTCACGCCATTCGGCTCTCCGGCTCGGGTTCAGCTTCGAGGGGATCTTCCGCAACCACATGATCGTCAAGGGGCGCAACCGCGACACGGCCTGGTATGCGATGACCGACGACGATTGGCCGGTCGTGCGTCGGGCGCTGCGCCAGTGGCTCGACCACCCTGACCCCAAGCCGCCGTTACTAGCCGGAAGGGCTGGCTGACA
>CAYLYQ010000089.1:0-4104 GCA_964388105.1 uncultured Acidimicrobiaceae bacterium
GGTAGTTGTCACCGACATAGCCGCCGAAGTACGACGGGTCGTCGGAGTTGACCGACACCAGGAGACCGGCCTCCACCATCCGCGGCAGCGGGTGGTCCTCGAGGCGGTCCACCACCCTGAGGGCCACATTCGACAACGGACACACCGTGATGGGCACTCGATCACGCACGAGGCGGGCCACCAACTCGGGGTCCTCCAGGCTGCGGACGCCGTGGTCGATTCGCTCCACCCCAAGCACCTCGAGCGCCGACCAGACGTACGACGGCGGCCCCTCCTCACCGGCGTGGGCGACCGCCCTCAAACCGAGGGAGCGGGCAATGTCGTAGGCGGCGGCGAACTGCTCGGGCGGGTGACCCACCTCCGACGAGTCCAGGCCCACGGCGATGACGCCCTCGAGATGTGGCTCGGCCTCCCGGATGGTCGCCACCGCGTCCTCGGCGGGGAGGTGGCGGAGGAAGCAGAGGATCAGGTCGGCGCTCAGCCCGTGTCGCCGTCCGGAGTCGGCGATCGCCTCACGAAAACCTTCCATGAAGACTTCGAAACCGACGCCCCGCGTCGTGTGGCTCTGAGGATCGAAGAAGATCTCCGCGTGACGGACACCGTCGGCGGCGGCGCGGTCGAGATAGGCGGTCATCAGGTCGTGGAAGTCCTGGGGAGTGCGTAAGACCGCGGCCCCCTGGTAGTAGATGTCGAGGAACGACTGCAGGTCGGTGAACCTGTAGGCAGCCCGCACCTCCTCCACCGAGCGGAAAGGCAGGTCGACCCCGTTCCGTTCCGCCATGGCGAACATCATCTCGGGCTCGAGGGTGCCCTCGATGTGGACATGGAGCTCGGCCTTGGGCAGACCGGTGATCAGGTCGCTCACAGGGCGATGTCCTGCGGTCGCACCGGGACCCGGTTCAGGTCCTTTCCGGTGGCGTTGCGGATGGCGGCGGCAACCGCGGCGGTCGAGGAGATGGTCGGCGGCTCACCGACACCCTTGGCGCCGAACGGGCCCCACGAGCCGTCCTGTTCTATGAGCAGCATCTCCACATCCGGGGCATCGAGGATCGTGGGCAGCAGGTAGTCGGTGAAGTTGGGGTTGCGGATCACGCCCTTCTCAACCACGAGCTCCTCCATCACGGCCAGACCCACGCCCTGCATGATCCCGCCCTCGATCTGCCCGCGCACCGCGTCGGTATGGAGCGCCTTGCCCACATCCTGGGCGGTGTCGACCCGCACTACCCGGACCAGGCCGAGCTCCGGGTCGACGTCGACAACGGCGCGGTGGGCGGCGACAGCGAGGTCGGCGTGGATGACGCCGTGACCGTCCTCGTCGGGCGGGGTGGTCGGTGGATGCCGGAAGGTGACGGTCTCCTCCCAACCCTCCGACGCCAGCTGGCGGAAGGGGACGATCAGCTCGGCTCCCCGGTGCACGCCGGCGTCGTCGAGCTCGTCGCCCCCGTGGTGGGCCAGGATGCGCTCTCGGAGCAGGGTGGCCGCCTCCAGCGTGGCGCCACCCGAGATCTGGGTCTGACGGGACGCCGAGGTGGAGCCGGCAGACCCGATCAGTGAGGTGTCGACATGACGGACCACCGCCCGGGACACGCCCAATGCGGTTCGGGCGATCTGGGCGAGGACGGTGACCAGCCCCTGGCCGACCTCGATGGCCGCCGTCTCGACCACCACCCCCTCGTCCGTGATGCGGACCCGGGCCTGGGCGTAGTCGTCGGACCCTTCGGAAAAGCCGAGGTTCTTGATCCCGACGGCGTAACCGATGCCGCGAACGATTTGCGAACGGTCGGTGGTGAGCCCGCTTCCCCCCGGGAGGACTGGGGCATCGCCCTCGGGGAGCGGCATGGCCGCCAGCGAGTCGATCACCTCCCTCACCGGGAGCGGGGTCTCGATCAACTGCAAGGTGGTGGGGTTGCGGTCACCGGTCGCCAGGGCGTTTCGCCGCCTCAACTCGAGTGGATCCATTCCCAACTCGGCGGCCAACCGGTCCATCTGCGACTCGTATCCGAAACAGCTCTGCACCGCCCCGAAACCGCGCATGGCGCCACATGGCGGATTGTTGGTCTTGGCGCCGATGCCGTCGACCGACACGGACTCGACCTTGTAGGGACCGACGGCGAAGTAGCAAGCGTTGGCCAGGACCGCGCTGGTCGTCGAGGCGTACGCGCCGCCGTCGATGAGGATCTTGGCCTCGACCCGGACCAATCGGCCATCAGCGGTGGCGTGATGGCGATACCACATTCGTGCGGGGTGGCGATGGACATGGCCGGTGAACGACTCGGAGCGGTGATAGACCATCTTCACCGGCCGGCCGGTGTGGAGGGCGAGCAGACAGAGGTGGATGTGGAGGTTGACGTCCTCCCGGGCCCCGAAGGCGCCTCCCACACCGGTCGGGTGCGAGCGAACCTGGTCGGGGCGGAGGCCGAGGCTGGCCACCACCTGCTCCTGGTCGACATGGACGTACTGGCTGGTGGCGTACAGGTCGATGCCGCCGGCGCCGTCGGGCACCGCCAGGCCGGCCTCGGTGCCCAAAGGGGCCTGATCCTGGGTGCCGACCTCGTAATAACCCTCGACCAGCACATCGCCGGCGACCTCCTGGTCGCCACTGCGGATCCGCATCCGGCGGAAGACCGAGTCGGCGCGGTCGGCCTCCTCGGCATCGACCAGAGGTTCCAACTCCTCGTACTCGACCACCACCGCCGCGGCGGCCCGCCGGGCGGTGTCGGGGTCTTCGGCCGCGACGATGGCGACCGGCTCCCCCCAGTAGTTGACCTCTCCGGATGCGAGCACCGGCTGGTCGGGGTGCTCCAACCCGAAGGTTGCCCGTCCCGGCACGTCGTCGGCAGTGAGCACGGCATGCACACCGCCGATGGCCAACGCCGGGGCGATGTCGATGGAGACGATCCGGGCCCGGGCGTGTGGACTACGGGTGGTGGCGCCCCAGAGCATGCCCTCGACCCACAGGTCCGAGGCGTACTCGAAACTGCCCCTGAGCTTGGGGACACCGTCGGGGCGCAGGGGCGACTCGCCGACGCCGGACACGACCTGGGGACGGGTGCGCGCAGGTGCCGTCATTCCTCAGCTCCGGCAAGCGACTCCAGGCCCCGGACGATGGCGCCGTAGCCCGTGCAGCGACAGATGTTCCCGGCCAGGGCCTCCTTGATGTCGGCGCGCGTCGGCTTGGGCTGGATGCGGAAGAGTTCGGTGGCGGCGACGACGATCCCAGGGGTGCAGAACCCGCACTGGACCGCTCCCGACCGGAGCATGGCCTCCTGGATGGCGTTCAAGCTGTCGCCGGACATGCCTTCCACGGTGGTCACCTCGGACCCTGCGGCGTCGGCCGCCATGACCAGGCATGAGCACACGACCTCGCCGTCGAGGATGACCGAGCAGGAGCCGCACTCCCCTTGGGCGCAGGCGCTCTTGGAACCGAACAGGCCCATTTCGTCGCGAAGGACATCGAGGAGACTTGCCGGCCCCATCACGCGGGCGTTGGCGGCCTCGCCGTTGAGGGTGAACTCGACGATCACTGCAGGCACCTCTCGAGGAGCCGGCGGGCGAGGACGCCGGATGCGTGCCGGCGGTACTCCTCTGTGGAACGGTGGTCGCTGATGGGCCGCACCCCGGCGGAGACGAGCCGTCCGAACTCGGCGATGGCGGTCTCAGACGGGGAGGCCTCCGCCGAGATCATCTCCTCTGCCTCCGGGACCCGGATGGGCGTGGGGCCGACTGACCCGAAGGCGACGGTGGTAGTCCCGTCGGTGTCGCGGGTGACGACGCAGCAGACGGTGGCGATGACCATGGCGTTGCGCACGCCGACCTTCCCGAACTCGTGGCGCTCGGGGAGCCGTTCCGGCAGGACGACTGCAGTGATCAGCTCACCATCCTCAAGGCCGTTGCGCTTGGGACCGACGAAGAATTCGTTCCATGGGATGAGCCTCCGACCGGAGGGCGACGCCACCTCGATGGATGCGTCGACGGCGGCGAGGAACGGGTGTCCGTCACCGGCGGGGCTGGCGGTGCCGAGGTTGCCCCCGATGGTGCCCGCGTTGCGGATCTGCGGCGACCCGACGGTGCGCGCCGCCTGGGCGTATGCCTTTGGCCCCTCCC
>CAYLYQ010000090.1:0-3814 GCA_964388105.1 uncultured Acidimicrobiaceae bacterium
GGAACGGGGGAGTACGGCGAAGCCGGGAGGGGGCGCGAGCGAAGCGAGCCAGGAAGACTTATCGGCCTTTGGTGTGCCGTCGACCCAGGGCGTAGCCGACAACCCCGGTCCCCACCACGGTCGCCGTCATCCCCGCCACTGCGAGGGCGCGCTTGGTGCGCCGGGCGAAGATCACGACCGGCCAGCCCCTCTGGTACGCCACCGATGCGAGGTGCGCGTCCGGGTTCACCGCCACGGGATGGCCGACCAGCTCCAGCATCGGCAGGTCCGAGCTCGAGTCGGAGTACGCGTAACAGAGGTCCAGGTCGTAGCCCCGGTCGGAGGCCAGCTTCTCGACCGCCTCCGCCTTGCCGGGCCCGTAAACAAACGGGCCGTCCAGGTTGCCCGTGTAGAGGCCGTCGACGATCTCCCCGCGAGTGCCGATGGCACCGGTCATCCCCAGCGAGGCGGCGAGAGGTTCCACGAGCGCCTGCGGAGATGCCGAGACGATCCAGGTGTCGCGGTCGTGCTGATGATGCATCTCGATGAGGTCACGCGATTCGGGGCGGACCCTCGAGATGAGCCCGGGCGTCACCTCGGCTTCCAACAGCTTCATGGACTCGACCGACGCTCCGGCGATCCGGGTGAGGAGGTCACGGCGCGTGCTGTCGACGACCTCCTCGTCGCCCTTGTCCCCGAACAGCTTGAAGATGACGGCGTCGAGCACCCAGCCGGCGACCTCGCGGTTGGTGGCGAAGCCCTGCCGCCACGCGGCAACTCCGAGCGGCAGGATCGAAACACCCGAGATCAGGGTGCGATCGAGATCGAAGAAGGCGGCCGACTTGGTCACCCTGAAAAGCCTATCCCCAACTCGCCCCAAGGCATCCCGTCCGCGCTTTCGGCCATGGCCATCAATCCTTTCAGATCGGTGGGTGGGATGGGGCTGAGCGGGATGGAGGCGACGGTGGCCCCGTAACGGGCCGAGAACTCGTCGCGGAAGTCACGCTGCCTGGTGGTCTCCGCCGCCCAGAGGTCGACGATCGCCCGGACGTCCGCCTTGAGCCGCGACGGCGGCTCGGCCCATTCGTCGGGGAGCGTGCGATTGAAGACGACTGCCTTGGGCACGGACGCCAGCTCGGGGAGGGCGCGGTAGAAGCGGACCGCTTCGTTGAGCGGCGCCGGGTTGGTGGTCGTGACGACGAGGATCGCCGCATCCCGCATCACGCGCTCGATCTCACGACCCCGCTGTGCCACGCCGTCATAGGTGGTGCGCAGGTCGATGAGGAATTCGGCGACACGCTCGAGCAGGTCCGACCCCAGGACGTTGTCGGCGACTCTGAGGACGGGGCGCGCGGCCCGGTCGTAGATGAAACGCCGGCCCGGAAGTGGGCCGCCGGTTATCCAGCGGAGGAGCCTTCCCCCCACCAGGTCCGCCATCTGGGCGGGCGCGGCGAAGAAATCGATGCCGCCTCCGGACGGGGGAGTGTCGACGATGACGAGATCCCAGGCGCGGGCCTGGACATAGGTGGCGGCCTGGTCCGCCGCCGCGTAAGCCTGGGATGCCGGGAAGTGCCCCGCCGCCGCGAGGAAGAACTCGTTCGTGGAGAGACGCTCCGCCACCTCCGGGGCGGCGTGACGCTCGGCGACTGCCCGCCAGGATGCCGACGAGTCGAGCATGGCAACCCACAGGTCGGGCAGGTCGCTGTGGGGCTGGGGCTCGTCACCCAGGTCGGCCAGGCCCAATGCGGTGGCGAGGCGCTGGGCTGGGTCGACGGTGACCACCAGAGTCCGCATGCCGCTCCTGGCCGCAGCCACCCCGAGAGCCGCTGCGACGGTGGTCTTGCCCACTCCGCCGCCGCCCGTGACGAGGACGGTCCTGGTCATGTCAGCGGCTCCATGGCGTCACTCAGGTTGGCGGCGATCTCGGCAGGCGTGTAGATGCCGAACAGGTAGGGGAGTTGGAGATCGCCCCGAAGCCGCTCCAGCCAGATCGCCTGCTCCGCGATCAGAGACCGGTGCAGGTCGACGATGTCGCCCGCCATCCCGTCGGGCCTGACGGCCACGTCGAGGTCGGGGAGCACGCGGTTGACGACCACCGTGGGGTGAGGCACCAGCTGCTCCGACTCGAGCCACGCCAGCGTCTCCACCGTCTCGGTGGTGGGGAGCTCCTCGGGAACGGTGACCAGGACGAGGCGTGTGGTGTCAGGGTCGGAGAACGTGGCGGCCATGCTCTCGGCCTGACCCCGAATCCGCCCCGTCGGCACGAGCTCCATGATCGAGGTGGGCGCCCGCAGATAGGAGCCGATCTGTCCGGTCGGCGGGGCGTCGACGACCACGGTGTCCCAGCGACCCGACTTGACCTCCCAGTAGACCTTGCCGATGGTGATGATCTCCCTGACCGCCGGCGCCGCAGTGGCCAGGGCGTCAAACGCTCGGGCGATCCGGCCGCCGAACCGACCCACACCCGGGATGCGAAGCTGGAGCGAGAGGTACTCGAGGAGGGCGTCGGGCCGCGAGATCCTCATGGCGTGCAGGCCGGGTCGAACCTCCCTCGGCTCGAAGTCGAACGGTGTGGTGGCGAAGTGGCTCGAGAGCGACCCGTCGTCGTCCACCTCCATGGCGAGGACGCGATCTCCTTGGCGCTGGGCGAGGAGTGCGATCCCCGCCGCCACAGCCGACTTGCCGGTGCCCCCTTTGCCGGAGACGAGCATGAGCCGAGATCCGGCCATCCCGGGTCAGTCCTGGTCGCCGGCCAACGGGATCCTGAGCACGAGGTGACCTTCGTCGACCTCCCACTTGGCGTTGGCGAGCAGCGCGAAATCTGTGTAGTCCGTCTGAGCCTGGCGAATGAACAGTTGACGCTCCGACCCGGCGACGGGAGGCAGCGGGCGGTCCTTCACCACCTGGGCTCGCTCCGCGAATCGCTGGATCATGGCGTCGACGTCGAATTGGGCCATGGCCAAGAGGGTAGACCGGTCGGTCGCCTTGGTCCTCCAGCCCCCGGATGGGGGACTACGTCTTGGCTCGCTTGGCGAAGGCCCGCCGTTCGGCCTCGAGACGCTCCAGGTCGACCTCGCTGTAATCGACGTACGACATGGCGTCTGCGATGAGCCGATGTCCGGCCACCTCGGCGATGGCCGCGTGCATCTGGTGGGCGACGGACCGGTAGGCGGGATGCCCGGCGGCGCCGCTCCGCAGCTCGATGAGGTGGAACGCCTGGCGAGGGCTCATCTCCATGACGAAGCGGACGTTGTATGCGAACGGGACGGCGTACTGGGCGACGTCGGCGCCGAGCTGTTCCCGCATCTCCTCGTACAGCTCGCCCGCGTCGTCCATGAGGCCAGACCACTCGTCCGCCAGCCCGTTATCGGCGAGATCCGTGGGCAGGTCGTACCCGAGGCGCGTCGTGTAACGCTGCCACTCGATGGTCATCATGCGGTGCCGTTGCAAGTCGCGGAAGGCGCCGATGTCACATTTGACGTCGAAGCGGTAGGCGGTGCGCTCCATCGGGCGGCCCGGCTTGTGCCTTCGGTTGGCGCGGTCGCCGACGAGGGCGGCCATCACCTTCGCCCGGCGGTCGGGGCTCATCGCCCTGGCGATGGCCATGAGTTCGGCGTCGGGTCGGTCGGTGACGGCGTAGAGGGCGGCGGCGACGATCTTGGTCTCGGCGTCGGGGTCCCAGTCGGTCAGGGTCACGGAGGCGCCCGGGTCGGCGGGCCCTTCGATGCCGGCCGCCACCTCCCCGAGCTCGGCCTGCACGCCTTGCAGGTACTGCGACCACCGCTCGCCCCGCTCGGCGAGGTCGACCCGCGTGAGGAACGAGGGGATGATCTTG
>CAYLYQ010000091.1:0-2500 GCA_964388105.1 uncultured Acidimicrobiaceae bacterium
GTCTCGGCGTCACCGGTTCGAGTCTCCTCACCGTGAAGAATCCACTCCGGGAGGAGGAGTCCAAGCTGCGCCCGTCCCTCCTTCCCGGGCTGCTGTCCGCTTTGCGGCGGAACCTGTCGTACGGCGCCGCCGGAGTTCACCTGTTCGAATCGGGCCGGGTCTTCCTCGTCGACCCCGATGAGAGTGATCCGCGCCTACCCGCTCAGCCCAAGAGGCTCGCCTGGGTGCTGCACGGCCCGTTCGGAGCATCGCTGGACGCCGGGTCGATTCCTGTCGCCGACGGCCGGTTGTCGATCGCGGTCTGGAGGCGGCTCGCCTCGGCCATCGGCGTCGAATCCGAGATCCGCGCCGGCTCTGCTCCCGGATTCCACCCTGGCAGGTCCGCGGCGATCACGGTCGAGGGGCGTCAGATTGGCCACGTCGGGGAACTGCACCCCGAGGCGGCGCGGGCATGGGAGATCACGGGTCGTGTCGGCATCGCCGAGCTCGACCTCGATTCGCTGCTCGAACCCGTCCCTCCTGTCCCTGGCTTCACCCCCTCGGTCTATCCCCACGTCGACTTCGATCTCTCGTTTCGAGTCGCCACCGACGCACCGGCCGGTGACCTGCTGGCAGCCACCGGTGCCGCCGCGGGTGAGCTCCTGGAGTCGGCCCGCGTCTTCGACGAGTTCCTGGGGCGGGCCGGGGAGAGAGCGATCGCCATCCGATACCGCCTCCGCGCCGACGACCGCACTCTCAACGCCGAGGAGATCGGCGAGATCAGACAGGCCATGATCGATGCGGGGTCGGCGACCGGAGCCGAGCTGCGCGGGGCATGATCGACACCGGGCTCTCCGAGATCCTGGTCCAGCCGCCCGAGAAGGCGGCGCCGATGCTTCTCGGGAGCCACCTGGTCTCGTCCGTGGGCGGGGATGTCGTGCGCATGAGGATCACCGAGGTCGAGGCGTACAAGGGTGAGCAGGACCCTGCGTCGCACGCCTTCCGGGGCGAGACCCCGCGCAATCGGTCTATGTTCCAGGCGCCGGGAACTCTCTATGTCTACCGGTCCTACGGGATCCACTACTGCGCCAACACCGCTGCCGGTCCGGAAGGTGTGGGCTGGGGGATCCTCATCCGCGGCGGTGTCGTGGTCGAAGGCGAAGCGTTGGCGGCCCGCCGGCGCGGGGGAAGGCCCGACCTCACCGACGGTCCGGGGAAGGTCTGTCAGGCTCTCGGCATCGACGGCTCCCTCGACGGAAGCGACCTCCTGGCGGGCAAGCCACCGATCTGGCTCGAAGAAGGGGAGCGCCCTGCCGTGGTCGTCTCCACGCCCCGGATCGGCATCTCCCGGGCGAAGGACCTCCCGTGGCGGTTCGTGACCGCGGTCACCGCCAACCCCTAGCCGTTTACCCTGCACTCACCATGGCCTCCGACCTCGACCTCATCCTCAGGTACACCGACAGCGTGGTGCCGGAGGATGACCTCCGGGCCAAGTTGGAACTGGGCCGGCCGCTGCGGGTCAAGCTCGGGGTCGATCCGACGGCACCGGCTGTGACGCTGGGCTGGGCCGTGGTGCTCCGGAAGCTGCGTCAGTTCCAGGACCTCGGCCACACCGCGGTGCTCATCGTGGGCGACTTCACAGCCCAGGTCGGCGACCCGTCATTGAAGGAGGCCACGCGCCGTCGTCTCTCCTCGGAAGAGGTCAACAGGTTCGCGGAGAGCGTCCTCGGCCAGTTCCGCAAGGTCCTCTCCTCGGAGAATCTGGAGATCCGCCGCAACTCGGAGTGGCTCGGCAAGCTGGACATGACCCAGCTCCTCGAGCTGACGTCCTCGGTGACGGTGGCCCAGATGCTGGAGCGCTCCGATTTCGGGAAGCGCTTTGCCGGTGGGGTGCCGATCTCGGTGATGGAGTTCCTCTACCCGCTCCTCCAGGGCTACGACTCGGTGGCGGTGGAGGCGGACATCGAGCTCGGCGGGAGTGACCAGCTCTGGAACCTCATGATGGGACGGACGGTCCAGGAGCGTTACGGAATGGCGACCCAGGTCGCCATGACGGTGCCCCTGCTCATCGGCACCGACGGGTCCCAGAAGATGTCCCAATCGCTGGGCAACTACGTCGGGGTGGAGGATCCCCCAGGCGAGATGTTCGGCAAGACGATGAGCATCCCGGACGAGCTCATGGGGCAGTGGTTCCGGCTCGCCGCCGACCTGGACCCCGAAGAGGTGGGCCGGATCGAGGCCGATCTCGCCTCGGGCGCCCTGCACCCCGCAGAGGCCAAGCGCCGGCTGGCCCGCGAAGTGGTGGCCCTCTATCACGGGGAGCAGGCAGCCCACGACGCGGAGAAGGAGTTCGACGAGGTCTTCCGTCACGGCGGGGAGCCCGAGGAGATGCCGGTGTCGCATCTGCCGGCCGGGGACACGGTGAGCGTCCCGGCTCTGCTCCGAGACGTCTTCGGGATCTCCGGAGCGGAGGCACGCCGGCTGATCGACCAAGGCGCGGTGACCGTGGAGAATGTCGCGA
>CAYLYQ010000092.1:0-3750 GCA_964388105.1 uncultured Acidimicrobiaceae bacterium
CCATGAGGGGACGGCGCAGGTCCCCGAACCGCTCTTCGCCCAGGCGGACCGTTGGGGCAGAGATGGACAGGGCGGCGACGACTCGCCCTCGCCCGTCGAGGACGGTGGTGGCCGCAGCTGAGACTCCGGGTTCGCGTTCGCCGACCGACACCGCCCATCGCTCCGCCCGGATCTCGTCGAGTTGTTCCGCGGTGATCGGCTTGTGCTGGGAGCCGGATGCTTCCTCGGCGGCCCGTTCGATCTCCAGTTGCTGAACCTGAGGGTCGGCGAAGGCGAGGAGGAGCTTTCCGGCTGCGCCCACGCGGAGGGGGAGCGGCCGGCCCAGCTGGACGAAGGGGCGGAGGACCTGGCGGCCCTCGGCGGCGGCGATGCAGATTCGGACGTCATGCTCCCGCACGTACAGATGCACGCTTTCGTCCAGCTCGTCGCGGAGGCGCCGCATCGACTGTTCGGCGATGCGCCGGAGGTCGAAGCTGCCGGCGGCTGCTTCACCCCAATAGAGGAGTCGGGGGCCGAGGGCGTAGAGGCCGTCCTCCGTCCGGCGCACGATGCCGAGCGATGCCAGCTCGCTGAGCAGGCGGTGCGTGGACGACTTGGGCATACCCATGGTGGTCCGCACCTGTCCGAGCGTCATCGGTTCCCCCGCTCGGCCGAGGCAATCGATCAGTTCGCTGGCTTTCTCCAAAACGGACATGTCACGGACTCCCGCTGCCCAGGTCCAGGAGGTTGGGGAGCCACATGGTGACCTGGGGGACGAACGAGATGAGCAACAGCACCACGATCATGATGGGCAGGAAGTAGGCGACCCCACGGAACACCCGCTCGATGGGGATCCCCGTGACCGAGCTCAGGACGAAGACGACGCCGCCCATGGGAGGGGTGAGCAGGCCGAGCATCAGGTTGAAGACCACGATGCTGCCGAACTGGACCGGGTGCACCCCGAACTCGATTGCCACCGGCAGCAGGATCGGCACGAGGATGATCAGGGCGGAGCTCGGCTCGAGGACCATGCCCAGGATGATCAGCATGACGTTGATCATGAGGAGGAAGAGCCACTTGTCGTCCGTGAACTCGAGGATCGCCTGAGCGAACAGCTCGGGGATCCGCTCCCGGGAGAGGATCCAGCTCAAGAGGGCGGAGGCGCCGATGATGAGCATGATCTGCCCGGAGATCGCGGCGGTGTCCCGGAAGATCAACGCGATGTTTCTCACGCTGAGGCTCCGGTAGGAGATGGCGAGGAGGAGCATGTAGACGGCCCCGATACCCGCAGCCTCGGTGGGGGTGAACCAGCCGCCGAGGATTCCGCCGAGGATCAGGACAGGTGCGCCCATCGCGGGCAGTGCCCGGATCACGGACCTGCGCACGACCGGCCAGTTGTAGGGCTCACCCGTCAGGTCTGGGCGCTTCCGCGACCACCACCAGACCATGACGGTCATGCCCAGGGACATGACGGCGGCAGGGATGACCGCAGCGGCGAACAGGGCACCGATCGAGACGGCAGCCACCGATCCGTAAATGACCGCCGGGATGCTGGGCGGCATGATCGGGCTGATCAATGCGGACACGCCGCTGAGGCCGACGGCGAACTCGGCCGGATAGCCCTTCTTCCTCATGTGGTCGACCTCGATGGACCCGATGCTCGCGGCGTCGGCGAGCGCCGCCCCGCTCATCCAGGAGAAGATGACGCTGACCGCGATGTTCACGTAGGCGAGCCCCGCCCGCAGTGGGCCGAGGACGAGCACCGCGGCCTCGTACAACCGGTCGGCTATCTCGGACCGGCTGGCGACGATCCCCACGAGGATGAACAGCGGCACGGCCAGCAGAGGCCAGCTGTTGACCCCTTGCATGATCAGGCGCATCGCCAGGTGCAGCGTGTATCCCTCGAGGACGAAGTAGAGGATCGACGGTCCCAGGATGGCGAACGCCATGGGAACCCGGAGGAGGAACAGGCCGATGATGAGGATGATGAGGAGAGTGACGCTCACGCTTCGACCTCCTTCCCCATGAGAACGGGAATGTCCCGCACCACGATCCCCAAGACCGCACGCAGGGCGACGAGGGCGAAGCCGATGAGGGGGACCATGTTGACCCAGAACAGCGGCAGCCCCGCGGCCGGGGTGGTCTGGCCGATGTCTGTGTCGAGGAGTTGATAGGCGCCGTAGAGCACCACGAGGCTGCTGGACAGGATGACCAAATCCGCGAGGAGCTTGAAAGCGCCGAGCGCGCGACCTTTGAACAAATAGTCGACGACCGAGATCGTGATGTGGTGAGGGGGGTTGGCGACCAGGTAGCCGGCCATGACGAAGGTGCCCCAGACCATCATGTAGCGGGCCAACTCGCCCGTACCGGGCCAGCCGCCACGGGCATAGCGTTGTATCACCAGGGCCACGGTGAGACCCAACAAGGCGAACAGCAGGAGGGCCCCGACGACCTGCTCGACCGCGCTGATCGCCTTGAACACCGACCGCATGGGCTCCCGCTTGGGCAGCAGTGGTGGAGCGACTTCGGTGCTGAAGTCGTCCTGGATCTCGGGCAGCTCGGTGTCTTCGCCTTTCACCTGCTCACCGTCATTCATGACGAAGTAGACCTCCTCTCGGGATTCGGTCAGCCAAGCACAGACCCGGCAGACATGGGAGCGGTTGGTGTCCGGGGCGGCCCCGGACACCAACCGTGTGTGTCACTCTTCCGAAGTGGAACGTATCGCCTCGAGCACTTCGATTTGCTCGGGCGTGAAGTTGTCCCGGAGGTAGGGCTCGACCAGGTCACGGAACGCCGCACGGTTCACGTCGTCCACGATCTCGATCGCTCCGCTGTCTCTCCACTCTCCGAGGATGCGCTCCTCGTCGGCGGCGGCACAGTCAGGCTCCTGGACCATGGCCTCGTCGACACCCGCCTGGAGGGCGGCTTGCTGGGCCGGGCTCAGTTCGTCCCAGATCTTGCTGACGATGATCAGGTTCGAGCTCAGCTGGTGTGACGAGAGGCTGATGTAGTCCTGGACCTCGACGAGGTTGATCGCGTTGATGTTGACGATCGGGTTCTCCTGACCGTCGACCGTGCCTTGCTGAAGCGCCAGGTAGAGCTCCTCATATGCGACCTCCACGGCCTGAGCACCCATGGCCGCGGCGTTCAGGAGGAACGTCGGCGACGGTGGGAACCGCATGCGGAGACCTTCCAGGTCCTCGGGCTCGCGAATCGGGACATTGGCCGTGAACTGCCGGGCCCCGGTGTTCCAGGCGCCCAGGATCCGGACTCCGGTGGCGGCGTGGAACCCTTCCTTGAGCGGATCCGACTCTTCACTCGTGAAGAACCGGTACAGGTGGTCGCTGTCGTCGAAGACGAATGCACCGTCGACAACGGTCATCGGCGCGTACACGGATGCGAGTGCCGAAGCACCCTGAATGTCGATGTGGATGTCACCCGATATGACGGACTCGATCCGGGCCGCGTCGCCTCCCAGCGTGCTCGCCCCGAAAATCTCGATGGTGAGCCCCACATTGGCGGCTTCCGCGACTTCCTTGATCACCTCGGCACCACAAGCGACTTGGGGCTGGCCCTCCTGATAGCTGTGCGCCAGGACGAGTTCTACCTCTTCCTCAGGGGGTGCACCTGTCGTGGTGGTTCCAGGCGCCGCCGTGGTTGTCGTAGCCCCGCCTGCGGTCGTGGTGGTGGTGTCTTCTGTTCCCGAGGAACAGGCAGCCAGCACGAGCGCGATGGCAATCAATAGGGCGAGGACCTGAGCGTGCCTTCTCA
>CAYLYQ010000093.1:0-3635 GCA_964388105.1 uncultured Acidimicrobiaceae bacterium
CGATCCGATCCATCCGCATGTTGCCGAAGGCGGGGAGGATCCAGACCCGGAGGAGGGATTCGTATCCGGCCCGGGTCTTGGGTTTGAGGTGTGTCCTGGTCTCCATCCATTTGGTCGCCCACTCCCCGAGCCGGGTGGCTGACTGACTGGGATCGATCCACTCTGCGCGTTGTTTCCGGGCCTCGACGTGGACGAGGTATTTCTCGGCGTCGGTCTTACGTCGGAAGGTCTTGGAGCGTTCCCGTCCGCTTGGGTCGATGTAGCGGACCTGCCATTTGGTGTTGTCGACGGGGTGACGGCGGATGTGGGCCATGTCAGCTCTCGTCTGCGATCCGTTGAGCCACCCAGGTCTGGACGTCGCGCCAGCGGAAGCGGAGATGCTTGCCCACCCTGAATCCCCGGGGACCGGTGTTGTGGTGTCGCCAGGTGTAGATGGTCTTCACCGGGACCTCGAGATAGTCGGCCAGCTCTGCGACCGACAGTAACCGGTCCGACCCCGGCGACGGCTCGGGAGTCTCACCGAAGGGGATCGAGGGGTGGGTCGGCGTAGCCATCGCCCTACCCAACATAACAGGCTGTTACTAGCTATTCAACCGTTAACTAACCAATCTGTTGATCCCAGTCGAGATGACAGTGCTTGTACTTCTTGCCCGACTTGCACCAGCAGAGCTCGTTCCGACCGAGCTTCCGACGTGGCTGGACCAATGAGTCCGGCATGGCGATGTCCATCAGCTGTTGGTTTAGGGTGTGCTCGACGACGGCAACGTTCCGCTCTCTCGCCGCCACGTCGCGCTCCCGCTCCTCGAGGTCGGCCTTAAAGAGGGCGAGGACACGGTCCCGTTGTTGCAGCTCCTTCTCCCGCTCCTTGAGCTCTCCGGCCTTGGCTTCGAGTTCGGCCTCCCGGGCCTTGAGCCGATCAGAGAGCGATTCCAGGTCCTCGTCGACGATCGAGGCCAGCTCATGGTGCAGGAGCACCGCCAGACCATGACCCATCGGAATCCCAACCGAATCGCAGTACCGCTTCCACACCGCCCGCACCGCGGGAGAAGCCGGCACCTTGACCAACCACTCGCCCTTCTCCTCGTCGAGCTCGGAGCGCAGCTTGTTGTCGACCCTGGAAAGGATCCGTCGGCTCAAGCCGATCTCGTCAGCAGGCGTCATCCTCTTTACACAGTTGCATCTTCTGAGATGCGAGTTTACTGGTATACCGCAACACGTCGTGTTGCAACTGTGTGCGGTCATCATCGCTCTCCCTGGCGGAGGTATCTGTCTACTCGATCCTCGGGACTGACGGACCGCAACCGAAGCCGAGTTCGGGGGTTCCGAGACCGACCACACACAGCCTATTAGTGGTCTGCTCTGACTTCTTGGGGGGTTGACGGAACCGGGTTGTTGCGTAGTCTCTCGGCCCAACGTTTATCGGTTGGGTGTTGGGTTGAGAGGCGCGACTGGAGGTCGCGTTGGTCCTCTCGTCCCAGTTGAAGGCATCCCTTCGGGGGCTGGTGCATCGGAACCGTGGTCGGCGCTGGTCAACTCTGCTTCTGGTCCTGGCGCTTGTAGGTTCGCTGCTTCCGGTGGTTCCGCTGCCGCGGGCGCAGGCCCAGGAACCGGATCTAGGGGTTTTGGATTTGCCGGGGTTGGTGGGGAGCTCGTATTCGTATGCGTCGACTCCGGATGATGACTCCCTTGATATCACGGGGGACTTGGAGGCGGTGTTCGCGGTTGCCCTCGATGACTGGTCGGGGGATGTGGCTCAAACGGTGTTCGCCAAATGGCAGGCGGATTCAGCGTCGGGGTTGGCTTATGCGTTCCGGTTGATCCCGGTGGGGTGGAGCAGCCAGCTGGCGGTGAACTTCGTCTGGTGGGATACGGGGACCAGTCAGATGCGGGAACTATATGGCTCGGTGCCGGGCGGGACTGATGGGGAGCACCTCTGGTTCCGGGTCGCCTTCGATGTCGACACCGGGTCGGGGCTATCGCTTCTGGTCCAGACCTCCGATGACCCGCTGGACACGGATCCTTCCGAGGTGTCTTGGACCACTCTCAACAATCTGACCAATGGGACGGTGGCGGCGATCTCGTCGAATGACCAGCCGTTGTGGCTGGGCTTGCGGTCGACGAACAACAACCCTCTTGAAGGCCGCTTGTTCTATTTCGAATTGCGGGACGGGATCGGCGGCGACGTGGTGGCCAACCCGGACTGGCGGTTCGACTGCCAACAGGACTCGGCAACCCAGTTGACCGACGACCAGGGGCTGGTGTGGACCGTCAACGGGTCAGCCTCCTGGGAGGAACCCGCCGAATGCCCGGGAGGGGGACACCCCGACCCGGATCTAGGGGTTTTGGATTTGCCGGGGTTGGTGGGGAGCTCGTATTCGTATGCGTCGACTCCGGATGATGACTCCCTTGATATCACGGGGGACTTGGAGGCGGTGTTCGCGGTTGCCCTCGATGACTGGTCGGGGGATGTGGCTCAAACGGTGTTCGCCAAATGGCAGGCGGATTCAGCGTCGGGGTTGGCTTATGCGTTCCGGTTGATCCCGGTGGGGTGGAGCAGCCAGCTGGCGGTGAACTTCGTCTGGTGGGATACGGGGACCAGTCAGATGCGGGAACTATATGGCTCGGTGCCGGGCGGGACTGATGGGGAGCACCTCTGGTTCCGGGTCGCCTTCGATGTCGACACCGGGTCGGGGCTATCGCTTCTGGTCCAGACCTCCGATGACCCGCTGGACACGGATCCTTCCGAGGTGTCTTGGACCACTCTCAACAATCTGACCAATGGGACGGTGGCGGCGATCTCGTCGAATGACCAGCCGTTGTGGCTGGGCTTGCGGTCGACGAACAACAACCCTCTTGAAGGCCGCTTGTTCTATTTCGAATTGCGGGACGGGATCGGCGGCGACGTGGTGGCCAACCCGGACTGGCGGTTCGACTGCCAACAGGACTCGGCAACCCAGTTGACCGACGACCAGGGGCTGGTGTGGACCGTCAACGGGTCAGCCTCCTGGGAGGAACCCGCCGAATGCCCGGGCAGTGGAGAGCCGAGCTTGCCGACGGTGACCTTGGACGGCCCCAACGAAGGGGACATCGTTTTCCACACCGAGACGATCACGGCTTCAGCGAGCAGCACCATTGGTGTGGATCGAGTCGAGTTCCTCATTGGCGAAACGGTGATCGACACCATCACCTCCCCGCCCTTCGAGACAGATTGGGACACGACCACAGTTTCTGACGGAGAACACACTGTCACCGTCCGAGCTTTCGACACGGCAGAGAACCACGCGGATGACTCGGCGGTGGTGACCGTGGCGAACGATCTGGAGGGCTTTCAGCGAGTCGAGATCGACTTCCAATCGGCTCACCTGACTGTTGACGAGTACCTCGAGTTCGGTGTCTACTCGCTCTTCGAGCAGCGGCTGCTCCCCGAACGATACGTGGGTCCTCCAGACACGGACGAGCACGGGGCAGATTTGGCGTTCCTCGACTTCCTGGCCGAGTGGGACAACGTCTCGCAGGCCACAAGGGACGATGTCACCCAGTTCGTCGCGGATCTGGAGTCAGGGTTCTATGCGACCGAAGAGCCCGGCGGCAACTTCTCGTCATCGTTAACTGCAACCAGCGACGAGCCGACCTGC
>CAYLYQ010000094.1:0-3598 GCA_964388105.1 uncultured Acidimicrobiaceae bacterium
GCTCATCGCGCTGCCGGCGGTCTACTTCGCCTTCCGCGCCTTCGGCCTTCTGTGAACGCAACAATTGGACTTCTCCCCCGTGGAGTGGCAGCTTGGATTTCTCCCCCGTGGAGCGGCAGCGGAACGGGGGAGTACGGCGAAGCCGGGAGGGGGCGCGAGCGGAGCGAGCCAGGGTGAGCTATGAGCCCTGACGCGAAGCGCGTCGTTGTCCTCGGGGCCACAGGTTCGATCGGGACCCAGACCCTCGAGGTGGTGGCCGCCCTGGGCTACCAGGTGGTCGGGCTCGCCGCTCGTCGACCCTCACCGGAGCTCGCCGCCATCGCCAAGGACCATCCCGACGCCCGTGTGGTCGTGACCGGCGGCTCGGCCGAGGAGCGAGAAGAGCTGTTGGCCGCGGCCGGACGCGACATCGACTTCGGCACCGACGCCATGATCGACCTGGCCGCCACCCCGGGCACCGTCGTGGTCAACGGTGTCGTCGGCGCAGCAGGCCTCAGAGCCAGCGTCGCCTCCCTCGAGGCCGGCAATCGCCTCGCGCTCGCCAACAAGGAGAGCCTCGTGGCCGGCGGACCGGTGGTGACGAAGGCCCTGGCGCGGGGCGGTGGCGAAATGGTGCCCGTCGACAGTGAGCACTCCGCCATCTACCAGTCGCTCGTGGGCGAGGACCGGGACGGAGTCGAGCGGCTTCTCCTCACGGCTTCGGGCGGGCCGTTCCGCGGTTGGGCTCCCGAGTCGCTGTCCACGGTCACTCCCGCCCAGGCTCTGGCCCATCCCACCTGGGACATGGGCCCCCGCATCACGATCGACTCGGCCACGCTCTTCAACAAGGGGCTGGAGGTGATCGAGGCGCATTTCCTCTTCGGCCTCGACTACGACCGCATCGACGTCGTGGTCCACCCCCAGTCGATCCTGCACTCGGTTGTCGAGTTCGTCGACGGGTCGTGGAAGGGGCACCTGGGTGTCCCCGACATGCGGATCCCGATCCAGTACGCACTGACCGCGCCGCATCGGATGACCTCTCCCGCGCCCCGGTTTGACTTCGCCGGGACGACTCTCACCTTCGAGGAGGTCGACCGTTCGGCCTTCCCCGCACTCGATCTCTCCTACGCGGCCGGGAGGGCCGGGGGCTCCTCGCCGGCCGTGCTCAACGCCGCCGACGAGATCGCTGTCGACGCATTCCTCCAGGATCGCATCGGGTTCACCTCGATCCCGAGGGTGGTCGAGTTGTCGCTTGAGCAGGTCGAGTGGCGGGAGCTGGCGACCGTCGACGACGTGGTCGAGATCGACCGCGAGGCGCGTTCGGTCGCTGCCGGGCTGGTCTCCGGAGCCTGCTGATAGTGGCGACGCGTCGATAACCTCAGCCGGTAATGCCTGGTGGGATCGCCGCCGTCGTCGCCATCGTCTTCTTCGTGGTCGCCCACGAAGCGGGCCACTTCTTCGCAGCCAAGGCCGTCGGCATGAAGGTCACCGAGTTCTTCTTCGGTTTCGGGCCCAAGCTGTGGTCGACCCGCAAGGGGGAGACCGAGTACGGATTCAAGGGAATCCCCCTGGGCGGATACGTCCGCATCGTCGGGATGAACCCTCTCGAGGAAGTCTCCCCGGCAGACATGGGCCGCACCTACCGGGAGAAGAACTTCTGGGAGAAGGCCGTCGTGGTTCTCGCCGGTGTCGGCGCCAACTTCCTCCTCGCGTTCGTCCTGTTCTACGGCCTGCTCCTGACGACCGGTGTGGCCGGCGATCTGTTGCCGGTGGTCGCCGGGGTGGTCGAGGACTCCGCTGCCGAGCGTGGCGGCCTGCAGGTCGGAGACCGGATCGTGGCCATCGGTGACGAGACCATCACCGACTGGGAAGCCGTGCCGGACTTGTTCAAGGAGATCGGGCCCAACCCGGTCACCCTCACCATCGAGCGCGACGGGACGACGATGACCGTCGACGTCGTGCTCGGCGCCAACCCCGACGCACCCGGTGTCGGCTTCCTCGGAGTCTCGCCGACTCGGGAGGTCATCGAGGTCGGGCCGGTCGAAGGCATTGGGATGGCGGGCAAGCTCGTGGGCGAGGCGGTGACCACGACCTTCCAGGGTCTCGGGCAGATGATCCGCCCATCTTCTCTGCTCCAGTATCTGGGCGTGCTGGTGGGCAACACGGACATCCCCGATGAGATTCGGCCGGTCAGCCCGATCGGGATCGTCAACATCGGGGCTCAGGCGAACAGCATGGCGTTCTTCCTCGGGATGATGGCCACCGTCAACGTGATCCTCGGATCTCTGAACCTCCTGCCTCTGTTCCCTCTCGACGGCGGCCACTTCGCGGTGGCGTTGTACGAGAAGGTGACGGGGCGCCAGGCCAACATGCGAGCGCTGGTCCCGATCGCCACAGCCGTGATCGGCATCTTCGTTTTCCTGGGCCTGGTGGCGATCATCCTCGACATCGTCAACCCGATCCAGCTCTGATCGACAGGTACCGTTAGCTCCGTGACCTTCGAACGTCGCATCACCCGCCAACTCCACGTCGGATCGGTCCCGGTGGGAGGTGGCGCTCCA
This sequence comes from uncultured Acidimicrobiaceae bacterium, assembly GCA_964388105.1. Taxonomy (GTDB): domain Bacteria; phylum Actinomycetota; class Acidimicrobiia; order Spongiisociales; family ZC4RG35; genus ZC4RG35. The sequence goes on from CAYLYQ010000094.1 coordinate 2,541, forward strand.
GTCACCGTGCAGTCGATGACCACCACCAAGACCGCCGACGTCGACGGCACCCTGGCCCAGGTCTACGCCCTGGCAGGAGCAGGGGCCGACATCGTCCGCATCACCTGCAACGAGGTGGAGGCCGCCCAGGGTCTGGCTGAGATCGTCCCCCGGAGCCCGGTTCCGATCATCGCCGACATCCACTATCAGCACCGCCTTGCGCTCGCCGCCATCGAGGCCGGGGTGCAGGGACTTCGCCTCAACCCGGGCAACATCCGCAAGGAAGAGCACATCAAAGAGGTGGCGCGGGAGGCCAAGGCGCGGGGCATCCCGATCCGGGTGGGCGTAAACGCCGGGTCGCTCGACAAGGACCTCCTGGAGAAGTACGGGGCGCCGGTTCCCGAGGCGCTGGTCGAGTCGGCGCAGATGGAGATCCGCTACCTCGAGGAGGTCGACTTCACCGACATCAAGATCTCGGTGAAGCACTCCAACGTTCCCTCCATGGTGAAGTCGTATCGCCTGCTCTCCGAAACGGTCGACTACCCGCTCCATCTCGGGGTCACCGAGGCAGGCCCGCCTCCGGCGGGGCTGATCAAGTCGGTCGCCGGGATCGCCACCCTCCTCAACGAGGGCATCGGCGACACCATCCGCTTCTCCTTGACCGCCGACCCCGTCGAGGAGGCCAAGGCTGGTCGTCAACTGCTCGAGTTCCTGGGTCTCCGGGAGCGGAAGGGTCTCGACCTGATCGCCTGTCCCTCATGCGGACGGGCGGAGGTGGACGTCATCGAGGTGGCGACTCAAGCCCAGAAGGCGCTCGAGGAGGCAAACCTGCCCATCCAGGTCGCCGTGATGGGTTGTGTCGTCAACGGCCCGGGCGAGGCCCGGGAGGCCGACATCGGGATCGCCGCCGGTCGCGGCCGGGGGCACCTGTTCATCAAGGGTCAAGTGGTCCGCGTGGTGCCCGAAGACGAGATGGTGGAAGCCCTATTGGAGGAGGCCAAGAAGTTGGTCGAACAGGGGGTCGAGGCCCGCCTCGCCGAGGCCGACTCCGGGGCGGCGGCGATCGCAGAGGCCGAGCG
>CAYLYQ010000095.1:0-3595 GCA_964388105.1 uncultured Acidimicrobiaceae bacterium
CCCGGAGAGCTGGTCTATTTCGTGAGCTCACGCGAGGCGGCCGAGGCGATGCCGGTGCGGTTCGTGCCGGTGGACCATGCCGTCGTGGGAATCGTCGACGACGTGACGGTGCAACCGTGAAAGTGGCACGCGTGGTCGGCACGGTCGTGTCCACGATCAAGATCGATGTGCTCGACAACCATCGCCTTCTCGTCTGTGAGATCGACGACGCCGACGGGAACCCGGAGGGTTACACGATCGCGGTCGACGTGGTGGACGCCGGTTTGGGAGACACGGTCCTGATCCTCGACGAGGGGAACTCGGCGCGTCAGATCCTCGGCCTCGACACGGGGGCCATACGCGCCCTCGTGGTGGGCGTGGTCGACGACATACACCTGGCTTGATCCCCGGAGCGAAGCGAGGGGGGAAGGCACCGCTGGCCGACGAAGGCGGCCAGGGGTAGGGGTCAGGCGCCTGCGGAGTCGACCAAGCGGTACGTCATGTCCTGGATGATGGACATGTCGAGCGTGAATGCCATCATCTCGCCGGTTTCGTCGTCCGGGACGTTGACGTCCATCGCCATGTGGGTGTCGCCCACGACCCGGGACTGAAGCGTCATCCCTGCCTCCGGGTCGAACCAGGAGGTCATGTTGCTCTCGGAAGCGTCCACGATGAAGAGGAACTTCATCTCGTTGCGGAACTGCTCCAGCATGGCCAGGTCCTCGTCGGACGCCTGCTCCGGGTCGATGAATCCCTCGAACAAGGCGAGCAGCAGCTCGGCCATGTCGAACTGGATCTCGGAGTTGGCGATGACGGTCTCGATGACCATGACCTCGGTCCCGTCGAGCTCCTCGATGCGGTCGATGGTGCTGGTGACGGTGCTGGTGGCCGACTCGTCACCGAGCAAGGGGATCTCCGTGGTCTCGGTCCAGGTGTCGCCCACCTCGACCTCTTCGTCGGTCAGCGTCGGGCCGAAGAACTGGGCCGGGTTGAACATCGACGGGCCGGTGTCGCCCATCATCCCGCCGAACTCGCCGAACAGATCTCCGAACATGTCGTCCGGCGCATCCGAGGAACCGACCGGGTTGCCGTGCTCGTCGACGATGATCGTGGCCGTCTGAGGCTCCATCTCGGCGAAGTCGGGGATGTCCTCGCCCTCCGTCGCAGGCTCGCCGTCGATCGTGATGTCGAACTCCAGGCCGGACAGGTCGCTGGTGATCGTGATCTCGAAGGTTCCGTCTTCGGGCCCGTCAGCGATGTCGTACCTGACCTGGGTCACGCCGGAGACACTCAGATTCATCTCGCCGGGAAGGTCTTCCTCGTCCAGCGCCGAAGCGTCACCGGTGGTGGTCATCTCCATCGTCTGGTCCATCTCCAGCTCGAAGGTGTACGACTTGCCCGCCTCCAGGTTGTAGGCGATCTGCATGGCCTCCAGGGCGGGTGCAGTCGTCGTGGTGGGAGCTGTGGTGGTCGTGGTCGTGGCGTCGCCCGCCCCGCCACCACACGCGGCGAGGAGGAGAGCGCCGACCACGGAGAGGACGGAGATTCGTTTGGACATCGTGTTCAGGTTATCGGCAGGCGGGAACTGTGCGTTTAGGCAGTACCTTGCGGTCCTCTCATGAGCCCTTGGACACCGCTTGTCGCCGCCACGATCGGCTGGTCGTGCTCCGCCGTGCTGAGCAAGGTGGCGATCAACCTCGGCGTCGACGCCGTGACGCTGGTCCCCATTCGGATGGCATTCGGCCTGCTCACCCTCCTCGTCGTCATCGCCATCACAGGCCGGTACCGGACCACTTCCCCACGAGCCTGGTGGCGAGGAGCCGTCATGGGGACACTCGCCATGGGCATTCCCAATGTCATCCTCACCCGGGCGCTCGAAGATCTCCCGGTGAGCCTCGGCGGCCTCCTCCTGGCTCTGCTCCCGCTGACCACCGTCGCCGCGGCCCATTTCCTCGTCCCCGGTGAGAAGTTCAAGGCGGGGTCGCTCCCGGGCCTCGTCGTCGCACTGGCCGGCGTCGCGCTGCTGGTCGGGTTTGGAGGCGAGAAGATCGAAGGGGTGAACGACCTCTGGCGAGGCGTCTCGTTCAGCCTGGCCGGAGTCACGATCGCCGGAGTGGGCAGCGCGTTGACCCGGCGTTACGCCCTCGAGGTGGACAAGGAGGATCTGGTGCTCCCGCAGTTCGTGGTGGGCACGCTGATCCTGTTCGTGACCATTCCGCCGCTGTTCGGGCTGGACACAGCAGCCCTGGACCCCGTCAACCTGAGCGTCATCGCCGTCATCGGGACGATCGGCACGACCCTCCCCTTCATCGCCTTCATCGTCGCGGCGGCCGTCAACCCGGCCTGGCGCCTCGGCATCACGGGCTACGCGGTGCCCACGCTGGCCGTGTTTGCCGCGGTCCTGTTCCTCGGCGAGCCCTTCACACTCAACATGGCGGCCGGGGCAATTCTCATCATCGGCGGCGTGGTCCTGGCCGACCGATCCAACCGCCGGGTACCGGCACTGGTCCCGGTTTGAGCACCGACGCCCGGTCTACCCTCCGAACATGACTCGCCGGATCCTCGTCGCCGTGGCCTGGCCCTACGCCAGCGGTCCGCGCCACCTCGGGCACCTCGCGGGCGCGTATCTGCCTGCCGACATCTTCGCCCGCTACCACCGCCTGGCCGGGAACGACGTGCTCATGGTCTCCGGCTCCGACGTTCACGGCACCCCGATCACGGTCCGAGCCGACCAGGAGGGCGTCGAGCCCCAGGTGATCGTGGATCGGTACCACGCCGAGTTCCTCCGCGACTGGGACAGCCTGGGCATCTCCTGGGACCTCTACACCTCGACCGGAACCCCCAACCACTACTCCGTCACGCAGGAGATGTTCCTTCGGCTCCTCGAGAACGGATTCTTGGAGATCAGGGCGTCCAGCCAGTTCTACGACCCGGAGGCGGAGAGGTTCCTCCCCGACCGCTACGTCCAGGGCACATGTCCTCTTTGCGGCTACGGCGAGGCCCGGGGCGACCAGTGCGACAACTGCGGCCGCACCCTCGATCCGGTCGACCTCATCGACCCCGTGAGCAAGATCAGCGGGGCGACCCCCGTCGAGAGGGACACCGACCACTTCTTCCTCCTCCTCTCCAAACTCGAGGGCGAAGTCCGGGAGTGGCTGGAGACGCGCACCGGCTGGCGGCGGCATGTGCGCAACTGGGCACTTGGCATGGTCAACGAGGGACTGCCCGATAGAGCAATCACGAGAGACCTGGAGTGGGGCGTGCCCCTGCCGGTGGACGACCTGGGGCCCGGGAAACGGATCTACGTCTGGTTCGACGCCGTCATCGGATACCTGTCGGCCTCCAAGGAGTGGGCTGCGTCCGGAGATGACCCCGAGGCGTGGCGCCTCTGGTGGGAGGACCCCGAGGCCGAGTCGTACTACTTCGTCGGCAAGGACAACATCCCGTTCCACACGGTGATATGGCCGGCGATGCTGATGGGGTACGGCGACCTCAACCTGCCCACCGATGTGCCCGCCAACCAGTACGTCACCTTCGGTTCGGAGAAGGCGTCGGCGAGCCGCGGCGTCGGACGGTCAATCGGCTGGTACGCCGAACGGCTCCAGCCCGACGCCAT
>CAYLYQ010000096.1:0-3568 GCA_964388105.1 uncultured Acidimicrobiaceae bacterium
GTGGGCCCGGCAGGATTTGAACCTGCAACCTACGGATTATGAGTTTGAGACAGAGGGCTCCAACGACATGGACGAACCCACCGCAAATGGCTCGTGAGCAGGACTTTTGGCCTCTCGTCCCCTCTCCTCGCTCCCCGACGTTTCTCGTCCTCTGACGGACAAAATACGGACAAGACCCGGTTCCAGATGTCGAGATCATTCTGTTCTGTCACAACGTTGGGTAACATTGGGGAGGAATGAGTAATCCTGACCCGATCGAGGAGCTGCGCCGTCTCTACCCGCCGATCCTGACCACGGCTCATGTGGCGGAGATGATGCACTGCACCATCGGCGATGTTCGGGACAAGGTGCACCGCAAGGAGCTGCCGGCGGTGCGTTGGGGTCAACAGTTCCGTTTCTTCCGGGACGAGGTGCTCGCCACCCTGCAAAGGGTCGGAGACGAGAGCGGCGAAGCTACCGGGCAGGTCGAGGATGGCTGAGGGGAGCATCGACTATGACCGGTGGTATCCGGAGGTGCCGGCGGTGATGGACTCCAAACAGCTGGCGGAGTTGTTGCACACCAACGAGCAGATCATCCGAGCCTGGGTAAGGGAGGGGATCATCCCCGCCCACCGCAAACCCGGCGGCCGCAAGTACACCTTCCTCCGCCACGAAATCTTCGACTGGCTCATCGCCAACCGGTACCAGCCGAGCGCCGACCACACCCACGATTAGACCGCTTCCGGAGAACGTGAGAGTGGAGGCCTCTTTGTCCTGCTGGTCGACGACAGTGATGACGTTGCCAGCTGCCGTGGTAAGACCCGGCTCTTCGCTCCGCCCTCCGGGGGGTGCCCGAGACCATTCCAGGCCGGCGGAATCAACCGTCTGTGGTGGCTTGCCTAAACCTAGTCGGTGATCACCCAGGGGTCGTCGTTGGAACAGTCATCTGTGCCATCCCATCTGGCAACCAGTTCTCCAGCTTGGTTCCTGGCGACAAAGTGGGATCCGCACGAGAAGATGATGCTTCTCCGACCCGCAGAGGGCACCCGGTCAACAGGCCTCTCCTCCCCGCTGACGGTGACGCGTAAGATCCTCAATTCATGGTTTGTCTCGTTGACGATCAGCCACACCCCACGCTCCGACTCGCCGGCGCCGATGGCGACGATCAGCAGCAGCAGGAGGTATCCGACGAGTATGGCGACGGCGGAGAGGAACACTATCCGGACGGTCCGCACTACGGGACTCCGTGGTTGGCCTTCGATACCCGGGTTGGGATCCATCCTGTGGATTCTATTGGGCGGTGGCCTCCTGGTTGCGGTTGACTGTCTGCTTCTGGACGCCGCTGAACGTTGTGGTTTCCGTGGTTGTCGCCTGGGATTGCAGCGACTCCTCGCCTGGCTTGAAGGCGAAGACGAAGGTGTTGGGGGCTCCTAGTGTGGGTCCGTCTTCGGTGTCGGGCTGTCCCAACGAGTAGATGTGGGCTCCGACCGCGCTGATGGCCTGGAGGGCTTCGGTTTCGGTGGCAGCTGCCCCGTAGTAGAGGGTGAAGGTGATGCTGTCGAAGACACCGACGGTGCCGAATCCGAAGTCGAAGAGGGCTCCGTGATCCTCGGGACCGGAATCGACGAACAGACCCGACGCGGAGATTTCGGTGGGCCCGGCGAGTGGGTCGGGTATGGCGAAGCCGTCGTCTGAGGTGAACAGCACTTCGGCTGGGAGGGTGAACGGGGTTGGTACGGCGATTGTGACGAACTCGTTGAACGGGGTGGGTTCGATGTCCCAGTCCATCACCCTCCGATACCGAATGTCTACGGTGTTGCCGCTGAGGTTGGTGATGGTGACTTCGATCTCGTAGAGGTTGAGCGTTTCCGAGGATGGCCGGTACTCATGGGTCACTCGCAGCAAGCCGCCAGCGTCCACGGTCGAAGACGCCGACTCGCCATCGGAGGTGAACGAGACGAATTCCAGATTGAATGGGGAGACCGGCACCGACGTCAACGTACTGAGCTCACCGGTGAACGCTTCGTTTGCCCATCCAACCGTCTCGGTGATGGCATCGGCCACACCCCAACCTTCGCAAAGGCAGCCGGGGGCGAGTACTTCGGCTTCGGTGGGCAGATAGCGAAGCCCGACGAACGTGGTCCCGGAACCAGACGAGGGTGTTCCTCCGGGTACGTTGAGATGCCCTTCGGGGTTGACACCGAGTTGGATCAACCCGTTGTCGATTAGCGCACCTTGCGGGGTGTAGACGACTTCCCATTCTTGGAAGGCTGTTTGCTCTGTCAAGGCGTTGGTATTGGTCACCACCAGCGTGGTGAACTCACACTCCTGGGCGAGGAGAAGGGTCCGGCTTCCGATACCCCCCGACAGGGAGATCTCGACCGGTTCGGCGCAACGCTCAGGGTACGACGAGTAGGAGACGAGGTGTAGCTTCACATCGGCGTCTGAGAGGACTGGCTCCGGGATACCGGTCTTGTTGTCGACGTTCACAGTCAATAGTCCGAGTTGGCCATCGGCATGTACGAACTCGATGAAGCTTGCACCGCCTGCCCCGACGAACGTGTTTCCTTCCTCTGCGACGCCGGGCTCTAGCGGGACCACTGCTCGGGCAGGTCGGGCCCGGCCAGCCGGATCGACCGGTGTCGACAGCGCCGTCCGAGCATCATCGGAGAGAACGCCGATCCAGTCCTCAAGGTCGGGATCGGCCCAACCCCGACCGCCGGCCGCCTCCGCCAGCTCGTAGCTTTCGAGCCAGAAGTCTGGCAATGCGCCGGCGAGGCTTGTGGAGTGGTCGGTGTCGAGTATCTCGTCGATGGCGGCGAAGGCGCCCACGGCGTCGGGCTCTCCTATCCTCTCCCAGACACTCTGGATGAAGTCGACGTCGAAAGGTGCCTCCGATAGGTATTTGACGAGGATGAACGCCCCATAGTCCCGGGGCCTCGGGAACGAGATCGTGGTGCGAGGCTCGGCGAGGTGCAGGCTTGGCGTACCAAGGAAGTCGGGAAGTCCGTTGGCGTAGTCAGCGGGCTGATTGTCGTCTCCTGGATATGATTCGTCGGCGGCCCACTCGGCGCTGGCCTCGCTCCACAAAACTCCACCTGGCAGCGCTCTGTCGGCGAGTGTCCAGTACTGCCATTGGATCACATGGAACAGCTCGTGGCGTGGCAAATAGAAGCCTTGCGTACTGAAGGGCAGGTAGATGTCGACGTCGCCCGGCCAAACACCCGGTGGTGGGGCGAACCCGTTCAGACCCCACATCTGGACCTTGACTGGGAAGTCGGCCGGTGGCAAATACCCCAAGGGGTCGGTAACACCGTCGTGTTCGTAAACGCTCGAGTCGGTGTACTTGGCCAAGGCGATCCGAAGCGAGTTTTCGACCGTCCGGATTAGATCCGGGACTCCGCTCTCGTCCGACGACTCCGGGTCGACTCCATTGGAAAAGCCGAGGTCAGTCCATTGGAAGGTGAAGAGGTCATCCTGTGTGGTCCATACACACCAGTAGGTGGAGAGGTCGGCGTATCCGCTGTTGGGGGTGCAGGTCGGCTCGTCGCTGGTTGCAGTTAACGATGACGAGAAGTTGCCGCCGGGC
>CAYLYQ010000097.1:0-3555 GCA_964388105.1 uncultured Acidimicrobiaceae bacterium
ACGTGGTGCAACGGCAGGCAGAGAAGCCAACGGTCGTCGGGGCCGTGGCCGAGATGGGCGACCGAGGCCTGGGCGGCCGCCTCCAGGTTCCGGGCGGTGAGCCTCACGCCGCGGGGGTGACCGGTGGAGCCGGAGGTGAAGACGACAAGGCGCGTCCGACCGTACTTGACTTCGGAACCCACCCCCTCCCCCTCGCTCCGCTCGGGGACTCCCCCATGAATGGGGGAGACATCCTGGAGTGGCAACACCGTGACGCCAACACCAGAGAGGCCGGCAAGGATGGAGAACACCGACTCGGGGTCCAGCGCCGGCTCGATGGTCACCCACTCGGCAGAGACACGACGCTCGACCTCGGCGAGGGTCTCGCCGTAGCTCCAGACGCGACCGGCGAACTCGAGGAACGGCGCTTCGGGGTCGCGGCGGCGGAGCCATTCGATCACGGCCCGATTCTGGCCCTTATCCTCCCCCTCCGTGGTATCCGAGATCTTCGACTCCAGCGCCTGGGAACCCGTGCCCGGGTTCGACCTGGCCGACATCACCTATCACCGGGCCCGCGGGGCCGGCGTGGTCCGCGTCGCCTTCGACCGCCCGGAGGTGCGAAACGCCTTTCGCCCCCAGACGGTGGACGAGCTGTACCGGGTGCTGGACCATGCCCGGCAGACGACGGATGTCGGTTGCGTCCTTCTCACCGGGAACGGTCCATCGCCGAAGGACGGCGGGTGGGCGTTCTGCTCCGGCGGGGACCAGCGGATACGGGGCAAGGACGGGTACAAGTACGAGGAGGGTGGCGAGGTCGACCCGGGGAGACTCGGCCGGCTGCACATCCTCGAAGTGCAACGTCTCATCCGGTTCATGCCGAAGGTGGTCATTGCGGTCGTTCCTGGCTGGGCCGTCGGCGGCGGACACAGCCTGCACGTCGTCTGCGACCTGACCCTGGCCTCCGAAGAGCACGCCATCTTCAAGCAGACCGACTCCGACGTCGCCTCATACGACGCCGGCTACGGGTCGGCCTATCTCGCCCGTCAGGTGGGCCAGAAGAAGGCCCGCGAGATCTTCTTCCTCGGCCGTGACTACTCGGCCCTGGAGGCCGAGGCGATGGGGATGGTCAACGCCGTAGTCCCGCACGCGCAGCTGGAACAGGTCGCCCTGGAGTGGGGGCGCGAGGTTTGCGCCAAGTCGCCGATGTCGCAGCGGATGCTGAAGTTCGCCTTCAACATGATCGACGACGGCCTGGTCGGCCAGCAGCTGTTCGCCGGGGAGGCCACCCGCCTTGGGTACATGACCGATGAGGCCCAGGAGGGACGCGACGCCTTCCTCGAGAAGCGGGACCCGGCCTTCGACCGTTTCCCGTGGCATTACTAGACGCGTGACTCCGTTTCAGGCGTGGAAGACCGCCGCCCGGACACATACCCTCCCGGCAGCAGTGGTCCCGGTCGTCGCCGCAGCGGGCTTGGCGCGATCCGAGGGCGTGTTCCGCTGGGACTCGTTCGGTTGGGCACTGCTCGGGGCCCTCGCGGTCCAGGTCGCGGCCAACTTCGCCAACGACGCCTCCGATGCCCGACGCGGGGCGGATACGCCTGACCGCCTGGGGCCACCCCGGATGGTGGCCACCGGGGCCATCACCTCGAAGCGGATGTGGATGGCCACATGGATCGCGGTTGGGGTCGCCGCGACGGCCGCAGTTGCCCTGACCCTCATTGCCGGCCCCGTGGTCCTGATCATCGGGGTCGCCTCGGTCCTGGCGATGCTGGGATACGTGGGCGGGCCCTTCCCCTACGGTTATCGCGGGCTCGGTGAGGTCTTCGTGTTCGTCTTCTTCGGGTTGGTGGCCACGGCGGGCGCCCGATTCGTTCACGACGGCTCCGCGACCATGCCGGCGTGGCTGGCAGCCATCCCGATCGGCATGCTGGCGACGGCCATCCTGGTCGCCAACAACCTGCGCGATCGGGAGACCGATGGCGCCGCCGGGAAGAAGACCCTTGCTGTGCTCATCGGCGACGGGCCCACCCGGGTCCTCTACGCGGGTCTCGTCATCGGCGCGTTCGTCCTCGTGGCCGTTTTCGCCGTGGCCGGATGGATCCCCCGAGGGGCGCTCATCGCCGTGCCGTTCGCACTCATGGCCCGGCGTCCCATTCGCCAGGTGATGGACGGCGCCAAAGGCCTGCCCCTCATCGCCGTCCTCAAGCAAACCGCATCGGTCCACCTCTTCCTGGGCCTGGCCATCGGGGTGGGTACGGCCATCTGGTATTAGGGAACCGGATGGACCAAGCAGGCCGTCCAAAGAACATGAAGATCGCCGTGCTCGCCGCACTCCTCGTCGGAGTGACCGCCGCCTGCACCACCACCGGCTCGATCGAGGGCAACTGGGTCCTCGACTCTGCCACCGCGCCCGACGGCGCCATTCCCGTCGATGTCGGCACCACTCCGACTCTCCGCCTGGACTCGGGCCGAATCAACGGCCAGTCCCACTGCAACTCCTACAGCGGCGAGTACCGCGCCAACACGAGCGGCCGATTCGAGATTCCCGGCGGGCTCGCGGTCACGGAGATGGCCTGCGCCGACCCCAACGCCATGACCGCGGAGCAGCGCTTTCTCGATGCACTGATGGCCGTCGAGTCTTTCGGGATCGAGGACGGGAACCTGGTTCTCACCGGGGAAGACGTCCGTCTCGTCTTCACGCAGGGGCCCGAGACGCCGTCGGCCGACGGCTCGACTTCGGACCCGGACGACCCGGTATCCAGCAATCCCTGGTTCCCTCCGGAGACCTTTGGTGACTGGGAGCTGGAGCGAGGGACGTTCGACGGTGACGAGGTGCCCATCGCCCCCACCCATCCCGTCACCCTCTCGATCTCCGACCAGGGCTTCGGGGGCCAGGTCTGCAACCAGTACGGGTTCGTGCCTCCCGAGCCAGGGGATGACTCCTTCCCCGAGATCTTCAGCACCATGATGCTGTGCACCGAGCCCGTCGTCATGGACTCGGAAGCGATGTACCTCGAGGCTCTCCGCCGTTTCGAGTCGGCCCGCATCGAGGCGGGACGGCTGGTCATCGAGGGCGACGGGTCCCAACTGGTGTTCAGACCTGCCGGAGGGAACTGATGCGTGCCCACTACCGACTGGCCGCCTTGGTGCTGTGCTCTGCGATCATCGCCGGGTGTGGGACCGAAGGATCGCCGGCGTCATCAACGACCTCGACGACCACGGGCCCGTCAACGACTTCGACGACGATCGGAGCACCTGTGGAACCAACCACTGAACCCCTCATCGAGATGACCCGACTGGCCAAGGCCGACCTCGTCTCGCGGATCGCAGTCGACGAGGCTGACATCGAGGTGCTCAAGGCCGAAGAGATCACCTGGTCCGACGGTTCTCTGGGGTGTCCCCAGCCCGGAATGAGCTATACGCAGGCGCTGGTCGACGGCTACCAGGTGGTCCTGTTCGCCGACGGTCGCGCTTACGACTACCACGCGGGCGCCGACGCCAACCCGTTCCTCTGTGCCTCCGGGGAGTTGGACGGCGGGCGCGACTTCGTGCCACCACCGGGGCACGACAAGTAGG
>CAYLYQ010000098.1:0-3553 GCA_964388105.1 uncultured Acidimicrobiaceae bacterium
TGTTCGATAAGATGTCCCATCCTGAACCGCGGAGACGTCAGTGGGCATCGAGGAAATGATCAAGGCCCCCCTGCTGGAAGGGGTCGGGGAAGGGATCCTCGAGCTGAGCCCTGGGCGGCTGGTGGAGATGGTGGGGGAGCCGGGAAGCGGTCTCACCAGGCTCGGGATGCGGATGCTCGCCGAGCACTCGCTTGTGGCACCGGTTGTGGTGATCGACACCAGGGGATGGGTTTCTCCCGCGGCCGCCTGGGAGGCGGGCATCGACCCCGAGCGGCTCATCGTCGTTCGCTGTCCCGATCCCCTGCTGTGGCCCAAGGTCACGGCCGCCCTCCTCGAAGGTGTCCGGGCCCTCTACGTCGAGGTTCCCGCCCGGTTTCGGGAACAGGACCTCCGTCGCCTTGCCGCCCTGGCCCGGGCCCGTCGGGCCGCGGTGGCGATGCGGTCGGCTGGTGGCGGTCTGCCGGGCGGGATGGCCCATCTGCGGTTGCGGGCGATCGGTGTCACCTGGGAAGGCGCCGACATGGGGCACGGGAGATTGGGACGCCGGCGGCTGGTGCTGGAGGCTTCGGGCAAGGGTGTTGGGGGCATTTCACGGATCATCGAGGTGGAGGATGAGGGCACGGACGCTTTGCGCCTGGTTTCCAATGTGGTCTTTGACCAGGCCCGACGCGCCGTCGGGTGAGCCGGTCCTGGTGGTCGACGACCGGGTGACCGGTGCTACCGACGACGTGTTGGCCGCTGGTGTCGTCCTGGGCATGGCGCGCCGCGAGGCCGAGGCGCTGGCCCCGTTCGCCCGGGTGTTGGTGCGTGACCCGGGGGAGGAGGCCCGACGCTTCGAGATGGTGGTCTCGGCGGTGGAAGAGCTGGTGCCGCGGGTGGAGGCGGTGTCGCCGGGTCTCCTGTACGTGCCGGTTGGAGGTGCCGTCCGTTACTACGGCGGCGAAGCCGAACTGGCCGATCGGGTGGCCAAAGAGCTCGACCGGCTCGTCGGCGGCCGTCTCGGCGGTGATGCCCTGGTAGGTGTGGCCGACGGTCCGTTCGCGGCTCGATGGGCTGCGGCCACGGCGGCGGTGGGGGAGCCCCTGGTGGTCGAAGACACCGTTGCATTCCTGTCCCGTCTCGACCTGGCGACCCTTCGGGAGGCCATGGGCGGAGACGAGATGATCGACACCTTTCGCTGGCTGGGAGTGGCGACCCTCGGCGACCTGGCCCGTCTCCCCAGGGACGCTCTGGCGAGCCGGTTCGGGACCCACGGGGTCCTCGCCCACCGACTGGCGAGCGGTGAAGACCGGCTCCTCGACCCCAGGGAGATACCCGCCGACCTGGCCGTTTCCATGGAGTTCGAAGACCCGCTCCAGGACCTGGATTCGGTCGCCTTCGCTGCCCGGATGCTGGCGGAGCGGATGAGCCGCGGCCTCAGAGCGCTCGGCGTAGCCCCGCACGCGGTGGTCATCACTGCCGGCTCGGCGACGGGGACCACCAGGGAGCGAGTGTGGAGGTCGGCCGATCCGTTCACCGAGCGAGCCATCGCCGACCGGATGTGGTGGCAGTTGCGGGCGTGGGTGGAGAGCGCCGGAGTCCCCGGCGGGATCGTGTCCCTCGGCATCGCCCCTGCGGACCTGTCAGGCGAGGGACGGCAGATGGGCCTCTTCTCCGACGAGTCGAGTCTGGTGGAGACCGAACGCGCCCTGGCCCGGGCCCAGGCACTGGTCGGGCCCGAGATGGTTCTACAGGGGAGGCCGCAGGGGGGAAGGTTGCCCGGGGAGCGGGTGAGCTGGAGCCGGTGGGGAGAGGAGGCTGGCTCTCCCGAGCGTGACCCGTCCGCTCCCTGGCCCGGAGCGACGCCTTCGCCCAGCCCCGCGCTGGTCTTCGAGAAGGCGACCCCCCTCGAGGTGGAGTGGGACGGTGGGATGCCTTCGAGAGTCCGTCTCGGTTCCCGGTGGGAGCCGGTGCTGACCTGGAGTGGCCCGTGGCGTCTCACCGGCCGTTGGTGGGACGGCCGCCCCGACGCCGACCGCTATCAGATCGTGACGTCAGTCGGCGCCATCCTCTGTGTCGTCAGTGGTGGACGGGCCTATCTGGCCGCGGTGTACGACTGACGCGGCCCCTGATGTGGAAAACGGGTTTGGCGCGCCCCCTACCCCCGGAATCGTTCCTCGTCCGGCGGTACCTTCCCCCACTCCTTCTCGTGGGGGACTCGTAGTCCGGTCTCCTTCGTCGGCCGGTGATGTCTTTAGAAGGACGTGCGGCCGCCCATTCCCTGCACCCGGGACGCGATCAACGACTGGGTCTGGTCGCGGAGGGCGCCCACGTCGGATTGGGTCTTGCCTGCGGTCTCGATGGCGGGGTCGATGACCACCCGGGCGGTGCCACCGAACACCCAGGGACGCCCCGGCCGGAACGCCTCGTAGGTGCCGTGAATCGACAGCGGGAGAATGGGGAGCTGACTGGCGACCGCCATGGTGAAAGCCCCCTTCTTGAATGGCTTCATGATCCCGTTGCGGGGCCGCGTCCCCTCGGCGTAGATGATGAGGCTCCGCTTCTTCTCGATCAGGTCCTTCGCTTGGCGGTTGACCGCGGCGTGGATCGCACCCCTCGCCTCGCGGTCGACCTCGATGATCCCGACGGCCCGCATGCCTTGAGCCAGGAGCGGAACACGAAACAGCTCCTTCTTGGCCAGGTAACGGATGGGCAGTCGCACGGCCAGGAAGCACGCCATGATGTCGAGGGTGGACAGGTGGTTGGCCACCACCACGTAGGAGCGCGTCGGGTCGATGTGCTCCGTCCCTTCGACCTCGAGCTTCGTGCCCGATGCGATCAACCAGGCGCGGCTCCACCCCCGGATCACGCGCTCGATCCATGGCGTGGTGTCGTTGATGAGGGCGAGGACCATGACCGAGATCGCCCCGATGATCGTGGCGATCACACCCACCACCCAGGTGATGATCGTTCTCGGCAAGACGAGGAGCCACTTCACGGCGGCGACGGTAGCGATGAGCAGCGCCGCGTCCCCGCCTGGAACCGGCTTAGCCTGATACCCGTGGACAAAGGCGCACTCCGGCGGCGGATGATCGCGCTCGGCCCGGTGAAAGCCACAGTCTCGTCCGAGGTGACCGAACAGGTATTCATGTGGATGTCGGCCCGCCTGCCGGGGACCGTCGCCGCCTACCTGGCGATGGCGGCGGAGGTGGATGTCGAACCGCTCTTTGCCCGCCTCCCCGGCTGGCGCTGGGTCCTGCCGAGGGTGGAGGAGGACGGCACGCTGACCCTTCGCGATCGTGACCTGCCGCGTGAGACCCACCGTTGGGGGATGGAACAGCCAGTGGACGCCGGGGATCCCGTTCCGATTCACGAAGTCGACCTGGTTCTCGTGCCCGGGCTCGCATTCGACAGGGCGGGCGGCCGGCTCGGCCGCGGCAAGGGCTACTACGACGAGTTGCTGGCCGCCCGGCGTCACGACTGCATCGCGGTCGGGGTGACGACCTCGATCCGGGTCTTGGACGAAGTTCCGCTGGAAAGCCACGATGTCAGAGTCGACTTCCTCGCCACCGAG
>CAYLYQ010000099.1:0-3340 GCA_964388105.1 uncultured Acidimicrobiaceae bacterium
CTCATGACGCCATGGATCATCGGCGGGATCGTCCTCCTGCTCCTCATCATCTTCGTTTCGATCTACAACCGGCTCGTCGGCGGCCGTAACCGCGTCGACAACGCGTGGGCACAGGTGGACGTCCAGCTCAAGCGCCGGTACGACCTGATCCCCAACCTGGTGGAGACGGTCAAGGGCTATGCCTCGCACGAGCGGCAGACGTTCGAGAACGTGACGGCCGCTCGCAGTGCGGCTCAGGCGGCTCAGGGCCCGGCGGAACAGGCCCAGGCCGAGGGCTTCCTCACCCAGGCTCTCCGCCAGTTGTTCGCCGTTGCCGAGGCGTATCCGGAGCTGCGGGCGTCGGAGAACTTCGCCAGCCTGCAGGCCGACCTCACCGACACGGAGAACAAGATCCAGGTGTCCCGCCAGATCTACAACGACACGGTCCTCACCTACAACAACATGGTCCAGCAGGTCCCGACCAACATCGTGGCCGCCATGACGGGCTTCCGCACGAGGGAGTTCTTCGAGGCCGGGCCCGAGGCGGACACGGCTCCGACCGTCGACTTCGGGTGATCCGGCGCCGGGTCCTCGCCGGCCTCGCCGCCGTAGCCCTGCTGGCGTTCCCGGCGCTGCCGGCGCTGGCCCAGTCCTACTGGATCGCCGACGCCGACGTCACGGTCGTCGTCAACGGAGACGGCTCGCTCGACGTCACCGAGGTGATCGGATACGCCTTCGACGGTTCGTTCTCGGGCGCCTACCGCGACATACGCGTCCGCGGCGGCGAGGAAGTCGAGGTTCTCTCGGTCTCCGACGAGTCGCGCCCCTACTCGCTGGGCGGGTGTGTCACCTTGGGGTGTTCCTCGCCCGCCGGCACATACGGAGTCGACGAGATCCCCGGGTACGTTCGGGTCGTCTGGCACCACCAGAGCAACAACGAGGTCAGGCGATTCACGATCAAGTACCGGATGATCGGAGTGGCCACGGCGTACGACGACGTGGTCGACGTCAACCTCCAGGTCTGGGGCGACAAGTGGTCGGTCGGTGTCGACCGGCTCGACGCCCGGATGACCATCCCGCCCGGAGCGCAGGCGGACCAGGTCCGCGTTTGGGGTCACCCGCAGGGAGTCAACGGCGAGACCTCGCTCGGTGAAGACCGCATCAGCCCGACGCTGCGTGCCAGCGGGATCTCGCCGGAGCAGTGGGTGGAGATGCGCGTCGTGTTCCCGACCAGCCTCCTCGCCTCGACTTCCGGGGCCAGAGTCGTCGCGGGGAACGGCCTCGGAGCCATCCTCGAAGAGGAGCTCCGCTGGGCCAACGAGGAGCAGGCCCGCGCAGAAGCTGCCCGGCGGGGGGCGATATGGGGCCTGGCCGCGGCCGCTGCGATGTCGCTCGGGCTCGGTGGTCTGGTGTATCTCCGCTTCGGACGCGAGCCGAGGGTCAACTACGACCGGGAGTACGAGCAGGAGCCGCCGACCGACCTGACGCCGGCCGAGGTGGGGGTCCTGCTCACACAGGGATACGTCAACGAGAAGGAGTTCACGGCGACACTCTTCGACCTGATCCGGCAAGGGCACATCAAGGCCGAGCCGACCCAGGTGGTCAGGTCGACTTGGGGCGGTCTCAAGCAGGAGACTATCTCCGACCTGATGCTGAGTGTCGAGACCGAGTCCACCGGGTTGCGAGATTTCGAGCAGTCGGTCATGACGGTGATCAGGCGGGTCTTGGCCGACGGACCACAGCCGCTGCACGAGTTCCGCAGACTCATCCGTGAAGACGCCTCGGCCAACGCCACCACATACCAGTCGTTCCGATCCAGGGCCATCGCCGCGGTGAAGAGGGCGGGACTGTTGGACTACACGGGATCGAGGGTGGCCGGGCTCGTCATCCTCGGGGTGATCCTGCTCGTGGTCGGCAGCTTCTTCATCCTCCCGAGGGTGATGGGCGACCAGGTCACCGGGGCGACCACACCGGTGATCGTCCTGTTCGGAATGGTCATCGGGGTCATCCTCCTCATCGTCATCCTGGCCTTCCGCAAGGTGCGGGTGAAGCGGACGCCCGAAGGGGCCTTGGAGGCAGCCCGCTGGGATGCGTTCCGCAGGTACCTGAGCGACTTCTCCCGACTCGAGGAGGCTCCTGCGATCTCACTCGACCTCTGGGACCGCTACCTGATCTACGCCATCGCCTTCGGCGTGGCCGAGGAGGTGCTCGAGCAGGCGCGGCTCCACGCCCCGCCGGAGCTGGAGACGACCTCTTCGATCTACTGGTATGGGAACTACGGGTACTCCGGCGGTTCGACCGAGAACGCCTTTGCCGGCATCTCCTCGGCCCTGTCCGGTGCCTTCACCCCGCCGCCATCCACGAGCGGATCCGGCGGCGGTGGCGGGTTCTCCGGCGGTGGCGGCGGTGGCGGCGGCGGTGGCGGAGGCGGCGCCTGGTAGGCAGCCTGATGAGGCGGGCAGCGACCGTGGCACTCCTGGGGGCGCTGCTCTTGCAGGCCGTCCCGGCCGGTGCGGCTGAGGAGTCCCTTCCGGAATACGACGGACCGGGCTTCGTCTCGCTCTACGACTACGCCGTCGCCAACACGCTTCCCAATCTCGCCTATCCGGAGAGCCAGCCCCGGGTCACCGGCGACGCCGAGCTCGACGATCGCATCTGGGCGCGCGCCTTCGAGCGGGGCTACCGCCTGCGCCCTGTCGCAACAGGGGTTCTGATCAGCGCGGGAGGAGCTCGCATGCAGCCCGAGGCCGCCGACGCATGGGCGGCGCTGCGGGAAGAGATCCGGGCCGCCGGGCTGGGGTTCGGGGTCTCCTCGGCGTACCGGTCGCCGGACACCCAGCGCTCGACTTTCCTCTCCCACCTCTCGGGATCGTCCGACTCGGCGATCGACGCGGCCCTGACCTGGTGGTCGATACCGGGCGCGTCAAAGCATCACAGCGGATACGCGCTCGACTTCCGCTACCCCAACGGCACCTTCGGGCAGTTCCGCGGGTCTCCCGGATACAACTGGATGGTGGAAGACAACTTCGTCCGACCCAAGCGGCACGGCCTCATCCCTTCCTACCCCGACGACGTCGCCGATCAGGGCCCGAACCCCGAGCCCTGGGAGTTCGTGTGGGTCGGCGTCGACCTCGTCGAGTGCGGCGTTCCCCAAGGTGTGCCCACGGTGTTCGGTCCGGCGGCCGCGATCGTGCGTGACATCGGGCGTTGCCCGGGCGGTCAGCAGCCGATCCAGATTCCCGGCTGGCTCGTCGAGTAACCGGGCCGCACGCAACCCGGATCTCGTCGCTTCGGGAGTGAGGGAGCTCCGCCTCCACCACCAAGGCTGGCCCTGATCAACAGCCGGCCGCAAAGCGGTAGG
>CAYLYQ010000100.1:0-1512 GCA_964388105.1 uncultured Acidimicrobiaceae bacterium
CCAACGGTCCGCCTGGGCGAAGAGCGGTTCGGGGACCTGCGCCGTCCCCTCATGGACTGCGCCGATGAGATCTCCGGCCTTCTCGGCCGAATTCGGCCCAGGGATGCATCGTGAGCGAGGAGAGCCCAATGAGCACGCACCAAGGAACTCCGGCAGGGGAGTCGCACAAGGCGGGGCCCTGGTACTCCGCGATCACCTCGACCTCTGATCGTCACGTCTTCGTGCGCGGCATCGCCATCGACGACGCCATCGGACGAGCCTCGTTCCCGGCGATGGTGCTGCGACTCTGGCGGGGGGACGAACCGGCACCGGAAGAAGCCGAGCTGCTCGGCGCATGCCTGGTTGCCTCCATCGATCACGGGCCCATATCGCCTTCGGCGCTGGTCACGAGGACCATCGCCTCGACCCGGGCGGCCCCCATGAGCAGCCTGGCCGGGGGGATCCTGGCGTTCGGCGAGTACCACGGCGCGGTCGTCACCCGAGCCATGAACATCCTCGCCTCCGCACCCGCCTCAGGCGACCTCGAGAGCTGGGCCGACGAGGTGTTCAACGCCGAGCGAGCTGCCGGGCGCCGTCTCCCTGGAATAGGCCACCGATGGCATGACCACGACTTGAGAGCGGAGAGGCTGTTCGAGCTGATGCGCCCGCTTACCGACGGCCGGTTGGAGGCCGCGGCCCGGGCCCTGGCCGAACGGGTGGGCCGTCACTCCGGCAACCCGACCCCGGTGAACGTCGACGGTGCCCTGGCCGTCGCGCTCACGGTGCTGCGCCTCGACCCGGCGTACGGGGACTTCCTGTTCGCCATCGCCCGGAGCTTTGGCCTGGCCGCCCACTACGTCGAGGAGACGCAACGGGAAAGACCCATGCGCACCATCGACCCGACCGTCGCCCACTACGACGGTGTGCCTCCGTCCTCCTCCACAGACGCCGATTGAGGCCCGAGTCGCAGCCAACCAACATCAGCTCGGTACGCATGGCGGTGGTCGGCACCGGCAGGATCGGCATCGTCCACGCCAATCTCATCGCGGCCGGCGATGAGACGACTCTCGCCGGGGTGGCCAGCCTCGATGACCCGCCCACGGTCGCATCGACCCTCGGAGTTCCCCACTGCGCCGACTACCGCGACCTGATCGACCTCGATCTCGACGGAGTCGTGATCGCGGCTCCGAACCACCTCCACCTGGAGATGGGCCGGTTCTTCGCCGAGCACGGCATACACCTGCTCGTCGAGAAGCCGATCGCGGACACTCTGGAGCACGGGAGAGCACTCTGCGACGCGGCGTCCGGGTGCGGGGTGAAGCTAATCGTCGGCCAGCACCGGCGTTACAACAACCTGGTTCGAGAGGCGGGCCGGATGGTGGCCACTCAGATCGGCCGGCTGATGGCAACGAACACGATGCTGACCGTTCGGAAACCGGACTCCTACTACGAGGTCACGTGGCAGCGATCGGAGTCCGCCGGGCCGTTGCTGGTCAACCTCATCCACGAAGTGGACATCCTCAGGACCGTCTG
>CAYLYQ010000100.1:1612-3291 GCA_964388105.1 uncultured Acidimicrobiaceae bacterium
GCAGCTCAGCCCGTGTAGGCCAGCTCCACCACCACGTTCTCGACCAGGGACTCGGTGATCAGGTCGAGGCCGTCCGAGAGGGCGTGCTGGAGTGACCGGTGGGTGACCCGAAGGACGTCTCGGAGCGTCTTCCCCGACTCGTAGAACTTGGCGAGCTGGTCCAACGCCCCGTCGTCGATGACGGAGTCGATGGGGGCGTGGACGCCGCCCACCACCAGCCGGTCCCGGAGGATTGCCTCGATTCCGGCTCGGGCATCGATCAGTCGCGGGATCCGCACCTCCCCGGTGAGCCAATTCGCCGCCTCCCGGTAGCCGGCGAGGTTCAGATAGTGCTCGTGGACCGCGACCACCAGGCCCGCCTCGATCTCCTTCGCAAGCATGCGGACCGTGCGCATGAAGAACTGGTTCGCCACGTCGGTGCGATCCAGGCCCGGGATCCGCAGCCAGGTGTCGGAGTCGTCGAACACGAACACCGGGAACAGGCCGTGGTGGTCGAAGAGGGCGGTGAGGCGCTTCAAGTGCTCCAGCGCCTCGGTGCTCGATCCACGGTTCTCGTAGTCGGTGCCCACCGCCTGCACCTGGGCCGCGAACTCGGCGTCGGCCAGCCAGAGGGGAAGCGAGATGCGGAAGGACCGCGCCCGGCCGTTGACCGATCGGCGGGAGACCTCGGCGATCGCCCGCTCGAAGTCGTCCTTCTCCGCGTTGCTGAACAGCTCGGGACTGGCCCACCTCGTCACGTATCGGACGAGGTGGCGGGCCATCGCCCCCGGCTCCGTGACCGTCTCGTCCCTCTCGGCGGCGACTGGCACCCGCAGTGGCACGATGTGCTCCGGGAGGTCCTGGGCGAAGGGACCGAGGACGGAGGAGACCAGGCTCGACTTCCCGGACCCACTGGAGCCGATCACCGCCACCCGCCCGTAGGTGGCGACCTGATGGGTGAAGTAGCTCTCGGTCGAGTCGTCACCGTTGAGCTCGTCGAACGGCACGTGGTAGAAGGCCAGCTCCTCGAAGCGTCGTGTGGCGTCGAACGCCCGGGAGGACTCGGCTTCGGAGAGCGCCTGGTGAGTCATCCGTCCGCATCCTCTTCCGGCTCGAACGGGTCCACGGGCCGGTACAGCTTTCGCCGGCCGCCGGAGGGGCCCTTCACGAACGACGAGGTCACGAGACCGTTCGCCTCCAGCTCACGAAGGACCTGGACCGCTCGTGATCGCGTCCAGCCCAATCTCCCCAGGAGCTTCTCGTCGGAGGCGCTGCTCGGACCGAGTGACTCCAACTCGGCCATCAACATGCTCGCCGGGCGACCGAGCTTCTTGACCTCTTCCCAACGACGGGTCAACTCCGCCTGGCGCTGGGCGACGGACGTGCCGGAGTCCTTGGCTGCCCGGGCCATCATGAGGAGTCGCCTGGTGTTCCCCTCGTCGACCTGCGCCGCGATCATCGCGCCCTCATTACCCATGCGGGCCTCGAGAATCTCCCTCTGTTGGTCCCAAGACAGGGGCTCCAACTCGACCACCGCTTCGAAGAACGCGTCCGCCGGGGGGGTCCGGAGGACGGCGGCGTCATCCTCGGTGACTGCCACCACCCAGGTGATGGGCAACTGCCACAGCTCGTCTCGAAGACGGCCGAAAACCGTGGCACCGACCGTGTTCACTGCGAGCTCGTCGACGAGCACCACCTGG
>CAYLYQ010000101.1:0-3277 GCA_964388105.1 uncultured Acidimicrobiaceae bacterium
CCCCCCTTCGGGGTACTCCCCCGTTCCGCTACCGCTCCACGGGTGAGAAATCCTGGCTCGCGCCCCCTCCCCCCCTTCCGGGTACTCCCCCATTGCTCCGCACGGGGGAGAATTCAGGTGGCAGTCCTAGCGGACGGCGGTGAGCTTGTAGATCGTGCCCTCCGAAGAGCTCGGGGCGCTCCAGGACGCGAAGTAGAGCTCGCCGTGCCCGTCGAGACCGAACGCCGTCACGTAGCCGATGTCCCCACCGAGCTCCTCGGTCCAGTCTTTCTCCTCGGTGGCGACTCCGTTGACGAACTTGAACGACCGAATCCACTGCCCGACCCAGTCGCCGTAGAAGTAGGTGCCCTGGATCTCGGGGATCTCCGACCCCCGGTACACGAACCCGCCGGTGATGGAGAGCCCCTCTTCGTGGGTGTAGGTGATGATGGGCGACGTGTAGTCGGACGCCTGGCACCCCGACTTGTGGAAGCAGCGGGTGCCCTCCATGTCGGACCAGCCGAAGTTGTATCCACCGCCCTCGTCGATCGGCACGACGTCCACCTCTTCTTGGTCGGCGTGGCCGACGTCGCCGATGTAGATCAGCCCGTCCACCGGGTCGATCGAGAAGCGCCACGGGTTGCGCAGCCCGTAGGCCCACACCTCGGCCTTTCCGCCTCCGCCGACGAACGGGTTGTCGGAGGGGACGGCGTACGGGTCGCCGCCGTCGATGTCGATCCGCAAGATGGTGCCGAAGATGGTGTTGGGGTCCTGGCCCTGGTCCCGCGAGGCGGCGCCGTCGCCGACGGCCGCCCACAGATAGCCATCGGGTCCGAAGTTGAGCGCTCCTCCGTAGTGGCGGGGCTCGCTGGCGTTCGGCGGGTTGCGGACCTCCTGGAGGACGATCTTGGCGGATTCCTTGTCGGCCACGTTGGGATCGGTGGCGGAGACCTTGAACTCGGCGATCTGGCGGTTCTCCGACGAGGTGTAGTAGACGAAGAAGCGGCCGTTGGTGGCGTAGTCCGGGTGGAAGGCCAGACCCAGCAGACCTTGCTCGATGCCACCGGCCAGCACCCGATCGGTGAGGTCGAGGAACGGCGCCTCGAGGAGTTGGCGGTTGGCGTCGAGGACCCGGATGATCCCGTGGCGCTGGACGACGAACAGCCGGTCGTCACCCACAGGGGCGGCCAGGGCCACTGGATCGCGCAGGCCGGTGTGGACCGCCTGCGCCTCCACGCGCTGCAACGTTCCGAGAGACTGCGTGGTGACCGTCGTCCCTCCCGGGATGGTCGTCGAGGAGCCGTCGCCGCCGGCAGTGGTCGAGGAGCCCGCGTTGGGCAGAGTCGTCCCGTCCTCACCGGGACCTGATCCCCGGAAGAAGATGGCGCCGACGATGAACACCAACACCATGAGCGTCACCAGCAGGCGGACGCGAGCCTGATCGGGCGTCGGGCCCTCGCGGTGCGTCACGCGTTGTCGCCCAGGAAGATCTCGGAGACCGAGGACTCCATGAATATGGCTTGGAGGGTCTCGGCGAGGATCGGCGAGATGGAGAGCACCGTCACGGTGTCCAACGCCTGGACATCAGGATGCACGGGAAGGGTGTTGGTGACGATGATCTCGTCGATGGGGGCGTTCTTGATTCGATCCAGAGCAGGGTCGGAGAAGATCCCGTGGGTGGCGGCGACCCTCACACTGAGGGCACCCTGGTCGCGGACCATCTCGGCCGCGTTCACGACGGTGCCTGCGGTGTCGATCATGTCGTCGACGATCACGACATGGCGGCCGGCCACCTCCCCCGACATCGACAGAGCGGTCGATTCATTGTGCGAGGTTGGGTCGCGGCGCTTGTAGATGAAGGCGACGCTGGCGTCGAGGCGACGGGCGTAGCGCTCGGCGCGCTTGACGCCACCGGCGTCAGGCGACAAGACGATCGAATCGCCGTTCAGCCGCTCGGCCAGGTAGTCGGAGATGATCGGGAGCGCCGTGAGGTGGTCCCACGACTTGTCGATGAAGCCCTGGAGCTGGCCGGTGTGAAGGTCGACCGAGACGAGGCGATCGGCGCCCGCCTGCAGGAAGAGGTCGGCCACCAGCCGGGCCGATATCGACTCCCGGGGCAGCGCCTTCTTGTCTTGGCGGGAGTAGGGGAAGAAGGGGACCACCGCGGTGATCCTGCGCGCCGACGCCCGCTTCAGGGCGTCGATGGTGATCAACTGCTCCATGATCAGGTCGTTGATCGGGTGCCCGTGACTCTGGATAACGAAACAGTCGGCGCCACGGACGCTCTCCATGGGGCGGACATAGATCTCGCCGTTGGCGAATCTGGATATCTCGATGCGGCCGAGCTTCGTGCCCAGCACCTCGGTGACCTCTTCCGCCAGCGCCACGTTGGCGCTCCCGGAGAAGACCATCATTCGTTTACGGGAGACGATCTCCAAACTCAGGCCTCCGCCTCGGCAGCGGTCTCGCGAGCCTTACGGCGCTCAGAGTAGCCCGGGATCTCGACCTGCTGGCTGCGCTCGACAGCCAGGGCGTCGTCGGGAACGTCCGATGTGATCACCGAGCCCGCGCCCGTGATGGCCCGGTTCCCGATGGTCACCGGCGCCACCAGCATCGTGTCCGATCCGATGAAGGCCTCGTCCCCGATGACCGTCTCGTGCTTGTGGTAGCCGTCGTAGTTGCAGGTGATGGTCCCGGCGCCGATGTTCGCCCGCTCGCCCACGGTGGCATCCCCGAGGTAGCTCAGGTGCGGCGCCTTCGCCCCTTCGCCGAGGGTGGTGTTCTTCGTCTCCACGAAGGTGCCGGCCTTGGAGCCCTTCTTCAGGACGGTCCCCGGCCGGAGCGACGCGTACGGGCCGACCATGCAGTCCTCACCGACCACCGCGGAGCGGAGGACCGAATACCACACGGTGGCGCCCGGACCGATCGAAGAGTCGACGACGAAAGTGTCCGGACCGACCTGGGCCCCGGCGGACACGGTGGTGTCCCCCTCCAGGTGCACTCCGGGATACAGCCGCGCCCCGGGTGCGACCGTGACACCGGCATCGACATAGACCCGTTCGGGATCGAGCATCCAAACCCCGGACTCCATGAGCCGTTGGTTGATCTCGCGGCGCTTCGCCACTTGCGCCTCGGCCAGTTGATCTTGCGAGTTGATGCCTGCCACCTCCTCCGGTGAGCCTTTGACCGCCACGAGGGTCTCCCCCGCGGCGGCCAGGATCCCGACGACATCCGTGAGGTAGTACTCCCCCTGGTGGTTGTCGGCGGTCACCTTCTCCAACGATTCTGCCAACTTGCG
>CAYLYQ010000102.1:0-3229 GCA_964388105.1 uncultured Acidimicrobiaceae bacterium
TTACCCAGGTGCCCGCACCCGAAAATAGGGCCTCAAGTCATCGATGCCCCGGATCGGTGCGGGTCGGTCCGCGATCGGATAATGTCGCCCCCGCGGGCGGCGGGGAGGTCGCTGTCCGGCATAGTCCGGGAAGACGAAGGAGAGGAAAAGGGTGAGGACACCACCTAAGAAGAAGCTGATGGTCCTGTTCACCGCGCTCGCCATGGCGCTGGTGACGGCCATCCCGTCGGGCGCCGCGCCGGAAGGCGATGCCCCGGAGGCGGGCCCGGCTCCCGAGGTAGCGAAAGGCAAGTACGACAGCTATGTCGTAGTGATGAAGGCTGAGCCGCTGATCGCCACCGAGGGCCAGGACCAGTTGGACACTGCTCGGGCCCGGAACCGGGGCCAGCAGATGAAGGCGGAGCACGCCAAGGTGATGCGGAACGCGGGCGTTTCGGCGGACAAGATCGCCATCGAATACGTGAACGCACTCAATGGCTTCGCCGCCCGAGTCGGGCACGCCGAGGCCGTGAAGCTGGCCGCTCAGCCAGAGGTCGCCATGGTGCTGCCGGATGTCCTGCTGCAGCCGGACACCGATTCGAGCCCGGGATTCATCGGGCTCAATCCCGGACCGGGCGGCGGGACGACCACTGGAGCGACTGGCAAGGGTGTGGTGGTCGGCATCATCGACTCCGGCATCTGGCCCGAGAACCCGAGTTTCGCAGACAACGGTCTGCCGGCGCCGCCGATCGACACCGCGGGGCTTCCGTGTGAATTCGGCAACAGCGCCCACAACCCTGCCGATGTCCCCTTCTCGTGCAACAACAAGCTGATCGGTGCCCGTCAGGTCATACCGACCTACCGGGCGCTCATCGGCGCAACGCCCTCCGAGTTCGACTCGGCACGGGACGACAATGGGCACGGCAGCCACACAGCCGGCACCGCCGCCGGCAACAGGAACGTCCCAGCGAGTGTTCTCGGACATGATCTGGGGCTCATCAGCGGCATCGCCCCTGATGCCCACATCATCGCCTACAAGGGACTCGGCGCCCTGGGAGGCTTCTCCTCGGACCTGGCCCTGGCCATCGACACGGCCGTCGCCGATGGCGTCGACGTCATCAACTACTCGATCGGAGGGAGCGGCACCGCCATCTCGGCCGACGAGGTCGCGTTCCTGTTCGCGGCCGACGCGGGCGTCTTCGTCGCCACCTCCGCTGGCAACAGCGGTCCTGGGGCGGCGACAGTGCGCAACCCGGCCAAGGTGCCCTGGCTGACCACGGTCGGAGCCAACACCCAGGCCCGCTACATCTCGGGCAAGGTCGAGCTCGGCAACGGGGCCGTCTATCAGGGCGCGTCCGTGACCCAGGGAGTCGAATGGGCGCCGATCGTCGATGGTGCAGATGCCGGCGACGAGCTCTGCACTCCTGGCAGTCTCGACGAGACCGTGGTTGCAGGGGCGATCGTCCTCTGCAAGCGGGGCGTGATCGCCCGCGTGGCCAAGAGCGAGGCCGTGCTCCAAGCCGGCGGCGTCGGCATGGTCATGTACGAGGCCTCAGATGCCGGGAACCATTACACCGACAGCCATTTCGTGCCGAGCGTGCACATCGACTTCACGCCGGGACTCGAGATCAAGGGATACATCGCCAGCGAAGGCTCCGACGCGATTGCGCGGATCTTCGACACCGGTGTGAAGACAGAGTGGCCGTACGCGCCATCGATGACCGACTTCTCGTCGCGTGGACCGAATGTCTTCGGTGACGTCATCAAGCCGGACATCACGGCGCCCGGACTTCAGATCCTGGCTCCCTACTCGCCGGCATCGTCGGACGGTGAGATGTTTGCTGCCATCGCGGGCACCTCGATGGCCAGTCCGCATGTGGCCGGTCTCTTTGCCCTGATGAAGCAGGTGCATCCCGACTGGTCGGCGGCGATGGCCCGCTCGGCGCTGATGACCACCGCCGACCCGGACGTTCTCGACAACAACCGCACGTCGTTGGCGAACCCGTTCGGCCAAGGCTCGGGAATGGCCGACCCCGGCCGCGCCGTCCAGAAGGGATCCATGTTCCAGCCAGGCCTCGTCTACGACGCCGGGCTATTCGACTACTACGGGTTCCTCTGCGACGTGTCGCCGTCGTTGTTCGCCAACCCCACCGGAACCTGCAACGCCGTTGCCGCCTTGGGTTACGCGACCGAGGCCCACGACCTCAACTACCCGTCGATCGGGGCGTCCGAGGTGCCGGGAGCCATAACGGTGACCCGAACCGTGACCAGCGTGGCGCAGGAGAGCGGCTGGAGGACATACACCCCGCAGATCGAGGCGCCATCCGGCTACTCGGTCTCGGTGGAACCCACGAGCCTCAAGCTCAAGTCTGGGCAGTCGGCGTCGTTCGAGGTGACGATCACCAACACCGGCGCTCCCACCGGCCAGTGGAGGTTCGGAGCCTTGACGTGGGTCGACGGCACCGGGAGCTACGCCGTGCGGAGCCCGATCGCGGTTCGCGGCGTGCCCCTGGCCGCTCCGGCTTCGGTAGACCTGAGCGGGCCATCGGGCAGCAGCGAGGTGACCGTCAATATCGGGTACACGGGACCTTTCGAGGCCCAGGCAATCGGTCTCGCCGCGGACACCCTCCTGGCGGGCTCGGTGACCCAGGACGCTCCTGACACGGACTTCAGCGGATGCTCCTTGCCGCTCGGCCCTGGTGAGACGGAACACGCGTTCACTCTCGCCGGGTCGTCGTACCTGAGGATCACGCTGGGTGCCGATGATCAGCAAGGTCCTGAGGACACCGACCTCGACCTCTACCTGTGTCGAGGCGCGACTCTCGTGGCTTCGAGCGGTGCTCCTGCCACCAACGAGGCGATCAACATGGCGTTCCCCGCTGACGGGAACTATCGCCTGATCGTCCACGGCTGGGCGGTGCCCGGGGGGTCGGTCGACTATGGCGTCCACATGTGGGACGTCTCTCCCGGCGCAACCGGCGGCACGCTCCAGGTCGACTCGGCACCAGCGACGGTGACGGCGGGCACAACGGCGAACGTCGCGTTCTCCTGGTCCGGAGCCACTGGCCAGCAGCTCGGCGTGCTCACGTACGGGAACGGGTCGTCGAGGCTCGGGTTCACCGTGGTGAACGTCGACGGCTGATCGATCAGCTGCCATTTGAAGAGGGGGCGTCTTCCGGCGCCCCCTCTTCGCGTCCTACTTGTCGTGCCCCGGTGGTGGCACGAAGTCGCGCCCGCCGTCCAACTCCCC
>CAYLYQ010000103.1:0-1064 GCA_964388105.1 uncultured Acidimicrobiaceae bacterium
CTCCCCCACTTGTGGGGGAGTACCCGAACGCAGTGAGGGGGAGGGGGTGAGTTCCAATCGGACCACACCACTCAAGAAGACTCTCCGACGCTCAACACCTCGTCCAGAGCCTCACGGATCTCTTCGGCTTTGCGGACTCCGGCCCATTGATCGAACACCGTTTGGTCGGCCGCGATGAGGACGGTCACCGGCTGGTAAGGCACGCCGTACAACTCGAAGATGACCTCTTCGTTGTCCAGTCCCCATCTGATGGCCCCGGAGGGCATCAGCTCCGCGGCAGCCGTCTCCGCCGACTCGGGCACCGACCTCCAGACAGGGGCGATGAACTCGACCCGGTCCGCATAGTCGGCGGCGATCCCGTCGACCACGGGGAGCTCCTTGCGGCACACCGGGCACCACTCCGCCCAGAACACCAGATACACGGGCCGTCCGGCATCCGAGAGCGTGAAGGTGGTGTTGTCGGCGAGTGCCAGCGTGAAGTCGGGGGCCAGCTCGCGATCGTGATCGGGGGAAGCCACGGTGGTGGTTGTGCTGGGAACCGAGGTGGACGGAGAAGTCACCGTCGTGTCCGCTGACGGCACCGAGGTGGTCGTGGAGGCGCCACCGGCGGAGCACGCCGACACCAATAACACGGCCACGATCGCACCACGCATACGACGCAGGCTATTCGGGCTCCGGTCCTTGTTCGGGAAACGAAAACCCAGGGCCCATACATCGATGCCATCGCTACGCTTCAAACGTCGCACGCTCTCAGTTTGGGGGAAGGCCGGGGCGGGTAGACGAGGGCAACTGAGGGCATATGCGGATAGTCCACGTCTCTGACTGTTATGCGCCCCGGACGGGAGGCATCGAAACCCATCTGGGCGAACTGACCCGTGCGCAAGCGGCGCTCGGTCACGACGTCCACGTGTTCACCGTCGAACGCGGATCGGGCGACGAGATCCACGGGCAGGTCGAGATCGAGAACGGTGTGACCGTGCACCGACTCGGCACCATGATGCCGATGCACGCGCCGTGGAACCCGGCCGCCGGTGTCATGGCCTCCCGCCTCCTCGACGAGCTTC
>CAYLYQ010000103.1:1164-3172 GCA_964388105.1 uncultured Acidimicrobiaceae bacterium
TATGGCGGCGATGTGGCCGTGCTCCACGACGGCATCGACCAGTCGAAGTGGTCACCGGCGCCGACCCCTCCGGCGGACCCACCTCCGCTCCGATGCGTCGCTGCCGCGCGCCTGGTCCCGAAGAAGGGCCTGGGCGCGTTGATCGGGGTGGTGGCCGAGGCGGCCGACGACCTCCCTCGGGGCGCCATCCAGCTCGACATCTTCGGCGACGGCCCCGACCGCCCTCGACTCGAGCAGCTGATTCGCCAGAGGCACCTGGAGGGCATCGTCCGCCTGCGGGGACGGAAGTCGTCCGACGAGCTCGCGGAGGAGTACCGCAGCGCTCATGTGTTCTGCGCCCCGTCTCGGCGGGAGGCCTTCGGCATCGCCGGCCTCGAGGCTCGAAGCGCCGGCCTGGTCCTCGTGGCCCGGAAGGGCAACGGCCTGGAGGAGTTCGCCCGTGACGGTGTCGACAGCATCCTGGTCGAGGACACACGCCAGCTTCACCGTGCGCTGACCCGGTTGGCGTCCGATCCGGCACGGTTCCGCGAGATGTCCGACGAGGCGAGGCGGGTCACTCCAGACTTCTCCTACGAGAGGGTGGGAGCGGACACATTCGGCGAGTACGACCGGGCCAGGGACATGGCTCGCTCCAGCGCCGGGCTTCGCTGACGGGCTCACGCCACCGATACACTCAACTCGAGTGGCGGACCAGACCCTGATCTTCGCCTACGACGCCCTGATGGATCCGGAGACGTTGTCCGCCTTGGCGCCCAGCGCCGAGTTTCTCTTCGTGGCGCACTACCCCGAGACCAAACTCGGATTCGTCGACCATTCCGGATCGGCGACGCCGACCTTGGTCAGGGACTCCGGGAACATCGTTTGGGGTGCCGTGTTCGCCGTGGACACCGCCGAAGCCGATGCGATCACCGAGTGGGCGGCAGGATCGGGGCGCTCCCCCGGCCTCCTCGACCAGAAAGCGGTCGACCGCGAAGGGAACAAGCACGACTGCCTCGTGCTCGTGGCCGCCGAGGGGCCGGAGATCCGGCCCACCCCGGCGTACGTGGAGTCGATGATGCGCGGCGCCCGCCACTGGAATCTCCCGGCGGGTTGGGTCATCGGCCTCGAGGACTTCGTCGAGCCCTAGTCCTTCTTGACGGCGAACAGCCGGTAGAGCGCAGCCGCGAACCCGGCACCGATCATCGGTGCGTACAGGTAGACGGCGATGCTGCCGAACTCCCCGGACACCACCGCTGGGCCGAACGACCGCGCCGGGTTCAGCGAGGCGCCCGAGACAGGAATCGCCGCCAGGTGAGCCATGGCGAGGGTGAGGCCGATGGCGAGCGGAGCGTGGTTCCCACCGCGCCGGACGACGGCCATGATCACCCACACGAACACCGCGGTGAGCATGATCTCGACGGTGACGGCCGGACCGAGGTCCGGGTAGGTCGTGTTGGTGGCGGCCACCCCTGCCTGACCAGCGGCGGACAGAACGAGCAGTGCTCCCAGAACACCGCCGGCGATCTGACCCACCCAGTAGCCGATGGCGTCACTCAGGGAGATCTGCCCGTCGATGAGCATGGCGACAGTCACCGCGGGGTTGAAATGCCCCCCGGACACGTGACCGACCGCCCAGATCGCTGCCGTCAGCGCCAGGCCGAATGCGAGGGCGATGGCAACGATGTTCGCCGCTCCCCCAGCGCCTCCGACAGCCAGGATCCCGAGCGAACCGACTGCTACGAGGATCAGCGTTCCCAGCATCTCAGCCAGGTACTTGTTGATGACCACGATCTCCTCCTCTGCGGATGTGTGGCCAGAGTCGCGGCCGGTCCGTGACCCTGCCGGATACCAGGCTATGACCCGCCACCTGGGGAAATGCGGATTTGCCTTCCGGATTTCTCACCCGCGAAGCGGCAGCCGAGCGGGGGGAGTACGGCGAAGCCGGGACGGGGCGCAAGCGATGTGGACTTCTCACCCGTGGAGCGGCAGCGGAACGGGGGAGTACGGCGAAGCCGGGAGGGGGCGCGAG
>CAYLYQ010000104.1:0-3117 GCA_964388105.1 uncultured Acidimicrobiaceae bacterium
CGGCAGGGGCAGTGCCGGGCGTCCCGAGCGACGGGGTCCTTTGGCACCGGGGGTCGACTCGATGGGTCCTTTGGGCGTTGCCCTCACGTGGACACGTCGCGGCGGTCGAACGCCCACACGGCCAGCACCAGGAAGGCGGCGGTGGTGGCGGCGAGCAGCCCGAGGCCAGCCCAGTCGAACCCGTGGGCCAGCGGCTTGGAGCGCAGGAACCAGTGGAACGGCGATAGCCGCTGCAATCCCTCCAGCGCCGTCACCAGCGGGGCCAGCCCGTTGACGAAGAAGGCGGCCACTGCCACCGCAGCCGACACCCCGGCGGCGAGCATCCGCCTGCCGGTGGCCGCCCCCACCGCCATGGCCAGGGCACCGAAGAGCAGGGCGAGCAGCACCTCTCCCAGGTTGATGGCGACGATCGCGGCCACCCCCAGCCCCAGGTCGGCGATGGGGTCGCCCACCACCATCACCACCACCAGGCCCAGCCCGAGCGCCCCGGTGAGCACCGCCATCGCCAGGAAGGTGTCGACGATCACCCGGCGCCGGCTGATCGGCATCGCCAGGGTGAGGTCGAGGGTGCCCTCCTGCTCCTCGGCGGCAATGGCGGCTCCGCGCAGGATGGCGAAGTTGATGAACAGAATGGGCAGCATCGCCGAGTACAGCTCTCCCTGGAAGAACCCGGCGGCGGTGAGGAACTCCTCGGCGTCGATCCCGAACAGGGCCAGCAGATACTCGGGGTAGGCGTCGAGCAGCTCGGCGAAGTCTTCGGTGCCGGCGAAGGTGGGCCAGAACGCCACCATGAGGGCGGCCAGACCGGCGAGTCCGGCCAGCCACCACCACAGCGAGCGGCGGCGGTCCCACACCGTCTTGGCGAAGACGCTACCCAGCATCGGGGGCCTCGGAGTAGTAGGCGAGGAAGGCGCTCTCCAGGTCGCCCTCGTGGCTGATCACGTTCACCACCTGATGGTGGGCGGCGGCCTTCACCACCTGGTCCATCGACCCGGCCACGGTCACCGACACCCCGTGGCCGCCGTTGATCGTCGCGGCGTGCTCCACCCCCTCGATGGCGGCGAACTCGGCTGGTGACACCGGCCCGGCGAACACGAGGTCGAGGCGGCGCCGGGTCTTGGACTTGAGGTCCTCCACCGATTCGACGGCCACCAGCCGGCTGCGGCGGATGATCCCCACCCGGTCGGCCACCCGCTCCACCTCGGGGAGGATGTGCGAGGAGAGGAACACGGTGCGCCCCTCGGCCCGGACCTCGTCGACCATCCGGTAGAACTCCTGCTGCATCAGCGGGTCGAGCCCGGAGGTGGGCTCGTCGAAGATCAGCAGGTCGGGCCGGTGCATGAACGCCTGGATGATCCCGATCTTCTGCCGGTTGCCGCTGGAGTAGGCGCCGATCCTGCGGTCGAGGTCGACGTCGAGCCGCTCCCCGTACTCGGCGACCGCCCCCGCCACCTCGACCCCACGCAGGTTGCCCAGGTAGGTGAGCAGTTGGCGCCCGGTCATCTGCCGCCACATGGCCAGCTCGCCGGGCAGGTACCCGGTGCGGGCCTTCACCGCGATCGACCGGCGGCGGCTGTCGAGCCCGAGGATGGTGGCCGACCCGGAGGTGGGGCGGATCAGGTCCATGAGGGTGCGGATGGTGGTGGTCTTTCCGGCCCCGTTGGGGCCGAGGAACCCGAACACCTCGCCCACCCGCACCTCGAGGTCGAGGTCGACGATCCCCGGCGTTGTGCCGTAGAAGGTGCTCAGCCCCTCGGTGACGATGGCTGCGGTCATGGCAGGGTCCAGTCCCCCACCGGGGCGGTCCCGTCGCCAGGGACGACCGACCCCCTGTGAGGGGGCGAGTGAAAGTGCGGCGCCGTCAGGGGACGGGGACTGCCGAGAGAGTGGCCGGCCTAGATCCGACGCCGGACCGCGTCGACGAACCCGGGGACACCCGCCACCTCCAATGCCTGGAGAAGCGACGCCAGCGACTTGGGATCTCTTCGATTGGCCCTGGCCTGAGCGGCCAGTTCGTCGACCACCTGGCGAGGGGCGAGGTCGAGGGCGTCGTCCAGGAACTCATCGGGATGGACGACGTCGATCTGGAACTCTGCGAGGGAGTCCTCAGGGAAGTCCCGGATGTCGAAGGTGACGATCGCAGCGGCGTCGGCTCGAACGGCGGCAGCCAGGACATGACGATCCTTGGGGTGGCATCGCATCGAGGCGATCAGGCCGGCGTAACCCCTGACCGAGGCGTCGGGAAAGGCGGCGCTCATCTCATCGAGCAACCGGCTCACCGAAGCCTCGGCGATGCCACCTTCTACGAGGTTGCGGCTCAACTCGTCGAGGATGTCGTCCGACCACAGCACACGGAACAGGCCGACCTCGGCCAGCCTCAACAGTGTATCCCGCAGGTGGGCCGGATACAGGACGCAGGCATCGAGGACGACCGAGAAGGCCAACTAGCGCGTCCGCTTGGGTTCAGCCGTTCGCTCGTACATCCCGCTCTCGTCCGCGATCTCGACCATCCGGTCGAGTGCCTCGCGCCGCTGGATCGATCGTCGATCGCGGTACTCGAGTACGTCCACGAGGCGCACCCGCCGGTGTCTCCCCGGGCGTTCATATGGGAGCTCCCCAGCCTCCAGCAGTTTCACGAACGTCGGCCGGCTGATCCCGAGCAGCTCAGCAGCCTCCTGCGTGGTCAGCCTCTGGTGCACGGGGGCGATGGTCACGGCACGTCCCTGCGCCATCAACCGCACGATGTCGCGAAGCGCCTCGAACACCTCTCCGGGCAGGACGATGTGCTCTCCGTTTGGGCCTATCACCTCGGTGACCGGTGACTCTCCGAAACCGACGAAGCGTTCGGCTAGATCGTCGAGAGACTCATCGGGCGGTAGAACCGTTCGCTCGAGTGTTGAACTGGTCACGTTCCCTCCTCACGAAGCAAGGTATCATAAATCGAAAGAAACGCAATAGTCGCAAGTATCGGACGTCCGCTGATCGGTCTGTAGCGATCGGTTGGTGGTCGCCGCCGATCGGCCGTCGAGGGCGGTCCCGCCGCCAGGCACGGTCGACCGCCCGTGAGGCGGTTTCCGACGGTGCCACCCCTTATCATCGGGATCGCATCTAGAGCGG
>CAYLYQ010000105.1:0-3011 GCA_964388105.1 uncultured Acidimicrobiaceae bacterium
GACCGTGCGGGCAGGAGCACCGGCTTCGCCCTCGACAACCTCCAGAAGCGAGGCGAGCTGTTCATCGGCCCTGGCGAACAGGTCTACGAGGGGATGATCATCGGTGTCACCTCACGATCCGGCGAGATGGTCGTCAACCCGACACGGCCCAAGGAGCTGACCAACATCCGGACTCACGCATCTGACGAGGCGATCAACCTCCGCCCCCCAACCGAGATGACCCTCGACGGCGCGATGTCCTGGATCGCCGACGACGAGTTCGTCGAGGTGACACCCACGGCCATCCGGGTGCGGAAGAAGTATTTGACCGAACCCGAACGGCGCCGGCACTCGAAACAGCCGCGCCCGATCAGCGCGTAGCCGGCTTCGTCAGAGGCTCAGCGGGCCGGGTTCCCCGGGAGGACCAGGCCAGTCGCCCCAGGACGACGGTAAGTGCGACCCAGACCACCATCAGGGCGATGAACCCGAATCGGGAGTTCGCTCCGACCAGTGCGAAGACACCGGCCATCAAGACGACGAGAGCCTTCGGAGGAACGCCGAGCCGCTCGCTCTGACAAATGAGGACGACGAGCGCCGGGAGCATGAGCGGGAGCGTGTTGTAGAGAGTGTTGGGATAGGTGATCAGGGCCAGGATCGTGATCAGGGCGAAGCAGGCGGTCGCCAGGCCCTGGCGAAGCGACGCTCGCCAGCAGACAACACAAGTCACGGCGGTGAGAACCGCCCCGATCAGAAGATATGGCGGATAGAGGATCGCCTCCAAGGCTCCGGGCGCGGACGGCACGTCGCCCAGAATCCGACGCAGCTCTCCGTTCAGCGATTGGATGACCGGATCCAGGGCGAGCTCGGGTGAACGATCTCCCGCTCCAAACGCCAGATACTCGGAGAAGACATCGAACCCGAAGATCGCCCCCGCACCGACGGACAGAGCCGATATCGCGATGAGCGCTCCGACTCCGATTCGCCACTTGCGGATGGCTAGTGCGAGGACAGCCGGGATGAGGAGCAGATGCTTGAACATCGTCCCGACCCCGAGAGCCACACCGGCGAGCCATCCTTTCCGCTCCACGGCGATCAGGGCGACGACCAGGGCCAACAGCGCCCCGAACACGATCTGGGAGAGGTCGAACGCCCCGAGGACCGGCCGAAAGAGAAGCCCGAGCACCGCCATGTCGACGAATCCCATCCACCCGGGTCGCAGTGGGAAAGCGCGGTGGAGCAGGAAGATGGCACCGGCGAAGAAGACCATCTGCACCAGATCGTTCACGACCAGTGCCACGGGATACTCGAGGAACCCGAATGGCGCCAGATAGAGGGCTGTCTCAGGGGAGTACCAGAAACCCGGCTCGACCAGCCAGTCATCGGGGACACCCCACTCCGCCTGGACCTCGGCGAAACCCGACCGAAGAGCTTCCGGGTCATAGAACGAGTCGCCGGAGGCGGCGTTGTGCGCCACCGTGTAGAAGACGGGGTAGTCCCACGGGACAGGTGAAGCTGCGTTGGAGAGGCTCCGAACCACCACGAGGAGGACGAGTCCCACCAGGACGGCGATCTCGGCCCAATCTGCCACCAGCCGCCAACGCTCGGATACCTCGCGGACCTTCCGGCGCCAGATGATCGCGCCCGCCGCAAGCCCCATGCCTGCGCCCAGCGACGCCTGTAGCACCAGATTCATTCAGTCCCCATCGCCCACGGAGAAGAACAACCTAACCAGCAAATCCTCGAGAGGAACCCCTCGCTGGACCCATTCCTCGATCGGCCGGTAGCCTGCGGACCGATGAACCGGAAGTGGTGGATGGGGGCCGCCGTCCTGGCCTTGTTCTTGTTGGGCGGTTTGGCGTTTGCCACGCGAGGGAGCGGGCTTCCTTTCACCGAGAGAGAGCAGGTGTGGGCGGTCGGGGTCTACACGGGAGACAATCCTCTGAGTGTCAGCGACAGGGGTTCCAACCCTGTCGTGACCAGGGAGCAGTTCAACGACTCACGAATCAGAGGTGTTGCCGATCCCTGGTTGGTCATCGACGACAACCGGTGGCTCCTCTTCTACGAAATCATCGTGCGCGACACCAGCGCCCCGAACAACGAGCATGCCGTCCTGGCGGTCTCCACCAGCGACGACGGTGGAACCCACTGGGAGTATCAGGGCGTCGTCCTCGAAGAGCCTTGGCACCTCTCATACCCGCAGGTCTTCTCCAGCGGCGGCGACTATTACATGGTCCCCGAATCGCTCCACGCCGGCGAGGTGTCCCTGTATCGGGCCACGGACTTCCCCATGACCTGGGCTCGAGAGGCCGTCCTCGTCTCCGGCGACTTCACCGATCCGACCATCTTCGAACACGACGATCGCTGGTGGCTGATGGTCACCGAGGAGGGGGAAGCGCCCGACGACACGCTACGGCTCTTCCAGGCGGCCGCCCTCGGCGGACCGTACCGGGAGCACCCGCTCAGCCCGATCGTCTCCGGTGACATCTCGAAGGCCCGTTCGGCGGGACCGGTGATCCGGACTCCCGAAGGGCTGATGCGCATGGCTCAGGATCTCACCCAAGGGTACGGACACGCAGTCCGTGCTTTCCTCATCACGACCCTGACCGCCTCTGACTTCGTCGAGGAGGAGTTGTCGCCATCGCCTCTGTTGACCGGGTCGGGGGAAGGGTGGAACGCAGACGGGATGCATCATCTCGCCCCGGTGCAGCGCGACGACGGCTCGTGGGTCGCCGCGGTCGACGGGTTCTTCTACCAGAGGGTGTTCGGCCTCGACCGCTGAAGGGACTCGATCTGTCGCTCGCAGCGACGCCGAGCTCGTCGCGGTGTCGCCCACTGCCGGGCGCGGGATAGGTTCTTGACCGAACCAGGACGGCGCCGGCACTCGAAACAGTCGCGTCCGATCAGCGCCTGGTCAGAAGGAGTCCGCATGCGCAAGGTCATCTACTCAATGAACCCCTCTCTTGACGGATACATAGCGAGGTCGGACGGCGGGCTCGATTGGTCGGTGCCGAGCGGTGAGGTCTTCCGCTTCC
>CAYLYQ010000106.1:0-2974 GCA_964388105.1 uncultured Acidimicrobiaceae bacterium
CCGAGGACCGAAGGGGCATGGAGGTTCTCCTCACCGAACAGGGCCGCAAGGTCCAACGAAGTGCCGCCCCCACGGCCCTGCGGGGGCTTCAACAACATCTCGGCCGCCACCTCACCCAGGAGCAGGCGGAGACGCTGGCCGAACTGCTGGCGATGATCGCGAGCGGCCAGGCCGCTTCCTGCTCTGCGGACGGCGAGACGCCGCCCCGGTTGCCGGCAACGGCGTCGGTCGTCGACGACCACTGAAACCGAGCGGGCGAAGCCGGGCCGGTGATCGCTTGACGACCCAGGGCCATGGCCCCGCTGATGGTCGCCACCTACGATTGCCCGATGGCATACGACCTGGGCCTCGCAGAAGACGTCCGCGCCCACATCGGCACCCGGGCCGACGTCACAGAGAAGACCATGTTCGGCGGGCTCGCCTTCCTCATCGGCGGGAACATGGCAGTCGGTGTGAACGGAGCCGACCTGATGGTGAGGGTGGGGAAGGACGATCACGAGGAGGCGATCGCCCGACCCGGGGCGCGCACCATGGACTTCACCGGTCGTCCGATGGAGGGCTGGGTGGTGGTGGCGCCCGAGGGGACCTCGAACGACGCCGCCCTCGGGGCCTGGATCGAACAGGGGATCGCCTTCGCCGCGGGCCTGCCGCCCAAGTAGCGGCCTCGGCAACCAACGGCCGAGATCCACCCGCTAACCAAGCAGGTGCCGACCCAGGAAACCGGTGATTCGATCGACGTGGGGAAGGAAGCGGTCCAGGTCGCTGTGGCCGGCGTCGTCGACGGCGGCGGCCAGGGCCGTTCGAGAAGAATCGAGTGCCGTGCACCCGTCGCCAGGGGCCGCCCCTGCTCGCCTGGTTCGATCGATGCGCTCCGGGAGGTGCTGCTCAGAGGAAGAACGGCGGGCTGGTGAGAACGTAGTTCTCGAATCGTCCCAGCGGACCGGAGGTCATCATCATCGTGACGAACGAATCGATGACGAAGCCCCTCCCAAGCAGGTGATCTACGGCATGCTGATTCACCATCGGGACCTCGACGCCGAACCGGTCGCGACCGGCGGACGCTGCGCTGCTCTCGGCGTGTGAAAGGACCACCGGAAAGTCGGCCGGATCGAGTAGGGCGAAGGGGCCGGCGTCGGCACCTAGATAGCCGTACCCGACGACCTGACCGCCCCTCGTGTAGAGATGACCGGAGCGATCCTGCAAGAGCCATTCGTGGTCGACATCGCGCCTGTGCCCCAGAACGACCTCGTCGATCTCACCCATGACCTCCACGGCCGATCCGTCGCTGTCGACCTCCCGTATCTCCAGGTCGCCGTCCCACTCCACGACCTGCGGTTCACGGCCGAAGTAGTAGGTAGGGAATCGGGGGTAGACGCCCCACCGCAGATACAGGGTCTGCGCCCGGTGGTCGGGCGTGGCGACGATCACTCGGTGGTGGGCGGCATCGCCGGTCGGGAACGCCCTCTCCAGCAGGCCGCGCCCGATCCCTCCCGATTGCTGGCCGGGCATCACAAACAGTTCGGTGAGCTCCTCGACATCCCCCCTCCGGATGGTGCGGGCGAATGCGATCGGCGACCCCGAGCGCTCGGCGATCCAATAGCGGTGGGCGGTGCGCGCCAGATGCTCGTAAAGAGATCGACGCTCGTCCCACTTCCGCGCCATGGCAGCCGGATCCTGCACCCGTGCAGGCGCTGTCGATCCCATGCGTCGCACCAGATCGGAGACGGCGTGTTCGAATATCACGAAGGTCTCGTAGGAGTCGGCTTCGCTCCCCTCTCGAAAAGAGATGGGCGTCTCCATCGCCGTCCTGTTCGTCACGGCCACTCCTTCCTCGGTGACATCCTCGCTCGCACCGGCACCCCTCACCCCGCACCGCGCAGGATGCAGGCGCCAGCGATCTCGGAGATGTGTCGCTCATCGGTCCCGCAGCATCCGCCGAGGACGTTGAGCCAGGCCATCCTCTCGGTGAGGGCTGCGTACTGCTCACCGAGGTCGGCCGGGTCTCCGTCATCCAGCACTTCCGCCTCGTCCAGCTCGGAGTGGCTCATGCGCGAGGCGTTGCAGCGAATCCCCTTGATACGCGAGGTCCATGGGCCGTCGAGGACTCCGGCGAAGTGGGTCGGGTGGGCGCAGTTGACCATGAAGTAGGCGGGGCGACCGTCGCCGGTGGCACGGTCGACCTCCTCGATCGCCCTTTCGAGAGGAACCCCGCTGGGAAGCCGGCCGTCGGTCTCGACCGTGAACGAGATGGCCGCCGGCATGGCGAACGCCCCGGCCGCCCTGGTGATCCCGATCGCCTCGTCGGGATTGGTCATGGTCAGGGCCGTGACCATGTCGGCGGAGGTCTCTGCCAGGACACCGATCTGCGCCCGGTGGTACTCCTCGGCCTCCGACGCCGAGAGGTTGACCGTGGGGCTGTAACCGTCGTCATGGGGTCCGATGCACCCGGAGATCACTGTCGTGGTCTCCGGGAACTCCAGGCGCACCTCTTCGAGGAGTCCGATCGCCTGGCGATTGGCCTCGACCAGTTCGTCGAACGAATACCCGATGCGCGCCCCCCAATCCGGGCTCGCCCGCCAGCTCACGCTCTCGAGGATGAACCCGGCTCTGAAAGAACGGGCGATGGCGACGTGCTTGCGGTAGTAGTCGAGCAGAGCGGCACGGCCCGCCTCCTGACGAAGCAGCACGAAGGCTGCGAACTCGGGAAGGTCGAACCCGCCACGGAACATCATCGTGGTCTCCACACCACCGTCGGTGAGAAACGTCTCTCCGGAGAGTTGCGGGAGACGCGTTCGGTGAAGGGGAGCGGCTCTTCCTGTCGGGCTCATCGACCCTGTCACCTCCGCCGTCGGAGTGGCAGCAGGCTATCAGATGATCCGCCGCCGCGAGCGACGAAGACCGTGGGAAGGACCGCTAACCAAGCAGGTGCCGACCCAGGAATCCGGTGATTCGATCGACGTGGGGAAGGAAGCGG
>CAYLYQ010000107.1:0-2965 GCA_964388105.1 uncultured Acidimicrobiaceae bacterium
GAGTTCAAGAGCGACTTGACCAGGTTGTCGTTCATCCTCGTCGCCGGGTTCCTCGGAGTCATCGCCACCCTGATTGGCGTCGGTCTCTTCGGCTGACCCAGGGCTAGTCGAGCGACTCCAACTGGACATCAAGGACCGACTGGGCGTCCGTCTGGGGGTTGGGACCCAGCGTGATTCGACTGGGATATCCAGGGGTCTCGAAGGCCACGGCCACCGTATCGCCGCGCGCGATGGCCTCTTGGATGATGCCGAACAGGGACTCCACGGTTGGCGGGTCGGCGTCTATCCAACTCACATCATTCACCATCGTCGCGACTCCGTCCGACACCTCGGATGTGACGGCGATGATTCGGAATCCCAAGTGACCCGAGAGTGTGAGCCGGTATGCCGGGTTCGGACCCATCCGTTCCAGCGTCTCACCCCAGCGGACATTCGCCGCAGCCAGCTCGTCCTCGAGATACGCGTAGCTCCCGTTGGCGTCCGGGCCGGAGATCATGGCCACTGTGACCGTCTCGATGATCAGCCCTTCCTGCACCTCGGCCATGAACTCGGGAGTCCCGCTAACGAAAACGGTCACCCAGCCGCTCTCGTCGCACCAAGTCGCGAACTCGGCGAAGGGGCTGGAAGGCTCGCTGGGCTCGCACTTCTCGACGGCGAGTTCGACTGTGCCGCCGGGCGACCGCATGGTCATGCTCAATCGGGAACCGGGGCCGGCGATCCGCAAGGGCTCGTCGCCGTGGAGGCGGAGGAAGCCGTCGGGCGTGGTCTCGCCCCGGAAGCTCTCAATCCATCGCTGACGCGCCTCCGGGCCCATTGGGGGGGTTTCCACCTGGGCACCGCCTTCGTAGACGAGCACTGCCCAATCACCGAACTGGAATCCCAGGTAATCGACGCCGGCGCCTTCGGGGCTCCAGAGGTTGACGGTTCCGCCCCGGCCGTCCGAGTATGTGTCGAGCACCGTCGCCGGCCCGAACATGTTGACCACGTCTTCCACGTCGCCGTGTCGGATGAAGAAGTCACGGGCCGCCTCAGGCATCGATGCGTACCCGTTGGGATTCACGCCCTCACTCATCAGGTCGAGGGTTTCGGGCCAGCTGATCTTGACGGCGGAGCCGTCGATCATGGTGAGGTCGACGCTTGCCCGACCGCCCTCCAATGTGTACTCGGGAACCCATGGCTCAAACCCGTCGGGGAGGTTCGGCACCGTCGTGCTGATCTGCGGGGGTGCGGTGGACCCAGAAGGAGGGAGCGTGTCGGAGGGGGGCTCGGGGCGGCTCAGGAACACGCCCGTGCCGACGATCACAGCGAGAGCGGCAGCGGCCCCGGCGAGAGCGAGCCAGGGACGGCTCATGTTGA
This sequence comes from uncultured Acidimicrobiaceae bacterium, assembly GCA_964388105.1. Classification (GTDB taxonomy): domain Bacteria; phylum Actinomycetota; class Acidimicrobiia; order Spongiisociales; family ZC4RG35; genus ZC4RG35. The sequence continues at coordinate 1,357 of CAYLYQ010000107.1, forward strand.
CGGGTCGGAGCTCGGCCGACGCGAGATGCGGCTCGAACCGCTCGGCCTCGGCGTGGAGGGTGGCGCGGACTCTGTCTTCGAGATTCATCGGGGTTCTCCAAGATCGGTGGCGAGCTTCTTGAGGGCTCGGCTCAGGCGGCTCTTCACGGTCCCTTCCGAGATCCGCAGCGCGGCGGCGGTGTCCTCGGTGGACCAGTCGAGGTAGTAGCGACAGACGACCACGGCGCGATGGCGTACCGACAGTCGCCCCAGCGCCCGGGACACTGCGGGGTCGGGGAGGTTGTCTTCGGCGGACGGTTCGACGATCAGATCCTGGACTTCGCGGCGGGTCCGCCTCCATGCCGACACTGCCCAGTTGAGTCCCACGCGGTAGACCCAGGCCTCGGGTCGGTCGTACCCGGAGACCTTGTCCCACCGCTCCAGCGCCCTCGTCATGGCCTCGTCGACGGCCTCGGCAGCGGCTTCCGGGTTGCGCAGGGTCACCAGCAGCGCCCGGAAGACCGGGTCACGGTGGTCCCGGTAGAAGTCGGCGAAGGTTCTGTGCTTTTCAGATCTCAAAGAGTCTTCCCCATCGGGTCTCTACACGCCCGAGGCCACGTTCCGGTTCCATTCTTCCCGGGTCGGTATGGTCTCGGTCCGAAGGAGGGGTTGGCTTGAGGTTGGTGCGGCGGATCTTGGGTTGGGTGCTGGGAATCGGCGCGCTCGTGCTGTCGGTTTGGATGGTGGTGATCGGCCCCGTGGCCGTGTGGCGGGTCATCACCCACGGGACCACCACGGTCTGGGATCATCGCGAGTATCCGGGCCGTGAGCTGACCCCGAGCTCAGAGCTTCGCCCTTGGCCTCAGTCACCAACGCCGATGGTGCTGCCAGACGTGAGGATCGACGGCAACCCCACACCGATGACGACGGTGCTGGCAGAGCGGGATTCGCTGGCGTTCTTGGTCGTGTCCGACGGGGTCATCGTCTACGAGTGGTATGCCCCGGGGCATGGCCCCGAAGTTCCTTCCATGCTCTTCTCCGTTTCCAAGTCGATCTTCTCGCTGCTGGTCGGTGCAGCCGTCGACGATGGTCTTCTCAACTCTGACGACCCGGTATCGGAGTGGATTCCCGAGCTCGGCCCCCGAGGATTCACCGATCCGATCCCGTCGCTCCTGACGATGCGATCGGGATCGGACTACACCGAAGACGACAACCCCTTCGGCGTTCACGTCGAGTTCAACTACACCGACGCGCTGGAAGCCGACATCCTTGGACTCACCGCCAGGGGCACGCGCACCTTTCGGTACAAATCGGGGGACTACGCCGTGGCGTCCCTGGCCCTGGCACGGTCCCTCGGGGAGCAAACGCTCACAGGCTTCATGTCGGATCGGCTCTGGCACCCCTTGGGGGCCGAACACGGCGGTGTCTGGAGCACGGATACAGAGGGAGGTTTGGAGAGATCCTGGTGCTGTCTCGCCATGACCGCCCGCGACCTCGCTCGTTTCGGCCAGCTCGTCGCCGACGGCGGAGTGTGGGACGGCGAGCAGTTGATATCGTCCGGCTGGATCGACGACTCACTCCGGCCGGCGACACCGGCGCCGGAGTGGAGGGGCCTCTACTCCGGTTCTCC
>CAYLYQ010000108.1:0-2717 GCA_964388105.1 uncultured Acidimicrobiaceae bacterium
GCCATCATCGGGGGCGGGTCGGCGGCATTCGCCGCCGCCATCAAAGCGTCCGAGCTGGGCGGCCGGGTGGCCATGATCGAGCGAGGGACGATCGGCGGGACCTGCGTCCACATCGGCTGCGTCCCCTCCAAGGCGCTGCTGCGTGCCGCCGACCACTATCACCGGGCCGGCCACTCTCCATTCGCAGGGGTCGACACTGCAGCTGGGGAAGTGGACCTGGCCGCACTCATAGCCCAGAAGGACGACCTCGTTGAGACGATGCGGCAGGAGAAGTACGAGGACCTGATCGACGTCTACGGCTTCGACGTGGTCAAGGGAGAGGCCCGATTCACCGGACCCGACCGGCTCGAAGTGGATGGCCGGCCGCTCCGTGCCGATCGGTTCCTCATCGCCACCGGGGCCATGCCGTGGACGCCACCGATAGAGGGGCTCCACGACGTCGGCTACCTCACCTCCACTACCGCCCTCGACCTCACCGACCTCCCCGACGAGCTGATCGTCATCGGAGCCAACGCCATCGGCCTGGAACTGGGTCAGCTGTTCTCGCACCTCGGCTCTCGGGTCATGTTCGTTGAAGCTCTCGACCGGATCGCCCCCTTCGAAGAACCCGAGATCTCCGAGCTGCTCACCGCCCACCTCGAATCCCTCGGAGCCGAGATCATCACCTCGGCCACCATCACCAAGGCGGGTCGAGCCGGAGACAGACGCTTCATCGAAGCCCACATCGGAGAGACGAGCCGTCGAATCGAAGCTGACGAGATATTGGTGGCGACCGGCCGCCGAGCCCACACCGAGGACCTGGGCCTCGACGCCGCAGGCGTAGAGATCGACCAGCGAGGACACGTGATAGTGGACGACCGGATGGTCACCTCCAACCCCAAGATCCTCGCCGCCGGCGACGTCACCACCGTCCCCCAGTTCGTCTACGTCGCCGCCCTCACCGGCAGTATCGCCGCCGAGAACGCCCTCCGCCCACCCCGACGCCGACTCGATCTGACCACCATGCCCCGCATCACCTTCACCACACCCCCGATCGCCTCGGTGGGCCTCACCGAGACCCAAGCCAGAGAGGCCGGCCACCAGGTGATCACCTCAGTGCTCCCCCTCGAGGCGGTGCCCCGGGCGCTCGTCGACCACGACACCACCGGCCTGGTGAAACTGGTCGCCGACGAGACCACCAGCCTGCTACTCGGCGCCCACATCCTGGCCGAAGGAGCGGGGGACGTGATCCAGGCGGCGGTGATGGCCATCAAATACCAGGCCACGGTCGACGAGATCGCCGACACGTTCCACCCCTACCTGACCATGGCCGAAGCCCTCAAACTTGCCGCCCAAGGATTCCGAAAGGACGTCGCCCACCTCTCCTGCTGCGCCGCCTGAAAACGAGGGGCCGGATGCCACCCAGGATCATCCTTGCCACCCTGACAGTGCTCCTCGTGGTTGTGACCGCCTGCAATACCAGCCTGGAGAGAGAGCAGGAGACACGTTTCCGCCTCACCGTCGAAGAGGCCGGGTTCGTCGCCAAAGGCGAGCTGTTCCGCATCTACGGAGAGACCGCCGACCCGGTCATCGTTGCCGTCGACGCCTCCGCAGTCGACGTAGAAGGACAACCCGGCTGGCAACTCGACACGCTCATCCACATCCTCGTCGACGGGGAGGTCGAAGCTCGCAGATGGAGGTTCTGGGTCACCCTCGACCCCGACGGATTCCCCTCCGTGACCCGGGCAGAAGACATCAGCCGAGACACCGACGACTGATCGCTCAGTCGCCCGGCATCGCTCACCGGCCTTCGATGATCGCCCGCCACCGGTCTCCGGCCACCTCCGCGATGTCAAGAAGCGGGACACCCCGGCCCTCCACACCCTGCTCCGCCGACCAGCGATCTGCGGCTTCGACGGTGGCAAAGAAGTCGACAAGGGGACACCACTGGCCGAGAGAGCTGGTCATCCCGTATCCATCGGCGACGAACACCGCCAGCCCTGCCGGATCGAACCCGGCGTCCCGGTACACGATGTGGAACTCGCCGCCGGGACCGGTGGAGTCAATCTTCCCCGACCCGACCGCGGCGACGATGCCGACCGCGTCGAGAGAACACCAGGTCCACCGCCTCCCCCAAGGCAGGTGGATGACGTGGCGGGTGGGCTGCACGCCAAGCCCGGCGATACCTACGACCCGGCCATGGTCGTCGTACTGGACAGATCCACGACCGGCGAAATAGGAGAGCACCTCGGTCACCGTCTCCAGCGTGGTTTGGGCATCCTGGGCAACGGCCCGAGCGGAGACGGGACGGCCGGTACGGAGGAGGCCGAGAAAGGCGGCCGATCGCACCCGGCGTTGTTCGGGTTCGAGACGATCGTCCCCGAAGTCGAGCACGCGGTCTCCGTCCTGTTGACAGCATGACGCCGAGTTGCCACACCTGCCTGGACCATCTGTGTCTGGGTTGCGAACCGAGCGGGTCATCAGGTCCTCACTCCCGCCGTATCGATGAACCGGCGAAGCGCGTCCTGTAGCCGCTCGAGACGCTCTGGCCTCACCGTGTAGTACATCCACCGGCCTCGCCGCTCCCGATCCAGAATCCCCGCATCGACCAAGAACTTGAGGTGATAGCTCACCGTCGACTGGGCCAGAGGCAGGTGACGTTCGATATCGACTACACACACCGGCTCAGCCGCCCGCAACAAGAGGTCGACCACGGCCACCCGGTGGGGATCGCCCAA
>CAYLYQ010000109.1:0-2691 GCA_964388105.1 uncultured Acidimicrobiaceae bacterium
GGAACCGACCCCCTACCCCCGGCCTCGTTCCTCGGCCGGCGGTACCTTCCCCCACAAGTGGGGGAGACATCTTGATATAATCGCACTCATATTTCGTGTGTAGGATCGATCAAGCATGGACCCCGAGAAGCTGACGACACGAACCCGCGAGGCCCTGCTCGCCGCCACCAGGCAGGCGGAGCAGGCGCATCACGCCGAGGTGCTGCCCGAGCACCTGGCCCTGGCCGTCCTGGCTCAGCAGGAGGGAATCGTCTACCCGCTGCTCGACGCCCTCGCCGCGGACCCGCTCGAGCTGCGACGGTCCCTCGAGAGCCATCTCGACGGCTTGCCCCGAGCCTACGGAGACGCCCAGGTGGCGACCAGCCCGGCTCTGGGGCGGGTCCTCCAGTCGGCCGACGAGCACCGTCAGCGCCTCGGCGACACCTTCCTCTCCGTGGAGCACATCATTCTCGGCCTCGCGGGCGACCGAGGTCGGGTTGGCGAGTTGTTCCGCTCCATGGGTCTCACCCTCGACGCCATTCTCGAAGCTCTGCAGCGCATCAGGGGCAGTCGCCGGGTCACCTCCGAGGACCCCGAAGCGACGATGAACGCCCTGGAGCAGTACGGGCGCGACCTGACCGCGGTCGCCCGGCAGGGCAAACTCGATCCGGTCATCGGGCGTGACGACGAGATCCGCCGGGTCATCCAGGTCCTCTCCCGCCGGACCAAGAACAACCCGGTCCTCATCGGCGAGCCCGGAGTGGGCAAGACCGCCATCGTCGAAGGGCTGGCTCGACGCATCGCTGCCGGCGACGTGCCCGAAGGCCTCAAGGACAAGCGGATCGTGGCGCTCGATCTCGGCTCGATGGTCGCCGGGGCCAAGTATCGGGGGGAGTTCGAGGAACGCCTCAAGGCCGTCCTCGAAGAGATCCGCGACTCCGAGGGCAAGATCATCACCTTCCTCGACGAGCTGCACACGCTGGTCGGCGCCGGTGCCGCCGAAGGCGCGATGGACGCCTCCAACATGCTCAAGCCCATGCTCGCCCGGGGCGAGCTGCGCATGATCGGCGCCACCACCCTCGACGAGTACCGCAAGCACATCGAGAAGGACGCCGCATTGGAGCGCCGGTTCCAACCCGTTCTGGTGGAGGCGCCGTCCGTCGAGGACACCATCGGCATCCTCCGCGGCCTCAAGGAGCGCTACGAGGTCCATCATGGCGTCCGGATAACCGACTCGGCGCTGGTGGCAGCAGCCGTTCTCTCCGATCGCTACATCACGGCACGGTTTCTCCCCGACAAGGCCATCGACCTCATCGACGAGGCGGCCTCCCGCCTGCGGATCGAGATCGACTCCATGCCCGAGGAGATCGACGAACTCAACCGGCGACGCATCCAACTCGAGATCGAGCGTGAGGCCCTCCGCAAGGAGACGGACACCGCCTCGGTCGATCGCCTGGGGGCGCTGGAGGAAGAGCTCGCCAACCTCACCGAGGAGATCGACGCCCTGGCGGCCCGCTGGAACCGCGAGAAGGACGCCATCGCCGAGATCCGCCGCATCAAGGCCGAGATCGAAGACTCCCGCGCCGCCGCCGAGATCGCGGAGCGCGACGGCGACCTGACCCGGGCTGCCGAACTCCGGTACGGCACCCTCACCGCCCTCGCCTCACAGCTCGAAGAGAAGGAGGCCGACCTGGCCCGAGTCCACGAGCAGGGGTCCCTCCTCTCCGAGGAGGTCTCCGACATGGACGTCGCCGAGGTCGTCGGGCGATGGACGGGCATTCCCGTCAGTCGCCTCATGGAGGGCGAGACGGAGAAACTGATCCATCTGGAGGAGCACCTTCACCAGAGAGTCGTCGGCCAGGACACGGCTGTGCAGGCAGTGGCCAACGCCGTTCGCCGGAGCCGGGCAGGGCTCGCCGACCCCAATCGTCCCGTCGGCTCGTTCCTCTTCTTGGGCCCCACCGGCGTCGGCAAGACCGAGCTGGCCCGGGCGCTCGCCGAGTTTCTCTTCGACGACGAGCGGTCGATGGTGCGCATCGACATGTCGGAGTACATGGAAAAGCACTCCGTGAGCCGCCTCATCGGAGCACCTCCCGGATACGTCGGTTATGACGAGGGCGGCCAGCTCACCGAGGCCGTCCGCCGCCGCCCGTACTCGGTGATCCTCCTCGACGAGGTGGAGAAGGCTCATCCCGACGTCTTCAACGTGTTGCTACAGCTCCTCGACGACGGTCGTCTCACCGACGGTCAGGGGAGGACGGTGGACTTCACCAACGCCGTCGTCATCATGACCTCCAACCTCGGTTCCGAGCTGATTGACCCGGGGCTCGCCTACGAGGTGATCTCGGAGCGGGTGCTCGGAGTGGTTCGACAGCACTTCCGTCCCGAGTTCTTGAACCGGATCGACGAGGTTGTGGTGTTCGAACGCCTCAACACCGAGCACATCCGCCAGATCGTCGACATCCAGCTCCAGGAAGTCGTCAGACGCCTCGGCGGCCGCCGCATCGGCCTCGAGTTGGACGACGCCGCCCGCGACCAGCTCGCCGAGCAGGGATACGACCCGGCCTTCGGTGCCCGGCCGCTGAAGCGGCTGATCCAGCGGGAGCTGGTCGATCCGATCGCGGTGGCGCTGCTCGAGGGCCGTTATGGGGAGGGCGACACGGTGAAGGTATCCGCCGAGAATGGCTCCCTCGTCCTGAGCTGACGAACCCC
>CAYLYQ010000110.1:0-2680 GCA_964388105.1 uncultured Acidimicrobiaceae bacterium
CGACCTCGGAGACGCCGTCTTCTCCAATGGGGACCGACCCATCGCCGAGGTGGCGCGAGAGATCGTCGGTTGGTTGGGATGGTTGCCCGCCGCCGAGGCGGGTGGCGGCTAAGACTCGGCTGTGACCGGCATCAGCCCGGTCGTCGGTTCGGTCGGGGCGGCCTCGAAGGCGAACGGGCGCCGGAGGGCGATCTTGATCAGCTCACCGACCAGGGCGCTCCAGCGAATCTCCGGCATGGCCTCCAGGACGCTCACGGTCGTGGTCGTGGTCGGCGGGACAGTCGTGGTGGTCGGCTTTGGAGCCGCGGTCGTCGTCGTGGCCTTCTTGGGCGCCGCGGTGGTGGTGGGAGCAGGTGGCGCTGTCGTCGTGGTGGTGCTGGCCGCCTTGTGGGCGGCGAACACGACCGTGACGAAGTATTGGCCGTTGGGCGCCTGGGCGCCGCCGACGCCGATCGAGGTGTAGACCGGGTCGAGGATGTTGGCCTTGTGGCCGGCCGAGTTCATGAAGGCGTTGTGGAGGCTGTCACATCCCCCGCCGACCCCCACGTTCTCGCCGAGCTTCGTCCAACCGGTCGTCGCCGATCCGAGATTCCCGGAGTGGAAGATCTTCCCCGCATCGATCATGGCTGCGGTGTGGTTGCGGGCGAAAGAGACCATCTCGGATCGGGTCTCGAGGGGAGCAAGCCCGGCGGCCTTTCGGGCGGCGTTGTGCTTGTCCCGCAGGCATTGCTCGAACCCGGTGTCCGGGGTCATGGCCCCGGCGGAGTGCATCGGAAAGAGCAGGGCCAATGTGCCGGCAAGGAGTGCGGCGACGAGAGAGGCCGCCAATGCGGAGCGCGAGCGTTCGGTGTGTCCCATCCTCTTCCTCCTCCACGGCCCGCCTGTCGAAAGGCCGCACGACCACATCGGCGCTCCCACTGTGCCCCTTGAGCGCGATCTCCAAACCAGGCGCGGGCGCCCGCTTTTCGGCGGATTGGGTATTCCGGGTTTGTGGTCGGTCGGAAGACCGGGTGGTCAGGGCACCTCAGCCGGGTCTGAAGCGAGTCAGTTGGTCGGCGCGTCGGGCTCCGGGGTCGGTAGACGAGCAGACCTGGACAAGGCGCCGAACCAGACGCCGGTCATCACCAGCAGTGCCCCGACGACGCCTCGGGAGGTGATCGGCTCGTCGGCCAGCAGCGCTCCCAGCAGCATGGTCACGATCGGGAAGAGGACGAACATGTATGACGACGCCGACGCCGTCCAATGTCGCACCACCAGCAGGACGAGGACGAACAGTCCCACCGATCCCAGCGTCACGAGGTAGAGCAGCGCCAGCCTTGCATCTCCCTGGCTGGGCCATTTCCACTGCTCCCCGGCGACGGCCGAGATCAGGAGAAGGGGAAGTGTTCCCGCGGGCATCGCCACTGCGTTGGTCATCACGGGGTGGTTGCCGGAGAGTCGCTTGCCGATGATCACGCTCTCGCCGACACAGACCGCCGCCGCCAGCATCGCCAGCAGCCCCGAGAGGGGGAGCGCCCCCCCGTCGGGCTCGATGGTGATCCAGAGGATCCCCGCCAGCGCCAGCAGCGACCCGCTCAGGGCGCGGGCCCGAAGGCGCTCCAGGCCTTGAGCGCCGGCGAGGAGCAAGGTGACGAGGGGGACGACCGCCAGTACCACCGTCGCCATGCCTGCTGTCACCCGAACCAGGGCCCAATACATGAGGGCGTAGAAGAGGGTGAAGCCCACCAGGCCATAGACGATGGTGTCGAGCAGCTGTCGGCCGCGCGGCCAAGGCAGCCCCAAGCCGAGGGCGATGGCCACGAAGATGAGGCCTGCGATGGCGAACCTGAGGCCCGCCCCCCAAAAAGGTTCCAGGTCCTGGTTGCTGAAGCGCACCGCGAGGAAGTTGGCGCCCCCCAGAAGGGTGGCACCGGAGAAGGCGGCCAGGGCCAGCGCGCTGAGCCGGTTCCCGTTGTCCATGCCTTTCAGATCTTCGCTGAGCCCGACGTTCGCTGCGGCAACGGCGGGTACCGTCTTCGTGGTGACTGGATTCGAGGCTGCGGTCGAGGAGGCGAGGGCGGGCCTGGCCGAGGGCGGCATTCCGATCGGTTCGGCCCTGGTGATCGACGGTGTCGTGGTCGGCAGAGGCCACAACCGGCGGGTGCAGCAGGGCTCTGCGATCCTTCACGGGGAGATGGACGCTCTCGAGAACGCCGGTCGGCTTCCGGCGTCCGACTACCGCCAGGCCACCATCTTCACGACTCTGTCCCCGTGTGACATGTGCACCGGAGCGATCCTTCTCTACGGGATCCCCAGGGTGGTCATCGGTGAGAACCGGACCTTTCTCGGCGCCGAGGACCTGCTGCGCAGCCGGGGCGTGGCCGTCGAAGTGCTCGACGACCCGGAGTGCGTCGAGTTGATGGAGTCGTTCATCGCCGCCAACCCCGATCTCTGGAACGAGGACATCGGCGAGGAGTAGCGCCGGCGGGGCCAGGTACGGTGTCGGCATGGTCGGTGAGTACGTCGCCTTGCTTCGCGGCATCAACGTCGGCGGGAAGAACAGGGTCCCCATGGCCGACCTCCGGGAGACCTTCGAGGACGGTGGGTTGGAGGCGGTCCGCACCTACATCCAGTCCGGAAACGTCCTGTTCGAGTCTTCGGAGAGCGCGTCCTCGCTCGAGCCTCACATCGAGGGTCTGCT
>CAYLYQ010000111.1:0-2650 GCA_964388105.1 uncultured Acidimicrobiaceae bacterium
TGCGGCGCGACAATCAACCTGAGACTGGCGCGACAATCAGGATGAGAATGAGCTGCGGCCGTCCTGAGGCCGGGAGGGCGTAGCCCGACCGGGCTCAGGACGGCCGCAGCGGCGGGACCCCGACGGGGGATCGCCGCCCGGGGATCGGGGCGGGCGCCGACAATGGGGGTTTTCTCCGCCACGGAGGAGACCCGTTGCCGGGCCACCATCTGACCGATCACCAAGTGAGGCTCTATATGAGACTGCGTCGAACCGATTCCCCCGCCGCGGCTGCGGCCAAGGCCTCGTTCAGCTCCGCCACTGCCTACCGACTGGAGCAGGATCCGAAACTCCCCTCGCAAAGGGAGCAGCGGCGCTCCCGACGCCGCCCCGATCCTCTGGCCGGGATCTTCGAGGCGGAGATCGTGCCGCTGCTCGAAGCGAGCCCGGGGCTTCGACCGGTGGCTCTGCTGGAGGAGCTGCTGCGTCGCCACCCGACGCTACCGCCGGGCATCCGCCGCACGCTCGAGCGGCGCGTCCGCGCCTGGCGCGCCGTCCATGGACCGGAGCGCGAGGTCATCTTCCGCCAGATCCAGGAACCGGGCCGCCTGGGGTTGTCGGATTTCACCGACACGTCCGATCGTGGCATCACCGTCGCGAAGGTCGCGCTTCCCCATCGTCTCTATCACTTCCGACTGGCCTACTCGGGCTTCGAGCATGCTCATGTGGTTCTCGGCGGCGAGAGCTTCGTGGCTTTGGCCGCCGGCCTGCAGGACGCCCTCTGGACGCTCGGGGGTGCGCCCAAGGAGCATCGCAGCGACAGCCTGTCGGCCGCTTTCCGCAACCTCGACCAGAATGCGGCCGACGATCTCACGCGCCGCTACGACGCTCTGTGTCTTCACTACGGCATGACGCCCAGTCGCAACAACCCCGGTGTGGCTCACGAGAACGGCGCCATCGAGGGACCCCACGGCCATCTCAAGCGGGCCCTCGAAGACGCCCTGCTCCTGCGAGGATCCCGGGACTTCGAGACGGTCGACGCCTACCGCCACTTCGTGGCCGAGCTCGTCTCGCGCCGCAACCGCCGACACCACGCCCGGATCGAAGCAGAACGCATCGTGCTGACGGCCCTGCCCCCTCGCCGGACCGATGACTTCGAGACGGTCTCGGTCGTCGTCACCACGTCGGGTGGCTTCACCCTGCGCAAGGTCTTCTATAGCGTCCCGTCCCGGTTGATCGGTCACCGCTTGCGGGTGCGGCTCTACGACGATCGGCTCGAGGTCTTCCTCGGCGCCACCGCCCTCCTGGTGCTTCCGCGTGGACGTGCCGATCGTCGCGGTCGGCACGACCACGTTGTCGACTACCGCCATGTCATCCACGCCCTGCGGCGCAAGCCCATGGCCCTCTTGCACCTCGTCTACCGCGATCAGCTCTTCCCCCGAGAGGCCTATCGCCGCACGTTCGAGGCGCTGCTCGAACAACTGGGAGAGCGTCCCGCGTGCCGCCGCATGGTGGCCCTGTTGGCACTGGCGCATGAACGGAGCTGCGAAGCCGAGCTCGCCCAGTGCCTGGCCGAGGATCTCGCTGCCGGTCGACTGCCGGACTTGGACTGGCTGGGCTCGCGCTTCGCACCCGATCCCCAATCCTTGCCCCATGTCAACGTGCAGCTCGGCACGCTTCGCGACTACGACGCATTGCTCCCCGGGGCACACGAAGAGGACTGCGCATGACGACGACCGCCTCGATCGATCATGCCCGGCTGGCGCTGCTGCTGACCGAGCTTCGTCTCCCCACGATCAAGTCGCTCTATCCCGCCTTTACGGGCCGGGCGGACCAAGAGGGCTGGCCGGCCGCGCGCCTGCTCGCGGCGCTCACCGAGCATGAGGTCGCAGACCGAGCCCGGCGCCGCATCGAGCGTCACCTCGCCGAGGCCCGTCTGCCGCCAGCCAAGACGCTCGAGAACTTCGATTTCGCCGCCGTGCCCATGATCTCCAAAGCCCAGGTCCACGCCTTGGCCGCGGCCGACAGCTGGCTTCACGAAGGTCACAACCTGATCCTGATCGGGCCCCCCGGAACGGGCAAGAGTCACTTGGCCGCGGCCATCGGCCTCTCACTCGTCGAAAAGGGCCTGCGGGTCCTGTTCACGCGCACGACCGACCTCGTCCAGAGGCTGCAAGTCGCGCGACGCGATCTCTCGCTCGAGGCCGCCATCGACAAGCTCCACAAATACGACCTGCTCATCCTCGACGACATCGCCTACGGCGGCAAGGACCAAGCCGAGACCAGCGTGCTCTTCGAGCTGATCAGCGCTCGCTATGAGCTCCGCTCGATCCTGGTCACCGCCAACCAACCCTTCGGAGAATGGAACCGGATCTTCCCCGATCCCGCGATGACGCTGGCTGCCGTCGACCGGCTCGTGCACCACAGCACACTCTTCGAGCTCAACGTCGAGAGCTACCGCCGCCGCACCGCCCTCGAAGCCAAGCGCGGCCCCGGCCGCCCCGCGGCACGGGCCACCCCGAAGAACACCACGGCTCATCCCAGCTCGAAGAAGAGCGAGTCCACGGAGGGCGGCGACATGTAAACCATCAACCCCGCGAGCGACACCACCACAGATCCCCGTTCCTCATCCTGATTGTCGCGCGAGTCTCATCCGACTTGACGCGCCACA
>CAYLYQ010000112.1:0-2469 GCA_964388105.1 uncultured Acidimicrobiaceae bacterium
CCACTTGTGGGGGAGTACCGCCGAAGGCGGGGAGGGGGCGCGCGGACAAATCCAGAACGGGCTAATCCCTGTCTTCGAGGAAGTTCTCGTAGTACCGGGAAGGGGTGGGGCCTTCCTGGCCCAGGTACTTGCTCCCCAGCTTTCCGGAGCCGTACGGATTCTCGGCCGGTGAGCTCATCTGGAAGATGCTGAGCTGGCCGATGCGCATCCCCGGATAGATGGTGATGGGGAGGTTGGCCACGTTCGACAGTTCGAGAGTCAGGTAGCCGTTGAATCCCGGGTCCACGTAGCCGGCGGTGCTGTGGATGAGGAGCCCCAGGCGACCCAGGCTGGACTTGCCCTCCAGGCGGCCCACCACGTCGTCGGGCAGGGCGACCCGCTCCAGGGTGCTCCCCAGGACGAACTCGCCCGGGTGGAGGATGAAGGGCTCATCCTCGCCGACCTCGACGAGCTCGGTGAGATCGTCCATCCGCTGCTTGACGTCGATGTACGGATAGCGGCTGTTGGCGAACACGCGGAACTGGTTCCCGACCCGCAAGTCGATGCTGGATGGCTGCACCGATCGGGGGTCGAAGGGCTCGATGATCAGCTTCCCATCGTCGATGAGTGCGCGGAGGTCTCGGTCGGAGAAGATCATCGGGGGCGAGTGTAGGAAAGGCGGCCCGACACGGACCATCCGAGGACGCGTATAGTCGACCGCGGGTCCGGGCTGTCATGCCACGTTCCGTGGCGCGAGATGCTTGGGCTCGAGCCACCAACTCGAGTCCTCAGGAAAGAGAACTCTGCGAGCGAGTGGCAACCCCTCCACGCGGCAACCACGGTTGCCGCATGCCCCTCAGATGACGTCACGACCCAGGTTGGCGAAGCGGGTGAACTCGGGCTGGAAGGTGAGCTGGACCGTCCCCTGCGGGCCCGACCTGTGCTTGGCGACGTGGACCTCGGCGATCCCTCGCTTCTCGGTGTCTTCCTCGTGGTAGTACTCGTGGCGGTAGATGAACATGACGATGTCGGCGTCCTGCTCGATGGCGCCCGACTCCCGGAGGTCGGACAGACGGGGCCGCTTGTCCTCTCTCGACTCCAGCGAACGGTTGAGCTGGGACACCGCGATGATCGGGACGTCGAGCTCACGAGCCAGGTTCTTCAGGTTCCTCGTGATCTCCGAGATCTCCTGCTGGCGGTTCTCCCGGTTGGACGCCTGCATCAGCTGCAGGTAGTCGATGACCACCAATGACAGCCCATTCTTCCGCTTCAGGCGCCGGCACTTGGCGCGGACGTCGGTCACGGAGACCATCGACGAGTCGTCGATGTAGATCGGGGCCTGATACATCTTGCCGGCGGCATCCACCACCCGCGGCCACAGGTCTCCGAGCTGACCGGTCTGGAGCTTCTTGGAGTCGACCTTCGCCACCGAGGACAGGATTCGCTGCACCAGTTCCTCGCGCGACATCTCGAGGGAGAAGATCGCCACCGACTCGTTGTGGAGGGCGGCGTGAATGGCCACGCCCAGGGCGAGAGAGCTCTTGCCCATGCCGGGGCGGGCCGCCACCACCACGAGGTTGGCGGGGCGCAGGCCCGCCAGGAGCTTGTCGAGATCGACGAACCCGGTGGGAAGACCGATCATGTCAGAGCCGCGTTGCTCCATCAGCTCCATCTGCTCCAGGACTTCGTTGAACATCGGCCCGACCTCGAGCAAGCTCTGGGACGCCCGCTTCTCGGCGATCCCGAGGACGGCCTGTTCCGACCGGTCGACGACGTCGGTGATGTCGTCGTCGATGTCGAAGGCGAAATCGGTGATGGTCGCCCCGGCGCGGATCAACTCGCGACGCTTGGCGTGCTCCTCGACGATGCCGGCGTAGTAGACGACGTTGGAGGTGGAAGGGACGATGTCGACGAGACGGGTCAGGTAGGCGACACCGCCGATCTTGTCGAGCTCGCCCCGGCGGCGCAGCTCCTCGGCCACGGTGACGGCGTCGATCGGCTGGTTGGAGTTGAACAGGTCACGGATCGATTCGAAGACAGCCTGATGTGCGGGAACGTAGAAGTCCTCCGGATGGATGCGGTCCATGACTTCGTTGACCGCCTCCTCGGAGAGGAGAACGGCGCCGATCACGGACTCTTCGGCCTCTCGGGAGTGAGGCGGGTTCCGGTACCCGGGCCTCATTTCGGTCTGGTGCGTTGTCATGTCCCTCCATCAAACTCGCTGCCTGGGACAGATCCCGGCGGCCTCAAGACGCGCAAATCCCCGCCGGGGGGAAGTGATCCGCTCTCCAGCGGGGAAGCTCCGGCAACTTAGACCACGGCGGAGCGGATGCGAAGTCCTGGGCCTGGATGTTTTTCGCGTTGGGCTCAGAACGCGAAAAAGCCGGCTGAGTCGCGAAAAGTGGGCTCTTTGGGCTCTTTGGGCTCGCTTCGCTCGCGCCCCCTCCCCCCTACGGGGGACTCCCCCACTGGGGGAGAAATCCTGAACGC
>CAYLYQ010000113.1:0-2384 GCA_964388105.1 uncultured Acidimicrobiaceae bacterium
AACGCAACAACGGGGCCTACATCCGGAGAAACGGGGGCGAGAAGGTCCACCACGTAGGCTACGGATATGTCCACGCTCCGAGTGCCGTAGGCCTCATTAGTCGCGGCGGCGTTTGAGTACCGGCTTCAGTTCGGCAGGCCGCTCGATGGCTACTCCCCGAGTTCTCCACCCACTCCGCCATCCCCACGGTTGAGCACGCCTTCCATTTTTGCGATCAGTTCCAGATAGTCCGCTTCATCGAGCACGAGGGCCTGGGGTGTGGAACCACGAATGTCAACGACGAGATACATGGTCTCGGCTGGGCTCCCAGGGCGCAGATCGAACTCTGGTCCGTCCACAGAGCCAAGATTCAGATCCCATAGTCGGGGCTCGCCCGGAGCCGGAACCAGGTTATGCGAGAAGGCGACCAACTCGAAGGAAAGGCGTGCTGGGACGGTGGTCCGAAGAACGGTGACTCCGGTCGCTGAATCGACGAATGACTCCGCGGTTCTGCCCACCTCCTCGAACCAGAGAGCGATGGTCGACCCCTCCTCAACTCGATCGTCGTGCAGCACTAAGCCTTCCATCTGCACCAGGTCGACGCCGAGAGATCCCTCGATTAGAGCTGCAAACTGCAGGTCCTCCGCCAGCTCGGTCGGCAACACACGCTGATTTGCCGGCCTGGCCAAGTACTCCTCTGCCACCGACTCGACCGAGACCGTGGCGTCGATCTCGACTCCGGCAGCCCGGTACATCGCCTTCAGCATGGGTCCTAAGGGCAACCCCTCCTCTGACCCCCGTGCATCCCTGGCGTTGAGAAACGCCTCCCATTCGGCTGCCAGGGAGCTGAGCAGATCGGCGGCGCTGTCTCTGTCTCCATCCGCTTCATCGGCGACTGTCAACGCCTCCTCGGCTACACCCTTCTTCAAACGTCCTTGTACAACCCCACCGTCGCTATCGACTCCTGTGTTAGTCCACCACTGGTAGCCGAACCCTTCGGGCCCATAGTCGAACGAGGCGACATAAGTCTCCCCGACCTGGTAGTCATGCTTGGGCGGACGCAGGACAAGAAGACGCTCTCCGGTTTGCACCTCGGGGGTTTCAAGGACGGCAGGCGCCGGATGGCCGATCCAATGCACATCGAGGACCTCGACCTCAAGCCCCGATGCCCCATCCCACCCGACGTCGGGAGCAACCTCGGCCACTACCGTGATCGTGGCTACCAGACTTCGACCCACGTGGAGGACGTCTGGCGTCCTGCCGGTGCACGCTGTCAAGACACACCCGAAGACGAGCCCTGCAACCATGAGTGTCCGGGTTCCCATGCCTAGCTCCGTATCACCAGGGCGCGGGTCCGATCGACGTCCACGGACGTGTACTCGGTGCCGCTCATGACCGTCATCCGGTTGTAGACCACAATCCTGACGTCGACACCCTCCGGGGTAGCGCCAGCGCTGTCATTGGACACCACGTTTCCATCGGGCGTCGTGCAGTAGGCCCAGGATGTTGAGGGGTAGCAGATCTTCATCACCTGGAACTCGAAGCTGCCGATGCTGGCTGCCTGGTTCAGCGTCGAAGGATCGAGTTGGCAGGTCCAGTCCTTAGCGCTGCCTTGGTAGTCGATATGACGCCACTTGGCTACCACCAGCACATGACCGGATGCATTGGCGGCTCGCTTGTAATTGGCCCGGCCCTTGATGTCGGCGCCGATCTGATCGCCGTCAAAGAAGTCGGTCAGTCTCGAGGTCGAGAAGATCGCCGTACTCGACGAAGGGCCGGCGAATCGGAGGTAGCTGGGAGAACCGTCCTGACCTCCCGATGGAAATATGGTCTTCAGACTCACGTCCTGGAAGCCCCACCATTTCAACCCTTCCTCAAAGGAAGGGTTGGCGGTCGCCGCGCCGAATGAGCCGGACTTGTTGGTCTGATACTGAATCCCCGCGCTGTCATCCTGGCTGATCCCGCGCTGTTCGGTGAAGTTCCCCCAACACGTGCTCATAGTGGGTGCCCCACCGCCGTGGGAGTCGTACCGGCCGGCATGCCCGAGGCCCCAGACATGCCCCCACTCATGGGCTGCGAGACCGCTGAGAACTAGCGAGCCGTTCCGAAACAGGGGAACATCATCGGCATCGAAATGGATGGTGTCGGTATCGCAATCAGTGAGAGCCGAGCTGGTGATCCAACCACTGATCTCCATCTTCGTTGACGGCGAGCCGCCTCCCAGAGCGGCGCCACCGCTCCAATGCTCGATCTCCGACCCCACCCACATGTTGCGGCCCTCTTCGACAGCGGCTCTGAGGGTCTTCCCGTTGTCGGGGCCACCGAAGGCAGTCAAGTTCCAATCAGCGTCGCTGCTGAAACTGATGCTGACCGAGCTGTCGTCGCCACAGCCGATGCCGTAGTCG
>CAYLYQ010000114.1:0-2304 GCA_964388105.1 uncultured Acidimicrobiaceae bacterium
GACGTCCCGGGAGAGGGCGACCTGGCGGCCATCCTCCGCTACACGTTCTGACCCTTACTCGACAACCGAGCCGGAGAATGTGATCCGGTAGCCGAGGAAGAAGATGCTGGGGTGGGTCGAGAAGCCGTCACCCGTGTTGTTGCGGATCACGGAATCGACGATGTCGACGTTGCCAGTCCTGTTGTTGCTGACGAAGAAGATGGCGCTGCCGCCTTCACCGTTGGAGCGGTTCCCCTCGATCCGGGTCCCCTCGACTCGGAGGGTCATCTCGTTGCCGTCGTTGTAGATGGCGCCGCCGTTGCCCCCGCCGGGCGTGCCGCTCTCCGCCGGATTGGCGCCCCAGCCGATCGCCCGGTTGTCACGAAACCAGCTGTTGATGATCGTCCACGAGACCCCGATGCTGGAGATGCCGCCTCCGTTGGAGCACTCGTTGCGAAGGTCGCCGGGGCCTCCGAAGGTGCTGTTGACCACGTACACCGGCCGCCCTTGATACTGGGAGAACACCTGCAGCGCCGCGCCGCCGACATCAGGGCCGGTCGGCGAGCAGCGATTGGAGTAGAACTGGGAGCTGACCACCTTGAACCGCCCTCCGCGGACGAAGATGGCGCCGCCCCCGTCTTGGGTCCCCCCGCCCGATGACCGTCCGTTGACGAAGGTCAGGTTCTGCACCGTGAGCGTGGGGTGGTCCTGGTTCTGGCAGTGGGGCGTCGTCCAGACGAGATCCGGATCACATGTGTTCATGTAGAGGATGCGTCTCTGGCCCAGCCCGTCGAGCGTGACCAGCCCGCGGCCATCGAGAACCACATTGGGGCGGTTGTTGAACACGCGGGCCGTGGAGACCATCGGGATGGTGACCGGGTTGGGACCACAGTCGAAGACGATGACGCCTCCCTGGGCGACCGCGGCGACGACCGCCGCCGAGGTGCAACTTCCCGGGGTGCCGTCTCCGATGACACGGTCCGGCTGTGAAGTGTCGGCTGCTGCGGCCTCGGGCGGGATCGGAGAGTTCCCGGTCGGGTTGCCCGCGGTCGCGGGTGGGGGCACCAACTCCGGCAGGCCGAGGGCGCGCTGCAGGAAGGCGGCCATCTCCTCTCTGAGGACGGGGCGATCAGGGCAGAAGCGCCCTCCTCCGCATCCGAACGTGATGCCGGCGGTGGCGAGACGATTGATCTCGGAATGGAAGAGGTGACCTGGTGGGACATCCGCGAACGAGATGGCGGAGGTCGCGGTCAGGCCCCTGGCTCGCACCAAGAAGGCGGCCATCTCGGCGCGCGTGACCGCCCGATCCGGGCAGTACCTCGTGTTCCCCTGGGCCGGGTTGCACCCCTTGGTGATGCCGGCTGCCGCGAGCCCCCGAATCTCGGCGTGGAAGATGTGGTCAGGGGGCACATCGACGAAGGTCTGAGGGCCGTTCGCGGCAAGTCCGAGGGCGCGCACCAGGAAGGCGGCCATCTGGCCCCGGGTCACGTGCTGCTTGGGGCAGAAGAGGTCGTTGCCCGGCGGGTTACACCCCCGCGTGATTCCTTCCGCCGCCACCGCCTCGATCGCCCCCTCGAACATCGAACCGTTGTCGTCGAGGAACGTCCCGCCAGGTGGGAGCGCCGCTGCGGCCGGAAGCGTCGCCGCGAACAAAGACGCGGACAGCGACATGATCAATGCGGACCTTCGGATCTGGGACATGGGAGGTGAGGCCAAGCTAACCCCGACCGGCGAAGCCGCAAGATGGTCCGACCCTGCTCTTGGCTGACAGGCCTCAGTCCAGGGTGCGGTAACGGCCCCGGAAGTACACCAGGGGGTCGGCGGACCCTCCGACTTCGACATGCTCGATTTGTCCTCTAACGAGACCCGACCACCCGACGGGGTCGGCTGAAGTGACGCTCACTCCCAGCCAGTCCGGGATCTCCGTGAGGACCGGCCCCCAGCGGCTCACTGTGACCGCCCGTCCGGCGAACACACCGCCCGGACTCGGCTGCCGTCCCGCGAAGACCTCGGCCATGCCCCGATGGCTCGGCTGGCATGCGTGCACGACGAGCCCGCCGGTGTCGGTGATGGCTTCCCAGAGGTCGCTGTCGGGATTGACCAGGAGCACGACCTCCCCGGGTTCACCCTCCAAGACCAAGACCGAGGACACGGTCAGACCCGCCATCGCGTCGGCGGTGCCTGCCGTGACGATGGTCACCGGAACCGGGAGCCGGCTTCGAAACCGGCGAAGCGGGTCCCTGTCTTCGGGATCGGGCAAGAACGGGTGGTCGGAGTGGATCGTCACCGGAGCCGAGGCTAGGCCGGACGGAGGCAATCGCCGGG
>CAYLYQ010000115.1:0-2078 GCA_964388105.1 uncultured Acidimicrobiaceae bacterium
TCGGCCCGTCCACCGGGAACACCATCGGGTACTGAACCATCTCGCCGTGCTCGTGATCGGGGCCGCTCGGATAGGGCGGCCCGTGGTGGGCGGCGGCCGGCGCCGCCACGGCCGTCGCCAGCAGCAGCGCGGCCAGCAGGCCCCGGGACAGGGCTCGTTCGATCTGGTGACGTGGCATCAAGTCTCCATCGGCAGCAGACGCCAGGCGCCTTGAGTCACCAGGATGCCCCATCTCCGAAGTTGTGCCCCGTCGATCGAGTCGGGGGATGCCCTTCCGAGTCAGTGCATCAGGGTCTGCAGCTCGACCTGAACGGCCACTTCCACGGCGCCGGAGCCTCCGAGGATGGTGATCGCCTCCGGGGCGATCCGGACGATCTCGGTGCGCGCCGGGCCGGAGAGCGCCGTCGGGTCGGTGATCACCAGGGAGGCGCCCTGGTTGGCGGCGGCGGCGGCGCCGGCCAGGGCATCCGGGTAGTTGGTGCCGGTGGCCACGTACACGTGCAGCGGTGTGGAGCCGCCGGGGAAGGCGTACTCGCCGATCAGCCGGGCGGTGTCATAGCGGTTGCTGCCGCCGCGGCGCACCGGAGGATTGGTGGCGTAGGCGGCAAGGGCGGTCTCCACCGAGGTGGACACGGCGGCGGTCCCCCCGAGGATCACGATCGTGTCCGGCTGCAGGCGGTTCAGCTCGGCGATCGTCTCCGACGGAAGCGAATCGGGGCGGGTGAGTAGGAGCGGGGCGTCGAGGTGGGCGGCGGCGGGGCCGCCGGCGAGGGCGTCGGCGAAGCCGGTCCCGGTGGCGACGAACACCGTGGTCACCGGGCCCGGGTCGGGGTACGCCGCCTGGCTGATCAAGGCGGCGGTGTGATAGCGGTTGCTCCCTCCGATGCGCTGCGGCGGGTTGGTGGAGTAGCCGGCGAGGGCCGTCTGCACGCTCGCCGACACGGCTGCGGTCCCGCCGAGGATCAGGATGTCGTCGGGGGAGAGTCGGGCGAGCTCGGCCGTCGTGGATCCCGGGATCGAGTCGGTTTCGACCAGGAGGATCGGTGCCCCGAAGCGGGCAGCCGCTGCGGCCCCGGAGAGGGCGTCGGGGAAGTCC
Source organism: uncultured Acidimicrobiaceae bacterium (assembly GCA_964388105.1). Lineage (GTDB taxonomy): Bacteria > Actinomycetota > Acidimicrobiia > Spongiisociales > ZC4RG35 > ZC4RG35. The sequence goes on from CAYLYQ010000115.1 coordinate 1,097, forward strand.
CTCCCGGTGGCGACGATCACCGTGGATGCCCCGCCGGGGAACACGGCGCGCGACACCCTCGCCGCCGTGTCGAAGCGGTCCCCTCCGGCGTGCCGGCGCATCACGCACGACGACGCCACCGAGCCGGGGTCGCCCAGGGTGATGATCCCGGTGCCGTACTCGTTGTCGGTCCCGGGATCACCGGCGTCGGTGACGAGCGAGGCGAGGAGGGCCCGGGTCTCGGACTCGGAGAGGCACGGGAACGCCGAGCGCACCAGGACGGCCGCCCCGGCGGCGTGCGGGGCGGCGGCCGAGGTGCCGTAGAACCCGAACAGGTACTGCATCGTGGACACCCCGTCGTAGCCGGTGAGGTCGGGCTTGGTCCGCCCATCCCAGGTGGGCCCCTCGGAGGAGAACGCCTCCTGGAGCCCGGTGCCGCGGTCCACCGCCCCTGCCGCCAGCACCCGGCTGAGGGCGGCGGCGTCGTTGATGCTCGACTCCTGCACCTGCAGGGCGGCCTCGATGTCGGTCCCGGGAGCGAAGATGTCGATCTTCATGGTCGGGGGTATCGACGCCGCGCTCTCGTCCGACCCCAGACGGACCTCGATGGTGAAGGTGCCGCCGTACGGTACGGTCACCTCCTCCAGAGGGAGCTCGCTGCCACGCTGCTTCTGGGTCGACGAGTCCTGCTCGATCCCCCCGTCGAGGAGGAAGAGGTCGAGGTCGATGTCCGAGACCGGCCAATCGTCCCAGCGCAGGTATACCTTCTGCCCGGCGAACACCTGGGAGATCGTGATCTCCTGGTTCAGGGTGGGCCCGGAGTCGAAGTCGAGGCGGCCACCGGTGCCGCTGGTCCAGGTGCCCAGCCAGTGCTGCCGGCGGTAGTTGCCCGCCGAGTTCACCCACACGACCCCCGAGTCGACGATCTGGTCTATGTGCCAGAGGATTCCGACCGGGTCGCTGCCGTCGAGGGGGCCGGTGTTGAAGAACCCGAGCGACTGGT
>CAYLYQ010000116.1:0-2012 GCA_964388105.1 uncultured Acidimicrobiaceae bacterium
TGCCGTTGTCGGTGATGGTGTATTCCCACCGACAGTGGGCTTGGGTATCGGCGATCTTGCGGGCGATTTCGGCGGCGACGGGTCCGTAGCCGGGGATGTGGGCGGGGTTGTCGGTGAGTTCGGCGAGGGTGGCGAGGTCGACGACCAGGTTGACGGTGGCCCGTCTCCCTGCCCCGTCTGATCTGAGGAGGAGGTCGCAGAGCACGTCGGCTCGGATCTGGTCGGGGGTGCGGGTGTCGTGTCTGGTTTTGGCTCGTCGGGCGAGGTGTCCGATCCGGTCCCGGATGGCCATGGCGGTGGCGGGGTCGATGTTGTAGGCGCACAGGTTGGCGGTCCCGTCGGGGTTGGTGTCGACCACCACTTTGCGGTCGTCCAAACCGGCGGCGTGCTCTTCGGCGGCTTCAACCGGGGTGAGAGTGAGCCGGAGTTTGCGGAGCCGGGCATGGAGTTGCCCCGTGGTCAACCCGGATGCCTCGGGGAGGATCCGGCCGATCAGATCAGCAGCCGTCGCAGTGGGCAACGCAGCCACTCCGTCGATGAGGATCCGGACCTTACGAAGACCGATCGCACCGGTTTCGAGAGCAGTGAACACTTCGGGGAACCGGACCAGGTCCATCGCCAGGTCGACTTCTGTCTCCGACGCACGACGAGTGAGACGATGAGCCGCAGCGAGTTCGGCAGCCACCAGGTCCCGGTCACCGGAGAACACGGCCATCAGTTCTGCGATACACGCATAGAACCCGGCCTGATGCTCAGAGATCTGGCGGGCATGAGCCTTGGAGGCTTCCACCAGCCCGTAACCGTGTTCCACCCACGCCACCATCGTCTCCGACGGTGTACCGGACGGACTGTCAAAAGGTGCTTCGGACGACTCCCCCGCTCCGAGTCCGACCCTATCCGTGTCGAACATGTGTTCGATACTACCAACCACCCCCGACAAATGTCAAGCACCACTCTCTCATCTCTGCTCCGTGGCACACTTCCCATATATTCCTTGACAGGAATACATCGTCGTGCTTACCTGAGACCGTGGAAGCAGCGATCTTCAGCGCTCTGGGTGAGCCGGGCCGGCTGCGGATCGTCGAACTGCTGCGGCTCCGGCCGCATGCGGTCGGCGAGATCGCCGAGCGGCTCGGTATCCGCCAGCCCCAGGTGTCGAAGCATCTGAAGGTGCTGGCTGAGGCCGGGCTGGTCGGGGTCAGGCCCGAGGCCCGGCACCGGATCTATCACCTGGACGCAGAGGCGTTCGAACAGATCGGCGATTGGGTGGAGTCGTTCGAGGCCCTCTGGGAGGCCCGACTCGACTCACTCGGCCACTATCTCGAAGAGAAGGATGACAAGTGATCTCACTACTCAAGAAGAAGAAGGAAATCGTCCTCGAGCGGTCCTATGCCGCCCCGGTTGAAGCCGTCTGGAAGGCCTGGACGGAAGCCGATCGTCTCCGCCAGTGGTGGGGACCCGACAAGACCACGGTCCCCGAGTGCGAGGTCGACCTCCGCGTCGGCGGCCGGATCTACATCGTGACCGAGGCCACTGAGGAGATGGGCAAGTATCAGGGGACGCGCTGGCCGATGGAGGGTGAGTTCACCCGCATCGACGAGACGAGCGGCCTGACCTACGACGCCCGCTCATGGCAAGTGGGCGACGAGGAAGGGACGACCATCCACCACACCAATGACGTCACCCTGACCCGGGAAGGCGACGGGACCCAGGTGAGGCTCCATGTCACCATCACCCAGATCGGCCCCAAGGCCAAGCTCGCCGCCTTCGGGATGAAGTGGGGCTACAAGTCGCAGCTCGACGCCCTGGAGAAGCTCCTCGCCGGCTGACGCCTACCGGGAAAGAACTCCCAGCAGCTCCGCCCTGCGGTCAGGGGGGAGGAACGACGACTCGATGGAGTTGCGGGCCAATGCCCGCAACTCCTCGTCGCCGAAGCCGAACGCTTCGACAAGGCCCTGGTAGTTGTCACCGACATAGCCGCCGAAGTACGACGGGTCGTCGGAGTTGACCGA
>CAYLYQ010000117.1:0-1951 GCA_964388105.1 uncultured Acidimicrobiaceae bacterium
GTGGAGGTGGTACTCGAAGACGCCGCGATGGGCAGGGTGGTCGTAGTCGAGGGAGTTCGCTCGCCGTCGGGCCAGAGCATCCAGACACCGGCGGCCAAAGCGATCACCACGGCCAGCGCCACAGCGACCCGGGTCATGATGCGAACCTACGCGCCGGCGACGGACGGGGGAAGGCCCGTCACGCGAAGCGCGAAAAATCCGCCACCGTGGTCTCGCTACAGTTCTGCGCGGAGGTAGTCAATGGGTTCCAAGAGCGACGAAGGCAGACGACCGTTCCGATTCCTGTTCAAGCTGGCGGTCTTCGCCGGGATCCTGGCGGCGGCGGGGCGTTTCCTCGTCTCCAAGAAGGAGGAGTACGCCGGTCTCACCGAGTCGGAGGCCAGGGAGCGCATGGAGACCAAGCTCGGGGCCAGGTTCGGTGACGAGAAGGCTCGCGAGATCACCGATCAGGTGATCCCGGTGCTGGCCGACCGGGGCATGTTCCGGGCGGAATCCCCCATCGCCCAAGAGCCGGCAGCGGCCTCCGATGGGCCGGCCGATTCCGAAGGCTGAAGGCCGGAAAGACCTGAGCTCGCCACTACGCTGGCCGGCGTGATCGGATCGTGACCTTCGAGGGCGACTCCTCCGTCTCAGGCAGCACATTCCTCAAGGGTCTCGTCGTCCTGGCGATTTTCTTGGCCGCCTGGTGGGGCGCCAACGGGGGCCTCGATTCCATCCCAGTCCCCGACACATCCTCCACGACGACGACCGTCGACTCCGGCTGAATAATCCCACGCAGAAGCGTCGGGACCTCCTCTAGCCTCCCATCGCCCCACTCGGGACAACCCCATGACCGACATTCACGAATTCGACGTGCACTCCGCGCCTGAGGAGGTCCTCCTGAGCCTCCACGAGATCATCAGCGCGGTCGAGGCCGAAGCTCTTCCGGACGACGAACCGGCTCCATTCGAGTACCGCGTCGCCGAATGGCGCCAGCCGTCGACCCCACACGAGATCGCCAAGCGTTACTACTTCGTCGACGCCGGGGATGTGGCGGCCTATCTGCTCACTGTGCGCTGGCCGCAGGACGATCCGACCAATTCGTTCGCACTGGTGCGAGTCCACCCCGATCATCGGAGAAAGGGGATCGGCAAGACGCTCCTCAGCTTCGCCATGGAGTCACTGGCGGCCGAAGGAGTCGAGAAGCTGATCCTCGACGTTGTGGACGGCATGCCCTGGGAGGCCGCCCTGGAGCGATGGGGCATGAAGAAGTCGCTGGGCGACAAGCAGAGCCGCCTCTATCTCGCCGATGTCGACTGGGACCTGATGGAACGGTGGATTGAGCGGGCGGGGGAGCGGGCGTCCGAGTACGAGGTGCTGCACTTCGAAGGATCGGTCCCCGACGAGTACCTCGAAGCATGGTGCGCCGTCAAGCTCGCGATGAACACTGCCCCCCTCGAGGATCTGGAGCTTGCCGACTTCAGCATGACGCCCGAGAAGTGGCGCCTCGAGGAGGAGGCAATTGCCGCCGGTGGCGACGTCTACATCGCAGCCGGCGCCCTTCACCGGCCGACGGGGGTGTTCGGCGGCTTCACCGACCTGTTCTTCCATCCCCTCTTCCCGGTGCGGGCCCAACAGCACGACACCGGAGTCGACCCGGAGCATCGGAGACTCGGACTGGGTCGCTGGGTCAAGGCGGAGATGATCAAGCGCCTGGCGCGCGAACAACCCACGGTGAAGTGGATCGACACGTGGAACGCAGGCTCGAACGAGGCGATGCTCGCGATCAACGTCGAGATGGGGTTCAAGCCCGTGTTGTTCTGGAACGCCTGGCAAGGCGAGATCGCCGAGATGCGCTCCAAGATGTCGTGAGGCCCGGCGGGTTCGAGCTGCCCTCAGGGTGCTTGGCCGGGTGGGCGTCGGAATCGGATTCGTCCGTGGTTGGGGTGGTGGTAGATCTGGTATCCCCACT
>CAYLYQ010000118.1:0-1907 GCA_964388105.1 uncultured Acidimicrobiaceae bacterium
AGATGCGTTTCGCCTTCTACGGTCGGGTGAGTACCGAGGACCAGCAGGATCCGAACGCTTCGCGCAACTGGCAAATCACTCGGGCGCGGCAACTCATCGAGCCCGCCGGCGGCGAGATCGTCGCCGAGTTCTTCGACGTCGGACAATCACGGTCTCTCCCTTGGTCACGCCGACCTGAGGCAGCCAAGCTCCTCGAGACGGTCGGCGACTCAAGCCGCGACTTCGACGCCGTGGTCATCGGTGAGCCGCAGCGGGCCTTCTACGGCAACCAGTTTGGGCTCACCTTCCCCGTGTTTGTCCACTATTCGGTGGAGTTGTGGGTACCCGAGGTGGGTGGCGCCATTGATCCCGGTTCCGATGCTCACGAGATAGTGATGAGCCTCTATGGCGGCATGAGCAAAGGTGAGCGCAACCGGATCAAGACCCGAGTCCGCTCTGCCATGGCCGCCCAGGCGGCGATGGAAGGCCGGTTCCTCGGTGGCCGGCCACCGTACGGCTACCAGCTCGCCGATACCGGCCCGCATCCCAATCCCGCCAAGGCCGCGGCCGGGCAGCGCGCCAAGCAGCTCGAACCCAACCCGGCCACGGCTCCGGTAGTCCGCCGCATCTTCCGTGAGTTCCTCGGTGGCAGCGGACTACGAGCCATCGCCACTGGCCTCACCGCCGACGGGATCCTCTCCCCTTCCGCCTCCGACCCCGCTCGCAACCGGCATCGGCTCGCGAACGGTCCCGAGTGGAGGTTCACCGCGGTGCGGTCGATCCTCGAGAACCCTCGATACACCGGCTACCAGGTGTGGAACAAACAGCGCCGGGACGAGGTCCTCATCGACGTCAACGATGTCGGTCTTGGCCACCAGACACGCATGCGATGGAACGATCCCTCCGAGTGGGTCTGGTCCGAGGAACCGAGCCACGAGGCGCTGGTCACCCGGGAGGACTGGGAGGCCGTCCAGGCCCGGTTCCGCACCAACAGGCGTCGCTACACCCGCACCCCGAAGACCGGTCGTCAGTACGTGCTCGCCGGCCGACTCTCATGCGGCCTCTGCGGACGCCGCATGGAGGGAACCTGGAATCACGACCGCCCCTACTACCGGTGCCAGATCCACCGCGACGACCCCGCCAACCAGCGTGATCATCCGGTGACGATCTATGTCCGCGAGGACAGCATCGTGCCCAGACTCGACGACTGGGTGGCCGAGCTGTTCACCGACGAGCACCTCGACGACACGTGCGCCAAGCTCGCCGACGCCGCCCAACCCGACTCCGACGAGCAGGCGCAGGAGCGCCAGATCCGGGAGCGGATCCGCACACTCGACCAGGAGCTCGACAGCTACCGCACGATCGTCCGCACCGAACCTGAAGCTGCCGTCACCGTCGGCAAGTGGATCGCCGAGACCAGCCAGGAGCGCCGCCGCCTCGAAACCCTCCTCGACCGGACCCCCACCACAAGGCTCACCGCCGAGGACATCAAGGCCCTCGTCGCCAGCCTCCAGGACATCACCGCCACCCTCGCCGCCGCCGACCCGGCAGACAAGGCCAACGTCTACGCCGAGATGGGGATCGACATCACCTACCACCAAGACGGCCGGGTCGTCGTCGAATCCCGGCCGCGTGTAGTTGAGTCGAGTGTCGGAGAGAGGACTCGAACCTCCACGGGGCTATGAACCCCACCAGGTGCTCTGCCTGGGCGCGTCTGTCGATACGGCGCCACTCCGAACGGAGTGGCAGGGACGAAAGTTGTGTCGGAGAGAGGACTCGAACCTCCACGGGGCTATGAACCCCACCAGGTGCTCTGCCTGGGCGCGTCTGTCGATACGGCGCCACTCCGAACGGAGTGGCAGGGACGAAAGTTGTGTCGGAGAGAGGACTCGAACCTCCACGGGGCTATGAACCCCACCAGGTCCTTA
>CAYLYQ010000119.1:0-1846 GCA_964388105.1 uncultured Acidimicrobiaceae bacterium
ACCGAAGTGATCACGGCATGGGACAGGCCCATCGTGGCGATGGCGTCGGCGGCGCGGAAGGGCTCGAGGACGTCGAACTCCGTCGGCTTGCCGGTGGTCACGTTGCAGAAGCTGCAGGCCCTGGTGCACTTGTCCCCCAGGATCATCAGAGTCGCCGTGCCCATGCCCCAGCACTCGTAGATGTTGGGGCACTTCGCCTCCTCGCAAACGGTGTGGAGGTCCAGACCCCGCATCAGCTTCTTCAGCTCGAGGTAGTCACCGTCGGTCTTCGCCGTCACCCTCATCCACTCGGGCCGCGGCGGCTCGCCCGGGAGACGTCCGTTGATCAACACCGGCTCGAGCCCGCGCTTGTCCGCCGAGAAGGTCCCTTCCGCAAGCAAGCGGTCAACCTCATAGGAGTGCTCCCGTCCCTGGCTGCGCGCGAAGGCACCGAGCTGGGTCTCGGTCTCGGCGTATTCGAACACCTCGGCGAACCTGGGGATGACGACCTCCACCGCCTCCTCCAACGTGACCTTGCGCCCGAGCAACTCGCTCACGCTGGTGACCGGGCGGTCGGTGATGCCACAGGGGTTCATCATCCCGAACCACGACATGTCGGGGTGCAGGTTGAGGGCGAAGCCGTGCATCGTGGCTTTGCGGGACACCCGTACGCCGATCGCGGCGACCTTTCCCTGCGCAGTCCACACACCGGTCGCACCGGCCTCCCTCCACGACTCCACCCCGAAGTCGGCGAGAACCCGGATCAGGGTCTCTTCCAGCTTTCGGACGTAAGGCACGATCTGCTTGGGATCGGCCAGCCTGACGATCGGGTACCCGACCAGCTGTCCCGGCCCGTGGAAGGTGATGTCACCACCGCGGTCGACGTGGAACACCTCGGCTCCGCGACCTACCGCCAGCTCGGGTTGGAGGAGGTTGGCGTCGTGGCCGTTTCGGCCGACGGTGAACACCGGCGGGTGCTCGACGAGGAGCAGGTAGTCGTCCGGAGTGCGACCCTTCGCCACCCCCTCGTGGAACGCGCGCTGCAGGTCCCAGGCCTCCTCGTAAGGAAGCTTCCCGAGCCATCTGGTGCGGAGAAGGGTCACGCCAGCTCTTGCTCCCAGTCCCAGGTCTCGATGTTCTCCTTGATCCTCTGCAAGAACAGCACCGCGGTGGAACCGTCGAAGGCCCTGTGATCCCACGACAGGCCCAGGTACCCGATATGGCGGATCGCGATCATGTCCTGGCCCTCAGGAGTGGTGATCACGGTGGGCCGCTTCGTCACGGTCTCCGTGGACAGGATCGCCACGTTGGGGACGTTGATGATCGGGGCCGACATGAACGAACCGAAGGGGCCGGGGTTGGTGATGCTGAACGTCGAGCCGGTGAGGTCGTCGATGCTCAGCTTCCCGCTGCGGCCCTTCTCGGCGAGCTCCCTGATCTCCCTGGCGATGCCGACCAGCCGGAGGCTGTCAGCGCTGCGCACCCGCGCCACCACGAGGCCCTCCTGGTTGAGGTCGATGGCTATGCCCAGGTCGACCTTCTTGTGGAACACCGCCTTCTTCTCTTCGAGGAAGAAGGAGCTGTTGACCACGGGGTAGGCCTTGAGGGCGTCGATCGTGGCCCGCGCGATGAACGGCAGGTAGGTGAGGGAGAACCCTTCGGCCTTCTTGAACCGGTCCCGATGCGCCTGGCGCACGCGCTCCAGGCGCTCGTAGTCGACTTCGACCGAGGTCCAGACGTGTGCTGCGGTCTGCTTCGCCTTGATCAAGTTCTCGGCGACACGGACGCGCAGCCGGTCCAGTTCGACCTCCTCCCCCGGGCGGTCCTCCCGGGCGGCCGGCGCGGGCGGCGCCACCGGCTCCTTCTC
>CAYLYQ010000120.1:0-1844 GCA_964388105.1 uncultured Acidimicrobiaceae bacterium
TGCATCTCCTCTTCGAGACTCATCACCAGGCGGGCGAGGTCGGCGCCCTCCAGTTCTATCGGGGCACGCTTCTCCACATCCCGTCGTCGTCGGCCGGTCGAGGGTGCGTCCGAGGACTGGACCAATTCGAGGATGTCGGAGACCTTCTTGCGCACCGTTTGCGGATCGATGCCGTGGGCAGTGTTCCACTCTTCCTGAGCCTGACGCCGGCGGTTGGTCTCGTGGATGGCCCGCTTCATCGACTCGGTGATGTTGTCGGCGTACATGACGACCTGGCCGTCGACGTTTCGGGCGGCGCGGCCGATGATCTGGATCAGAGAGGTCTCGGACCGGAGGAATCCCTCCTTGTCGGCGTCGAGGATGGCCACCAGCGACACCTCGGGGAGGTCGAGGCCCTCCCGGAGAAGGTTGATGCCGACCAGGACGTCGAACTCCCCCAGCCGCAGCTCTCTCATGATCTGCACCCGCTCCAGGGTGTCGATCTCCGAGTGCATGTACCGGGCCCTGATCCCCATCTCCAGCAGGTAGTCGGTGAGGTCCTCCGCCATCTTCTTCGTCAGGGTGGTGACGAGGACGCGCTGGTCGCGGACGGCCCGCTCCCGGATCTCGCCCAGGAGGTCGTCGATCTGGCCCTTGGTCGGCCGGATCATCACCTCGGGGTCGACCAGGCCGGTGGGGCGGATGATCTGTTCCACCACCTGGCTGGAGCGACTGATCTCGAAATCGGACGGCGTCGCCGACAAGAAGATGACCTGGTTGGTCCGTTCCAGCCACTCGTCGAATCGCAGCGGCCGGTTGTCCATGGCCGACGGGAGACGGAACCCGTGCTCGACCAGCACCTCCTTGCGGGAGCGGTCTCCCTCGTACTGGCCGCCGATCTGGGGGACGGTGACGTGGGACTCGTCCACCACGGTGAGGTAGTCGTCAGGGAAGTAGTCGAGGAGGGTGTAAGGGGGCTCCCCCGGCTCCCGGCCGTCGAGATGACGCGAGTAGTTCTCGATCCCGGAGCAGAAGCCGACCTCCCGCATCATCTCCAGGTCGTAGTTGGTGCGCATCCGCAGGCGCTGGACTTCGAGCAGCTTTCCCTTGCGCTCCAGCACTTCGACCCGCTCCTCGAGCTCAGATTCGATGCCGGCGATCGCCTTCAGCATCCGTTCGCGCTCCGTGACGTAGTGGGTCGCCGGGAACACCCAGGCCTCGGGGAGGTCTTCGATGACTTCGCCGGTGACGGGGTTGAGCTTCATGATCCGCTCCACCTCGTCGCCCCAGAACTGGACCCGGACGATGGTCTCCTCGTAGGACGGGAACACCTCGAGCGTGTCGCCCTTCAAGCGGAACTTGCCTCGGATCAGGTTCATGTCGTTCCGCTCGTACTGGATGTTGACGAGGCGCTTGACGACCTCCGACAGCGGGTACTCGACGCCCTGCACCAGCCGGACCAGCTGGCCCTCGTACTGCTCCGGTGAGCCCAAGCCGTAGATCGCCGAGACCGAGGCCACGATGATCACGTCCCGGCGCACCAGGAGTGCTGCCGTCGCCGAGTGCCGGAGCCGGTCGATCTCGTCGTTGATCGTGGCGTCCTTCTCGATGAAGGTGTCGGTGGAGGGGATGTACGCCTCGGGCTGGTAGTAGTCGTAGTAGGAGACGAAGTACTCGACCCGGTTCTTCGGGAACAGCTGCCGGAACTCGTTGGCGAGCTGGGCGGCCAGGGCCTTGTTCGGAGCCAGAACGAGAGTCGGCTTCTGGGTCTGCTCGATCGTCCAGGCGATCGTCGCCGACTTGCCCGAACCGGTGATGCCCAGGAGGGTCTGGTACTTGTCGCCCCGCCTGACGCCCTCGGCCAG
>CAYLYQ010000121.1:0-1785 GCA_964388105.1 uncultured Acidimicrobiaceae bacterium
CCGCTCGGTCACGACCGCCACCACCTCGTCGAGCGAGACCTCCTCGGTCTCCATGCCCCGCCGAGGGGTGAGCTCGACCACTCCCGAGGCCACGCCCTTGGGACCGACGGTGATGCGGTAAGGGAACCCGACCAGCTCGGCGTCGGCGAACTTGACGCCGGGCCGCTCTTCCCGGTCGTCGAGGATGGCATCGACACCGGCCGCCAACAGGTCTGCGTACAGCCTCTCCCCCGCCTCGGCAACGGCGGAGTCGTCCTGGCGGACCATCGTCACCACCACCTCGTAAGGGGCGACGGAGACGGGCCAGATGATCCCCGCGTCGTCGTGGTTGGCCTCGACGACGGCGGCCATGTTCCGCTCCACACCGATCCCGTAGGAGCCCATCACGATTGGGTGGCTGGCGCCGGCCTCGTCCTGAACGTAGGCACCGAAGGCCTTGGAGTAGTCGGTGCCGAGTTTGAAGATGTGCCCGACCTCGATCCCCTTCCACAGCTCGACGGGGTTGCCGCAGGTGACGCAGGCCTCGCCGGTGGTCACGGTGCGCAGGTCGGCCCACTCCCCCACGATGATGTCCCGCGCGACATCGACGCCCTTGTAGTGCCAGTCGTCCTCGTTGGCGCCGGTGGTCATGTTGTGCCGACCCGACAGGGCGTGGTCGGCGATGATCCGGACGTGGTCGACCCCGACGGCGCCGAGACTCCCCGGGTCGGCCCCGAGCAGGTCGCGGATCTCCTCGGCATGGGCGGGTCGTATGTCGGCTGACCCGGTGGTGTCGATCAGCTTCTGCTCGTGGAGCTCGTGATCGCCCCGCAGCATGGCGATGGTGGGCGCGCCGTCGACGACGTAGACGAGGCTCTTGATCTGCCTCTCGGGGGCGGCGATGTCCGGATGGGCCTCGGCCAGCGTCTTGATCGTGCGCAGCCCGGGCGTGGGGAACCGCTCCAGCTCGCCGGAGGCCCCGTCATCGATGGCCTCGAGCGCGGAAGTCGCCTTTTCCAGGTTGGCGCGGTACCCGCAGGAGGCACAGGTGACGATCCAGTCCTCACCCGCGGCGGAGCGTTGGATGAACTCGACCGACTCCGAGCCGCCCATCGTGCCCGAGGAAGCTTCGACGTCGACGGCGGACAGGCCGATGCGGCTGAAGATCCTCTTGTACGCCTCGCGGTGTTTCTCGAACCCGACGTCGAGGCCGGCCGTGTCGATGTCCAGGGTGTAGGAGTCCTTCATGGTGAACTCCCGCACCCGCAGCAGGCCCGACTTGGGCCGGGGCTCGTCGCGGAACTTGGTGTGCATCTGGTACCAGATCTGGGGCAGGTCGCGGTAGGACGACAGCTCGGTGGCGAGGATGGCGAAGATCTCCTCTTCGGTCATGCCGAGGACGTGGTCGGTGTCCTTTCGGTCCTTGAGCCGGAAGAGGTTGTCGCCCATCAGGTCGTAGCGGCCCGACTGCTTCCAGATCTCGGCGGGGTGAAGGGTGGGCAGCATCAGCTCCTGAGCGCCGATGGCGTCCATCTCCTCGCGGATGATGCGCTCCACCTTGAGGCGGGTGCGCTGGCCGAGCGGGAGCATGGTGTACGAGCCCGCAGCGAGCTGGCGGATGAAGCCGGCCCGCACCAGGAGGCGGTGACTGACGGCCTCGGCATCCGCCGGGGCATCACGAAGAGTGGGGATGTGGGCTTGTGACCAACGCATGGGGGCTCAGAGCGTAATGGGACGACTTCGCGATGCCGCCCCCAATTGTCGTGTCACCAGCCAGAACCACGGGTGGCGACGGTCGATCCGAGC
>CAYLYQ010000122.1:0-1771 GCA_964388105.1 uncultured Acidimicrobiaceae bacterium
GTGTCCGACCAGATCACGGTGGTGAAGAGCCAAAGGGCCGTTGCCATCAACAGGATCGGGAACGCCCGTGCCACCCATGGGTAGGTGGACTCCGTCGCGCCCAGGGCCCCGCCCAGCAGAGCGCCCAGCGGGATGGTGGCCCAGCCGATCGCCCTGCTCGCTGTGATCACGCGGCCGAGCATCGATGACGAGGCGTAGACCTGACGGACGGTGGCAATCGGAACGTTGACGATCGAGACACCGGCCATCCAGACGACCTGCAGGATGATGGCGAGCCAACCGAACCGGGTGAACATGAAGGCGAACATGCCCACGCCGGTGATGGCCATGCCCACCACGAGCGCCTTGCCGAGCCCGAGTCGTCTCGAGAACGATGGAGCGAGGAAAGCGCCGATGACTCCACCGACGCCCATCATGCTGAGAAGAAGGCCCCGTTGCGTCGGGGTTTCGGCCCCGATCACGTCCCGGAACAGGACGAGCCAGGTTCCTTCGATGAACCCCATCACCAGATTGGCGGATGCGGCGGCGATCGTGGTGAGGCGGAGTCGTGGCTCCGCCCACACGTACCGGATCCCGTTCGCTGCCTCGGTGAAGAACGGACGGCGGGTGTCGGTGGCGGACCTGTGATGGGCGACGCGGCCCACCCCTCGCATCGAAATCGCCGCGCCGACGAACAGCAGGCCAGTGAGGAAGAGGCCGACAGCGGGGCTGGCGAAGACCGCCGTCAGGATCCCGGCGATGAGGGGAGCGATTGCGAAGTTGGCCTGAATGGTCGCCGTGATGAGGGAGTTGGCTCTGGGGAGCTGATCCTTGCGGACGAGGTTCGGCACCAGGGCGTAGAGGGCACCGTCGAACATCGTCGACATCGTCCCGATGACGAAGGCAAGGGCGAACACCGTGCCGACTTGGAGATCGGCTTCGGCCGTCGCCGAGAGGTAGAAGAAGGTGCTGGCCCGGATGAGGTGGGTCGCCACGATGACCGGGCGGAGGTGCCAGCGATCGAGGAGGACGCCTCCCACCAGGCCGGTGAGCACGATCGGGATGTTCTCCAATGCGTACGCGAGGGCGTACTCCAGGGTGCTCCCGGTCTCGCTGATGTACTCGATGAGCAGTGGGATGCTGAAGAACGCGACATAGGTGCCGAATTGCGCCAGGGCTTGTCCGACCCACAGAGCCCGGTAGCGGTGCCCCAGGGAGCGCATCGAGGCGAGCATGTCCACCGGTCGGGAACCCTAACTTGGGATGGCGGTCTGTCCAGGGGTTGTTAGATTCGACAGTGATGTCTGGGCCACAAGAGATCCCACAGCTCGCCACCGAGCTGTACGACATGGCGAAGGAGTACCTGCGCCAGGAGACGATCGAGCCCGCCAAGAAGCTCGGGCGGCAGGCTGGGCTTGGGATCGGCGGCGCCATGGTCATGGCCACCGGCGCCTTCCTGCTCGTCATCGGTGCCTACTTCGGGATCAGGTTGGCCCTCCCGGAGGGGGAGTGGTGGGAGATCCTGGCGCGTGGATTGACCGCCGTGGCGTCAGCAATAGCCGCCGGCCTGGTGGCCTGGAGGATCGGAGCGACCAGTGCCAATCAGTAGGGACGACATCGAAGCCAAGGCGATGCAGATCGTCGGTGCGGTCGAAGACACACAGCAGGCCGCCAAAGACAAGGCGGCGTGGGGCATCGTGGTGGTGGCGGGCATCATCGCGGCCGCATTCATCCTGGGCCGCCGGCGCGGCTCCCGCAACAAGACCCTGGTCGAGGTCTACAGGGTCTGACC
>CAYLYQ010000123.1:0-1692 GCA_964388105.1 uncultured Acidimicrobiaceae bacterium
GGCTCGACCACCCTGACCCCAAGCCGCCGTTACTAGCCGGAAGGGCTGGCTGACAACACGGATCTCATCAGCTCGGCGAACTCGCCGGGCCGGTCGAAGTTGGCGCGGTGACCCGAGCCAGCGAAGACGTGTCTCTCCTTCGATGGAGCTTCGAGAACCTCGAACCACTCGTTGGCCGGGATGACGCGCCCTCGGGCCTCGTGCTCGCCGAGAACCATGTAGTACGGGACCTCCAGCCGTGGGGCGTCGACCCGGAAGTCGACGTCTTCGAGCTGCGGGTAGAGGATGCTGACCACGTCGAAGAACCCGCGGAACGCGTTCACCTTCTCGATGAGGCTGTACTCGGGCACGAAGAGGATCGCCGGCATCTCGTTGTTCGGGTCGAACTCGGGATACGGATTCCACTGATGCTCGGTGGATGACACCACTCCGAGCTTGCGGATGTCGTCGTACGGGGGCGGGCCGTTCGACCTGAGCTGCTCCGCCAATCTGACGTCGCCGCGAGCCTCGGCCCAGGCAATCGTGTCCTCCCAGAACATCGTGTCGGTGTCCACGAAGGAGACCATCTGCCCCACCCCCACGAATGCGTGGTACAGGTCCGGGCGAGCCTGCGCGGCGAGCACCCCGAGCGCACTCCCCCAGGACTGCCCGACCAGGTAGACCTTCTCCTTTCCGAACCGATCGTTGAGATACTCGGTGACGGCGATGGTGTCGTCGACCATCTGATCGACGGTGATGGCCGACGTTGGCTCGATGGACGGATGAGACCGGCCTGTCCCCCGCTGGTCCCAGGTCACGACCACGAAATCCGCCTCCAACCCGACGTCACGCCGCATGGCCCCGAGATCGGTGCCGCCCGGGCCGCCGGCCAGGTAGAGAAGTATCGGGTTGTCGGCATTCCGTCCACGGATCATCAGCGCCTGAGAGGAACCGTTGACGTCGATGTTGACCAACTCAGCCACACTTCCGTCGGGAGGGGAGCCGTCGCTGCCCAAGATCGGAGATGTGCTCGCCGGTCGGGCCAGGAGGACGGCCACGACGGCCAGGAAGGCCAGGGTCACGATCGTCAGCACCCACCCCAACGGCCTGAGCGGCTCAGCCGACGGGTGCCCCAAGCGGGCGGCCAGGTGGATCCCGACGGCGGCGGCAGCCGCCAATGGCAGCAGAGTCACCGTCGCCGGAAGCACCCGGCCGACGACGAACCCGATCACTTCCAGGGTGGAACCGAACGAGGGAGCGTCAATGCTTGCTCCGACATGCCCCATGCGGCCGAGCTCGAACAGAACCGTGTAGACCACCGGCCCGAGCAGGAGAATCCACCGGGAGGGAAAGACCAGCCCTGCCAACAAACCGACAACGAGGGCGCCGGCCAGGGTCCCATAGGCCTGGAGGGTCGTCACTGGGCCTCGCGGAGCGAAAGCGGCCGAGATGTCAGCGAAGGCTGCGACCAGGGCCGCGGCTCCCGTCAGGCCGAGCCAGGGACGGGACCAGATCGGGTCGAAGATCCCGCTACCCGTTTTCACCTGGGTCGCATCGCGAACGGCCGTGGTGCTCATGCGTCTCCTCCTGGGCTACGTCGGGATCTTTCCGAAAAAATCCCGGCTCCAATAGAGGATTTCGTCACGCGTGGGCGGGACGGGGTTCGTCAGCTCAGGACGAGGGAGCCATTCTCGGCGGATACCTTCACCGTGT